>NZ_JBWKXF010000066.1:0-30043 GCF_059422645.1 Pseudomonas sp. GW821-FHT01C01 | reverse complement strand
CGAAGGCGGTGTGTCAGTCGATAACAATGCCAACTGTCACACCGCCTTCGCGAGCAAGCCCGCTCCCACAGGTTATGCAGGCCCCGCTTAGGCCGGCACTTCGTCAAGCATCAGGCGCTGGCGCACCACGTCGACGAGTTTGTCCGGCTGGAACTTGGAGAGGAAATTGTCGCAGCCGACCTTCTTGACCATCGAATCGTTGAAGCTGCCGGACAAAGACGTGTGCAGAACCACATACAAGCCACGCAGGCGCGGGTCGTTGCGGATTTCGGTCGTCAGGCGATAACCATCCATTTCCGGCATTTCCGCATCGGTGAACACCATCAACAGTTTGTCGGTCATGTGTACGCCGGTATCGGCCCAGGCCTTGAGCATGTTCAAGGCCTTCAGACCGTCGCTGGCGATGTGCATCTTCACGCCCAACTGCCCCAGGGTATCGCGCAATTGCGCCAGGGCCACGTTCGAGTCATCCACCAGCAGCACCTCACGGCCACGGGCACGTTCCAGCACCGGATCTTCGAGCTTGTCGCGGGAGACTTTGGCGTTGTACGGGACGATTTCGGCCAGGACCTTTTCGACATCGATGATTTCCACCAGTTGATCATCGACTTTGCTGATGGCCGTCAGGTAGTGCTCGCGGCCGGCGCTGCCTGGAGGTGGCAGGATGGATTCCCAGTTCATGTTGACGATCCGGTCCACGCCACCGACCAGGAAGGCCTGAACCGAACGGTTGTATTCGGTGACGATAATCGTGCTGCCAGGCCCCGGCACCAGCGGGCGCATGCCGATGGCCTGGGACAGGTCGATCACCGGCAGGGTCTGGCCACGCAGATTGACCACGCCGCACACAAAAGGATGGCGCTGCGGCATCAGCGTCAACTTTGGCAGCTGCAGGACTTCCTGTACTTTAAAGACGTTGATCGCGAACAATTGCCGTCCGGCGAGCCGGAACATGAGAATTTCCAGGCGATTCTCACCCACCAGTTGCGTGCGTTGGTCTACCGTGTCGAGAATGCCGGCCATCAATGACTCCTGGTCTTGTTCGGATGAATTCACTTAAAGGAGGTTATCGGCTGTTTTTGCCGAAGCTTGACCCTCTCTAAAATGCCACGCCCGAGCATTGATGTCATATTAACATCATGCTTTACTGGCGCCGTGCATACATCTGCTGCCCGCCTGCGCAAGCGCGACCATAGTTCACACGACAAGTTCCTCTGCGTAAGGGATTCCCCTATCAACAATCAGGTGCAACCTGATGTTCGCAATATCCAATAGCCATTAATGTGACGCCATTCTCAATGCATGAACGGAGTCAGGCTTTTGTGTGCGATCGCCAGTAAGTGGCCAACCACCCTCTCGTGTTCCCC
Organism: Pseudomonas sp. GW821-FHT01C01; assembly: GCF_059422645.1. Classification (NCBI taxonomy): domain Bacteria; kingdom Pseudomonadati; phylum Pseudomonadota; class Gammaproteobacteria; order Pseudomonadales; family Pseudomonadaceae; genus Pseudomonas; species Pseudomonas sp. GW821-FHT01C01. Next base: position 28,676 of record NZ_JBWKXF010000066.1, on the reverse strand, counting down.
AGCCTGCCTCCGGGCCAGCCGCCGTTCGCTCACCCGACGACTCGGCGATGCCGGGGTCCCGACCGCCCTCGTCGACACACACGATATCCCCTCATTTGACATGACGTTGTGGAGATAAGTATGCCGAACGACCGTAAAGAGTGGGCCCGGCGGCTCCCGGAGTTTCTCGTCGAGGCTGAAACACTCCTGGCTAAAACCGAGGAATGCCTGAGTCATCTGCAGCTGATCAGCAATGACAAGGACGCCATCGACTGCATGCTCAGCACCCTGCTCAAGCTGGCCAATAAGGCCGATACGCTGTCGTTGGCGGCCGTGTCTGAATTCTCCCTGCATATTCATGGCCTGCTGAACCACGCACAGAACACGATGAGCCTGCACGACGAGGCACTGAGTGCCTTGAAAGACTGCCTGACCCTGATTGCCTGGCAACTCGAACTCATCGACCAGACCACCGGGCAGCTCAGTCTCGACGACAGCGAGCAGGTCACCCTTATCGAAGCTTTTGCCTTTCAGGTTGGGCAAAGCCGGTTTCAACCACCTCTCATTTCCAGGCCGTTCACCCTTGTGTCCTATTCCGAACGGCAGGCCTGAACTTACCAAACTATGCCGTACGGCGTGTTTTGGTTATCTATACCGCGCTGCAACTTGAGTGCGCACATGTCGCAAATGAATATTTCATAGCTATAAACGACATTCTGTAACAAACACTAATACCCATCGACAGTTGCGTGCCTGTCTTGACTAGGGTATTGCCTTGGTATCAACAACAAAATCCGGGGACAATTGTCACCTTGCGACGACAATAACCAACTTGCTCCATTATGGAACCACCGTCCAACTCCTGACTTTTCGGACATCTATACGAACGCGACCAACGGTATCTTAAGTGCTACTATGCCGCCTGTTAGTTGGCGCCAATTAATGGCAGTGTGATTGCAGCCAGACAGTTTGGGGCTGATTTCTCCAACCAAAAAGTACATGCCGTTGAAGTCGACGCTCCACATTAAAAAACAGGGGCCAGTCAGTCTGCATGACCGGTCTGCCCGCAGCGAACATCCATTGGCTCCATCCGCTATGCACGCCAGCCTCAAGTCAATCGCCATGTGGCCACCGTCCCGAGAAAATGCACGCACATTCACGCTGTTGCTATGCGCCTGCTCGACGCTCGGCAGTTTGCTGGTCTATGGCTTGTCCATTCCGTTGCCCCTGGCATTACTGATGCTCAACATTGCGGCGCTGACCAGTGTTGCGGTGCAATACCGCCTCTCGCGCAAATCCATCAAATTCGAGCCTCAGGAACTGGCCGACCGGCTGTTGCAGGTTCAGGAAAACGAGCGTCACCGGTTGAGCCGGGAACTGCATGACGACATCGGTCAATTGCTGACTGCCGCAAAACTTCAAAGTGACTGGCTCAAACGCCGGATGCCCGAAGAACTCCAGGAGCAATGCTCGGTCCTCTGCGACACACTGGAAGAAACCCTGGCCAAAGTTCGTGACGTATCGGCCATTCTCAATCCCCGGCAGTTAACCAGCCTTGGGCTGGAAGCCAGTCTGCGGGCTCACCTGCTCAAGACTCTGGCCAACACCCCGGTGCACTGGAGCCTGGAATGCCAACAGCGCCTGACCGGCATACCCGAGGAAATGGCCGTGGCCGCTTTCCGTATCACCCAGGAAGCGGTCACCAACATCCTGCGACATGCCCAGGCCAGGAACCTGCTGGTGTGCCTGCAGCGTCTGCCACAGGGCCTGATGTTGCAGATCCGCGATGATGGTCAGGGCTTCGCGCCAGCAACAGACCCTGGTCGTGAAGGGCAACGCGGTATGGCCGGGATGTCGGAACGGATCGACCAACTGGGCGGCACATTGACCGTTACCAGCGAGCCGGGCAAAGGCACTCAAATCGAAGCTCTTTTTCCCTGGGCGCCCCGTGCGCTCGAACGGGCAAGTTCGAATAAGGTTATGCATTGACTTGTAATTTACTACTGGTGGATGACCACTCGCTGATCAGGGCTGGCGTGCGCGCCCTGGTAATGGATCTACCCGGCTACGCCGTCATCGGTGAGGCCAATGACGGCTCGCAGTTGCTTGAAATGGTCGGGCATCTGTCCCCGGATATTGTCCTGCTGGATATTTCGATGCGTCACACCGGCGGCCTCGAAGCCTTGCAGCAGCTCAAGCGAGTACGCCCGCAAAGTAAGGTCCTGATCCTCTCGATGCACACCGACCCGGCCCTCATCATGCAGGCGCTGGAGTCCGGAGCCCATGGCTACCTGCTCAAGGACACCACGGCGACCGAACTCGAACACGCGCTGGAGGCCTTGCGCAACAACGAGCGCTATCTGAGCCCGGCCATTGCCCACACGGTGATCAATCAGGCATTGATCCGAAACCAGAAACACCAGCCCGAACCTGCCGACTCGCACAACCTGACAGCCCGTCAGCTGGAAATCCTGCGGTTGATCGTTCGCGGAAAATCCACCCGAGAAATCGCCAACGGCCTGGGGCTGAGCGTCAAGACCGTCGAAACCCACCGCTCGCAGATCATGAAGCGCTTGCAGATCTACGATGTAGCCGGCCTGGTGTTATTTGCCGTGCGTGAACAAATCATCAGCCTCGATGACTAGACGCCTCAGTGGCATTCAATAGCGGCGAATCCTCGGAAAAATGCACGAGCAGCGCCGCTGGGCGAACCGAAAAACGCAGGTTCTCCCCTTCCAGCGGCTCACCATCCAGATTGATGTAAAGCCCTTCCGAGACCTTGATCTCGAACCAGGACAGGCGCGCACGGACAAACATGCTGTCGATGCCGTAGCCTTCGGCCAGCAGGTTTTTCAACGTCCCGCCCACCTCCTGTCAGTCTCGTTAACCTCGAAGCTTCCGTTAAAAGTCGTAAGAAAATGAATTATTTCCTGACTGAAAGACACGGCAGGATTTTTCTTACAAAACATGAGGAATCGGCTCAATTGACCAGAATTCTGAATTGGTAGACCTTGGGCTGCAGCAGGACATCACAAGGACGTGCCATGCAAACCCAAAACCTCGCATCACCCGCTATTTCAGCCTTGCCGCTCACAGATATTAAAAGTGCAGGCCACCGAACTGAATGCAGCAACAGCATAAAAGCCACGGGAGAAATTGATATGGAACCTCGCGTCACCGAGCTGGAAACACACCTCAAGTACATACGCAGGGACATGGAAGAAGTCCGGGGTGACGTCAAATCCATCAGGCACAGGCTTGCCTATTCCGCCGGCGGAACAGCCGTGATCCTCGGCCTTCTTGGCTGGATCGCCAATAGCCGTTTCGAGCAGGTTATTTCATTGCTTCTCGCACATTGAGCTGTCATCAACACAAGACCCGGCTCAATCAACCGGGTCTTGTGTGACAAAGACGCTGAAGCCATCAACTCAGGACTTCACTCAACGGAATGAAGAAAACGCTGTCGCCCTGAACCAGCGTGCGACCTTCCAGGACTTCTACCAGTCCATCAGCCCAGGCAGCGCTGCGCAGCACACCGGAACTCTGGTTTTTGTAGATCGTCGCCCTGCCGTTTTCCAGCCGCCCGCGCAAATACTCACGCCGATTGCCGGGATGGAGCCAGTCAAACCCTGCCGGCACCTGCACCTTCAACGGCTCAACGTCTTGCACACCCTGACGACGCAAGAGATAGGGCCTGGTCAACAAAGCAAAGGTCACGAGGGTCGACGCCGGATTGCCCGGCAAGCCGATCACCGGCACACCGCGGAAATGCCCGAACGTCAGCGGTTTACCAGGCTTGATGGCGAGTTTCCACAACGTCAACTCACCCTCTTCGCGCAAGGCAATGCCCAGAAAATCGGCTTCTCCTACCGATACGCCACCGGTCGAGAGGATCAGGTCGACATCCTTCAACTCACCCAATCGGGAACGAGTGGTTTCCAGATTGTCCGGAAGAATTCCCGCGTCGATGACTTCACACCCCAAACGCTGCAACCAGCTACACAACAACACCCGGTTGCTGTTATAGATCTGTCCTGGCCCCAGCGTCTGCCCGGGCTCAATCAGTTCGTCGCCGGTAGACAGCACCGCCACACGCACCTTGCGAACCACTTCCAGCTCTGCGCATCCCAAGGAGGCAGCCAATCCTTGCTCGATCGGCCCCAGCCGCGTACCTGCCGGCAGAATCAACTCGCCGATGGTCGTTTCCTGGCCTTGCGGACGAATGTTCTGGCCTTGGGTCATGGTTTCGGTGAAGCGCACTCGCTCATCCGCCTGAACCTCGGCGTTTTCCTGCATCTCAACACAATCGGCACCTGCGGGAACAGGCGCCCCGGTGAAAATGCGCGCGCAAGTTCCTGGCTGCAACGGATCGGGGGCCTGGCCGGCAAACACCTTCTGACTGACCACCAACGGCTCTCCCGTCCAGTCAGCCATGCGCAAGGCATAACCGTCCATCGCGCTGTTGGGCCACGGCGGTAGATCAAGTGTCGACACCAGATCTTCAGCCAGTACACGCCCCTGCACCTGCGCCAACGGCATGCGTTCACGCTCGACAATCCTTGAGGCTTCGGCCATTTCCAGCAGACGCGCCAACGCCTGCTCGACAGGCATCAGACTGCCAGCCTTGCCAGGCTTACCCACGGGATTCACAAGGCGCTGCCTGTTTCAAATGGGGTACGAAATTGCACGGGCGATGCCGCGAATCCAGCTGCTCGGCAAGTATGCCGTCCCAACCGGTGCGCACGGCATTGGTCGAACCCGGCAAACAGCAAACCAGCGTACCGTTGGCCAACCCGGCCAAAGTCCGGGACTGAACGGTCGAGGTGCCGATATCGGCAACCGAGATCTGGCGGAACAGCTCACCAAATCCATCAACCTGTTTGTCCAGCAGGCAGCTGACGGCTTCTGGCGTGCTGTCACGCCCGGTAAAACCGGTTCCGCCGGTGATCAGCACAACCTGCACGACATCGTCGGCAATCCAGTTGGCGACTTGCGCGCGAATTTTGTAGAGGTCATCTTTGAGCAACACCCGGGCTGCCAGGTTATGACCCGCAGCGGTCAAGCGGTCGACAAAGACCTGACCTGAGGTGTCGGTTTCCAGTGTGCGGGTATCACTGACAGTCAGCACGGCGATGTTCAGCGGTGCGAAAGGTACATCAGCCTTGGCTTTCATAGGCTCGTCCAGTTGTAGGAGAAACAGCCCGGTGTTATATCACAGCGCTCCGTTTTTTCGCCGCTCCCATGGAGACCTGCCATGACCACGAATTCACAATTGCCACCCTGCTCCATTCTGCTCCTGGCGGGTGGTCGCGGCCAACGTATGGGCGGTCAGGATAAAGGGTTGCTGGACTGGCACGGCGAACCGCTGATTGCACACTTGCATCGCAAGACCCGTCCACTGACCGATGACCTGATCATCTCCTGCAATCGCAACCTTGAAAAGTATGGGCCCTATGCCGACCAGTTGGTCCACGATGATGAGGGCGACTTCCCTGGGCCTCTGGCCGGTATTCGCGCAGGCCTGAAAGCTGCTCGCCACACTCACCTGTTGGTCCTGCCATGTGACGTTCCGGGCATTGATGCGGCGCTGATCGGCAACATGCGCGAAACCGCCAACCTGCATCCGGACAAACCGCTGATGGTGCGGCATGACGGCCACTGGGAACCGTTGCTGTGCGTGATTCCCGTGGAACACAGGGCGGCGTTCGAGAATGCCTGGAGCGAAGGTGAGCGCAGCCCTGGCCGGTTGATGCACAAGCTCGGCGCGACTGCACTGCAATGCCCCGACAAAGACCCTCGGCTGGCCAACCTGAACACGCCGGAACTGTTAAGCGGTCATAACACTGTGTCAGACTGACTTTGATCAGGAACTTGCGCGGACGGTGTACGTCTCAAGTTCAGCAACCAAAGAATTCTTATTCGGAGACACACTCATGATTCAACGGACCCTCGCCACTTTCATGCTTGCACTCGGCCTCGCAACCCTCGCCGGTTGCTCGTCGCCTACGGTGATCACCTTGAATGACGGTCGCGAAATCCAGGCCGTCGACACTCCACAGTTCGACAAGGATTCCGGTTTCTACGAATTCGAACAGCTCGATGGTAAACAGACCCGCATCAACAAAGACCAGGTTCGTACCGTTAAAGAGCTGTAATCCTGGCGCCGCCGGATACAGAAAAGCCCGCTTGATGCGGGCTTTTTCACGTCTGAAGAACAGCGCTTCAGGGTAATGCCAGTCAGTTAGACACCCTTTGTAGCAGCTGCCGAGCCCGCGAGGCTGCGTTCAGCTGCATAGCAGTCGTGAGTCCAGCTGACGCGGCCTGCCTGACGTAGCGCAATGACTGATTTTACGACTGCTTCGCAGCCGAACGCAGCCTCGCGGGCTCGGCAGCTGCTACAGACCGCATTAACGCTTAACTGACTGGCATTAGCGCTTCAGGGGCGCTTTTCGATCACCATTGCAGGGTGATTTCACTCTCGAACGCTCGCTCCTGGCCCGTGACCGGATCGATAAATTTCAGCCCCTGAGCCAGCAGTTTCAAAGGATTGGCGTAGTCATCCTGCACATCCTTGAGCACCTCGGGGTAAAACGGGTCGTTGCAGATACCGGCTCCCAACGCGGCCATATGGACCCGCAGCTGATGTTTCTTGCCCGTCACCGGGTAAAGACCATAACGCCAGAGATCTCCCTGTTTCTCCCTGACTTCTACCGCAGTCTCGGTGTTGCTGGCCCCGGGCCCCTCCTGCATGCGGAAGAACGGTTCGCCATCGACCAGTCGGCTTTTATGAACCAGCGGGAAAGCAAGATCAGGCAACGCCCGTGCGATGGCCTCGTAGCGTTTTTCGATCTGCCGGGTTGGAAACAAGGACTGATAAGCCGAACGAGTCTTCGGGTTGGCGGAAAACAGCACCAGCCCCGCAGTATGCCGGTCAATGCGATGCAATGGCACCAGATGCGGATTATCCAGGCGCCGGATCAAGCGCCTCAGCAGCGTCTGTTCGACGTATTCGCCAGCCGGTGTCACAGGCAGAAAGTGCGGTTTGTCGGCCACCACCAGATGTTCGTCCGCGTACAGGATCGACTCGATCACCGGGATCGGCTTTTCATCCGGCACTTCGCGAAAATAATGAATCCGCAAACCTTCCTTGTAGGCCAGATCGAGGGCGATCGGCAGGCCTTGTCCATCGAGGACACGGCCACGGGCGATTCTGTCCAGCCATTGTTCACGATCGATGGCGCTGAAATGCTCACACAGGCAATCGACAACGGTCTGCCACGGGCCAGGTGGCAGGTAGAGCGTACTGGCCTGACTGTGTGCCGCGGAAAAAGAAGAAGTGGACATACGAAAGCTCTAACCCTCAGTGCAGAGCGGCATTATCCAACAGCAGGGGGAATGAACCTAGGGGGGCGTTCTCAATTAGTTTTCCCGGCGCGGCGTGAAAACTAATTGCGAACGCCCCCTAAGATTCCTCAAGCCGGGATCTGCGTGCGTGCCGCCGCCTCGGTGTACTCCTTGAGCCAGCGCAGTACATCGACCGCCTCCCAGCGAGCGGGGTCATACAGGGCGTACAACAATCCCTGATAACCCACGACATCGAGTTGCCGGTGATAACCCGCGCGTTGAAACAAGGCTTCGATTTCAGCGAAACAGGTATTGAAATGCGTTTTGTTGAAGGGCGTTTTTCCCTCGGTCACCAAACCATCCAGACGCAACTCACGGACGGCCTCGTGCACGACGTCTGCGGACATCCGGTTCACGCTGCTCTTCAACTGTTCGACATTGACCACGATTCATCCCTCTCACGCCCGGGCTTGCCCGCCCGTTCCCGAAAATCGGCAACGGCAGGCAGGCACCGCGAATAACTGTATGTGCGTACAGTATCCGATCAACACCGTATAAGCCAAGGGGATCAATCGCAAAGTTCGACAGGCGGGAGATAGCGCCAGCGCAAAAACGCTTAGCGCAGGAACGCCACCACCTCATCGGCACTGAACGGCCAGCCCAGTTCAGCGCCGGTATCGACTCGCCGCAGCACTGGAATACGCAGGCTGTAAGCTGCGAACCACGTTTCCTTGTCAGCGATATCCACCAGTTCCACCAGCAGACCGCGCTCGACAAACTCCATCAACATGGCTTCGGCGACTTCACATAGATGGCATCCAAGGGTGCCGAACAGCTGACATTCAGGAAGCATGAGCGCTCAACCAAAAATTGAAGTGATCATTCTAGGCCTGCCCCGAAAAACCGTCGAGCCATTGAGCCCCTGCCCTGATGCCAGCAACGATGAAGAAACCTGAATCAGTCCTGGCTCACGGCGCCGATCTTGTGAATCGACAGATCCGCGCCGTAATACTCCTCTTCCTGACTCAGGCGCAATCCATGCAACGCCTTGATCACGCCATACACCGCAAACCCGCCGGCCAGCGCCACGGTCACGCCCAGCGCAGTGCCAATCAACTGACTGATCAGGCTGACCCCACCCAGGCCGCCCAAGGCACTCTGGCCGAAGATGCCGCAGGCAATGCCACCCCATACGCCGCACAAGCCATGCAGCGGCCACACACCCAATACATCGTCAATACGCCATTTGCCTTGGGCTGCGGTAAAGCACCAGACAAACAACGCCCCCGCGACGGCGCCGGTCACCAGCGCCCCCACGGGATGCATCAGGTCGGAACCGGCACAGATTGCCACGAGCCCCGCCAACGGGCCGTTGTGCAGAAAGCCGGGGTCGTTGCGCCCGACAATCAGCGCGGCCACCGTACCGCCGACCATGGCCATAAGCGAGTTCACCGCCACCAGTCCACTGACACCTTGCAGGGTTTGCGCGCTCATGACGTTGAAGCCGAACCAGCCGACGATCAGGATCCACGAGCCCAGCGCCAGAAACGGGATGCTCGATGGCGCGAACGCGACCAGGCGTCCGTCGCGATAACGGCCGTTACGCGGCCCGAGCAACAACACCGCCGCCAGCGCCAGCCAACCACCCATGGCATGCACCACCACGGAACCTGCGAAATCATGGAAACCGGCGCCAAAGCGTTCCAGCAACCAGGCCTGCAGGCCCAGGTTGCCGTTCCAGACTATGCCTTCGAAGAACGGATAGATGAACGCAACAATCAACGCTGTCGCACACAGTTGGGGGACAAACCTCGCGCGCTCGGCGATCCCTCCGGAAATGATCGCCGGGATCGCCGCGGCAAAGGTCAGCAGGAAGAAAAACTTCACCAGTCCATAGCCATGGTCGGCATTGAGCACGGCCGCTGGCTGCAAGAAGGTCACGCCATAGGAAATCCAATAGCCTATAAAGAAGTAGGCCAGTGTCGAAACGGCGAAGTCACTGAGGATTTTCGACAGCGCATTGACCTGGTTTTTCTGTCGCACGGTTCCGACTTCGAGAAAGGCGAAACCGGCGTGCATGGCCAGAACCATGACCGCGCCGATCAGAATGAACAGTGTGTTGGAGCTATGGACCAGAGTGTCCACAGCGCTTTGCAGGTTTTCCATGGGATGGGCAGACCTTATGGCAGAAAAAAGCACCAAAGCAGTTCGCGAAGAAGATCCATGCACCAAGTTGCGGCTTCGACGCATCAGCGGACTGATTTCGTTGAACCGATTTGGCGCACGGATTGCGTCCGGACAAAACATGCCCCGAACGTTTACGCGCGTTTTTGATTGTTGGTCCTACGGTTTTACTGAAATCATGCCCGGCTATAGCGCGATGGTGCGGACCGGCGCACCACGACACAGCAAAAGTTGTACCAGTCATTTGTACTGAACCTTCGCCGAAGGCTCATACTCGAACGCATCAGAAAGCCACTTATGGAGATCCCCCATGGCCCGCACCCAGGCAAAGACTGCTCAAGAAATCCTGATGAACGACTTTCAGACACTGGTCAGTGACACCGAACGGTTGCTGGAGCACACCGCGACCCTGGCCGGCGATCAGGCCGACGAGTTGCGCGAGCAGATCCACGAAAGTCTCTTGCGTGCCCGTGAAACCCTGAAGCTGACCGAAGACTCCCTGCGCGAACGCGGCAAGGCTGCTGTCACCGCCACTGAAGACTATGTCCAGGCCAACCCTTGGCAATCCGTCGGGATCGCGGCCGGCGTGGGTTTCCTGATCGGCCTGCTGGCCAGCCGGCGCTGATATGTCGATCGGCGAATCCGGCCCGTCTGTAACGGGAACAAGCTCCTCATCGCGGCGCCTGGGTGCTGCCTTCCTTGGGTTGCTGCACAGCCATGTCGAACTGTTCGGCATCGAATTGCAGGAACAGAAAGCCCGCACCGTCAGCCTGTTGCTGTTTGCCGGCCTGGCCCTGGTGTTTGCGTTATTGCTGTTGGTGGGATTGTCGACGCTGGTGCTTATCGTGTTTTGGGACACGTATCGCCTGACCGCCATCATCGGGCTCTGTGTGTTCTACACCCTCGCCGCCCTGTTCTGCGCAATGCGCTTGAGAGCAGCGATTTTCGATGAGTCCTCGCCCTTCAATGGCACGCTGGAAGAGCTGGCCAACGATCGGGAGCGCCTGCTGCCATGAGCCTGCCTGAACTGCCACACAACAGCTCGCGCACGGAAATGCGCAAGGCCCTGATCCGCCTGCGCATGGAAATGCATCGTCAGGAAATCCGCCACGAATCCGCGCAACTGCTGCAACCCTTGCAACGCGTGCGCGGGATGACGCAAAACCTGCAGGACGGCTTCGGCATCAAACACGCCCCACTCTGGGGCGTGGCCGCCGTCACCTTGCTGGGCTTTCTGACCGGCAAGGGTGCAAAAAACGGTGGTGGCCTCAGCAGCCTGACCCGGCTGGTCCAACTCGGCACCACACTGGGGCCGCTGATCAAACTGATCATGCAGGGCTCTTCGCGCAAAGACTGAACGGTTTCTTTCTGGCTGCGCTCTTGCAGCGTCAACGGGATGCGCCCCTCTATCGAGGGGTGCCACTCGAGACGCCACGAGCAACCATTACTGCCTGACCGTCGGGTAGTCTTCCGACATTGGTGAACGCCTGCTGCTCATCGATATCGACGCCGCCGGGTTGTAGTTCCGCTTGCAGGTCATGACGCGAAACGGGAAGCTAGGCCATCAGTCACCTGACGGAGAGACCCCGCCTTGGATTGGCACACCCTGCTTACCCGCGAACGCCTCGGAAAACCTCTGCACAGCCCTGAAGAGCTCGGCCGCAGTCCTTTTCACAAAGACCATGACCGCATCATTTTCTCGGGGGCTTTCCGTCGCCTCGGGCGCAAGACCCAGGTCCATCCGGTGTCCAGCAATGATCACATTCATACGCGCCTGACTCACTCACTGGAAGTCAGTTGCGTGGGTCGCTCACTGGGCATGCGGGTCGGCGAAACCATCCGCAACGCCCTGCCCGACTGGTGCGAACCCAGCGACCTGGGGATGGTGGTGCAATCGGCCTGCCTGGCGCACGACATCGGCAACCCGCCTTTCGGCCATTCCGGTGAGGACGCGATCCGGCACTGGTTCCAGCAAGCTGCAGGCCGTGGCTGGCTGGACGCAATGAGTGAAGCCGAGCGCAATGACTTCCTGAACTTCGAAGGCAATGCCCAAGGCTTTCGGGTACTCACTCAACTGGAGTATCACCAGTTCGACGGCGGCACCCGACTGACGTATGCAACGCTGGGCACGTACCTGAAGTATCCATGGACGGCAAAGCACGCCGACTCGCTGGGATACAAAAAACACAAGTTCGGGTGTTATCAGAGCGAGCTGCCGCTACTGGAGCAGATCGCCCATAAGCTCGGCCTGCCGCAACTGGAGGAGCAACGCTGGGCACGGCATCCGCTGGTGTACCTGATGGAGGCCGCCGACGACATCTGCTATGCGCTGATCGACCTGGAAGACGGCCTGGAAATGGAGTTGCTGGAATACGCCGAAGTCGAGTCCCTGCTGCTGGACCTGGTGGGCGATGACTTGCCGGAGACCTACCGCCAGCTCGGTCCTGGCGATTCGCGCCGACGCAAACTGGCGATCCTGCGTGGTAAAGCCATCGAGCACTTGACCAATGCTGCGGCCCGCGCCTTTGTCGAGCAACAGGATGCGCTGTTGGCCGGTACGCTGCCCGGCGATCTGGTGGAACACATGCACGGTCCGGCCAAGCGCTGCGTGTTGAATGCCAAGGACATGGCTCGCAAGAAAATCTTCCAGGACAAGCGCAAGACCCTGCACGAGATCGGCGCCTACACCACACTGGAAATCCTGCTCAACGCCTTTTGCGGTGCAGCGCTGGAGCAGCACAACGGTCGTACCCCGTCGTTCAAGAGCCGCCGTATCCTTGACCTGCTGGGCAACAATGCACCCGATCCTCACGGCCCATTGCACACTTCGTTTTTGCGCATGATTGATTTCATCGCCGGCATGACCGACAGCTATGCCAGTGACATGGCCCTGGAGATGACCGGCCGCGGCAGCCACTGAGGTGTATCGGTTGATCAGCCATTACGGCATCCGTTATGGCTGATCAACCCTTCAATATCCAACAACACTCAAGTTTCGTCGAATCGCCCTACAGCACATGGCGAGCGAACTGATCGCTTGCCCGATACACTCGCGAAACAATCGCCCTCCCTTCTGTTCGACAGATGAAGTGCGCCCCATGGCCAAAGACGATCTACGCATCCTCGTGGTGGAAGACCACCCCTTCCAACTAATAGCCACCCAATACCTGCTGGAAAGTTATGGCTTCAATCGACTGACGACCACCGACAGTGCCAAAGGCGCCATGCAGCAAATGCTCGGGGCTGCCCAACCGTTCGACGTCCTTTTATGCGATCAATGCCTGCCCGATCTGACAGGACTCGATCTGGTCCGGCTCGCCAGCCAGCGAGGGCTGATCAGACAAGCGATCATTCTGAGCAGCCTGACGACTTCTGAATTGGATGAACTTGAAAAAGCGGCCGCTGAACATGGGCTGCCATTATTGGGTTACTTGATAAAACCATTGAAACAATCTGAATTTAGAAACTTGTTGACCTCAGCACCACTGTAGAAAAAAGCACACACAACAGTCGATCAATAAACAACCAAAAACCTACAAACAACCTCATTTTAAAGCGCACCTGAACATTGGCTTTCCTCAGCCTTCCTAATAAAAAACCTAGTTAATACGTAGTCCAATTCTTTTTAATCTGTAGGACTTCTCCTATATTGCTGCTACAGCTCCGTCAGTTCATGCGTCCCTTCAAGTATCTGAGCTAAGGTGCGCGCTTTATTTGAGCTCGCATGGGACTTGATTATGAACTCCGTTTTTATTGTCGACGATCACCCCGTTATCCGCCTTGCCGTTCGAATGTTACTGGAACATGAAGGTTACAAAGTCGTCGGCGAAACTGACAATGGGGTCGACGCCATGCAGATGGTTCGCGAATGCATGCCGGACCTGGTCATTCTCGACATCAGCATTCCAAAGCTGGATGGCCTGGAAGTGCTATCCCGATTCAACGCAATGAGCACTCCCCTTAAAACACTGGTACTGACAGCACAATGCCCGACACTTTTCGGGATTCGTTGCATGCAATCCGGTGCATCGGGCTACGTCTGCAAACAAGAGGACATCAGTGAACTGGTCAGCGCCATAAAAGCGGTATTTGCAGGTTACAACTACTTCCCGAGCGAGACTTTGAATCCTGTCCGCGGAGATGAAACGCGCTGCATCGAACTGGAACTGTTCAAATCGGTGAACGACCGGGAGTTGATGGTCTTGCAACTTTTTGCCCAAGGTCGCACGAACAAGGAAATCGCCAAGGGAATGTTTCTGAGTAACAAGACCGTGAGCACCTACAAAAAGCGCCTCATGCAGAAACTCAAAGCCAAATCCCTGGTTGAACTTATCGAGATGGCAAAACGTAATGCGCTAGTGTGAGAATCCGGATGCCCAGCCGTTTGAAGGTCTATCTGATTCAAGTGACCGCAGGTCTATGCGTGAGCACCTCGTTGTTCGGCGCACCGGGCAGTGAACACTACACGCTGCTCAGCCGCTCGAAGGCCGGGGCACTGGAGGTTCGACTGGATGAATCCCAACGACAATGGATACAACGCAAACATCAACTGACGCTCGGTACGTCGGCCCCGGACTATCCCCCCTTCGACCTGACCACCAGTGGTCGGGACTATGAAGGGTTCACTGCCGATTACGCCGGCCTTCTGGAAAAAACAACCGGTTTGCCCGTCACGGTTCAGCGTTTCGATTCCCGAGGGGCAGCGATCGCGGCGCTGCAAAACGGCGAAGTCGATCTGCTCGGCACCGCCAATGGATTCGAAGCTGGCACTGCCGACATTGCACTGTCCGTACCCTATGCCGTCGACCAACCCGTATTGGTGACCCGTGAAGGGGAAACCCGATCCCTTGCCGATGGCCTGGCCGGATTGCGCTTGAGCATGGTGTATCACTACTTGCCGCTGCCGGAAGTCAGGGCGTTGTACCCGAAGGCGATCATCACCTCCTATCCGTCCTACCAGAATGCGATCAACGCCGTTGCTTTCGACCAGGCGGACGTGTTTCTCGGTGACACCATTTCAACTCACTACATGATCAACAAGGGGTACTTGAACAACATCCGCATGGCCAACTTCGGCAAACATGAAGCCCATGGTTTCAGCTTTGCCGTGAACAGGAACAACCCCGAACTGCTCGGCATCATCAATGCGATGATCAGGGCCATCCCCTCCAGTGAACGAGAAAACATCGCTAAACGCTGGAGCGCCGGTAGCGACATTCTGCTGACCGATCAAAAGCTGCAACTCACTGACCGGGAAGAACGCTGGCTGACACACCATCCGATCGTGCGCGTCGTCGTCAACGAAGCCTTTGCGCCACTGACGTTTTTCGACAGCAATGGCAACTTTCGCGGGGTCACCGCTGATTTGCTTGAACTGATCAGGCTGCGCACCGGCTTGCGCTTTGACATCCGGCGCAGTCGAAACGATGACGAGATGATCGAACAGATCAAGAACAACAAGGCCGATGTGATCGCCGCACTGCTCCCCAGCGCCCAACGTCAGACCCAACTGAACTTTACCCGCCCCTTTCTGGAAAACTCATTCGTCCTGCTGACCCGCAAAGCCGCCGACAGCCCGGCCAATCTCGTGCAGTTGCAGGACAAGCGCCTGGCAATTGCCCGAGGCAATCCACTCATGGATTACCTGCGCCGAGAGTTTCCCCGGATCAGGTTGATCGAAACCCAGGACACCTTCAGCGCCGTAGAGATGCTTGCCGAAGGTCAGGCCGACGGCGCCGTGAACTCACTGATCATTGCCAACTACTTCATTTCGTCACGGCTCTTCGAGCACACATTGCAAATCAGCACCACCATCGGCACCGAGCAGGCGGCGTTTTCCCTTGCCACAGCCCAAGGCGCCAAAGAGTTGAACGCCATCCTCGACAAGGCGTTACTGAGCATCTCACCGGAGGAACTGGGCATCATCAACAGCCGCTGGCGCGGCTATTCGGCGTCCTCGCAAAACACCTGGCGCAACTATCAAAGACTGTTCTACCAGATCGTCATCGGTGCAGGCGTGTTGCTGCTGATTTCCATTGCTTGGAACGATTACATGCGACGCCAGATCAAGCAGCGCAAGGCCGCCGAGCGTGCGTTGAACGATCAATTCGAGTTCATGCGATCGTTGGTCAATGGCACGCCGCATCCGATTTACGTACGTGATCGCCAGGGGCTACTGCAAAGTTGCAACGACAGTTACCTGCAGGCGTTCTGCGCCCGACGTGAAGATGTCATTGGCAAAAGCGTCATGCAGGGATCGATGAGCAATGTGTTCGAAGCCCGGGAGTACCAGGCCGACTACCAGCGCGTGGTAGCCGAGGGCAGACCGCTGATTGTCGATCGCGAGCTGCATATCGGTGGCCGGAAACTGACGATCTATCACTGGATTCTTCCCTATCGGGATTCCAGCGCAAAAGTACAAGGCATTATCGGTGGCTGGATCGACATCAGCGAACGGCGGCAACTGCTCGATGACCTGCGTTGCGCGAAAGAACGCGCCGATAAAGCCAACCGGGCCAAAAGCACGTTTCTGGCGACGATGAGCCATGAGATCCGCACGCCGATGAACGCGATCATCGGCATGCTCGAACTGACACTCAAGCGTCTTGATCATCAGCACCCGGAGCGTCCGGCCATCGATGTCGCGTACAACTCGGCAAAAGGGTTGCTGGAACTGATTGGCGACATTCTCGACATCGCCAGAATCGAGTCAGGACGCTTGAGCCTGAGCCCGGAGCGCGTCAATCCGGGTGAACTTGTGGCCTCGGTCGTACGGATTTTCGATGGTCTGGCTCGACAGAAGGAACTCGAGCTGGTGCTGGAGTCTTCTTCGGCCAACCCGACCTTCGATGTGCTGCTGGATCCTTTGCGCTTCAAGCAAGTGCTCTCCAACCTGGTCAGCAATGCCATCAAATTTACCGAGCATGGCCAGGTCCGGGTCATTGTCGAGCTGCACCCGGCAACGGAACCCGAGCGCGTGCAAATGCGGGTGCAGGTTCACGACAGTGGTATCGGGATCAGCGAACAGGATCAACAGCGCCTGTTCGAACCCTTTGCCCAGGCCGACAACGCCATACAATCGGCCAGGGGGGGCGCAGGGCTGGGGCTGGTGATCAGCCGCAACCTGTGCGAGATGATGGGCGGCAGCCTGCAATTGCACAGCGAGCCGGGCGTCGGCACTCAAGTGCAGGTTGTACTGCAACTGGCAACGTTGCCGCTGCAACAGTCAGCCCAGGTTGCCGAAACGCAAGTCGTCATCGCCACAACCCCATTGAATGTTCTGGTGGTCGACGATCACTCGGCCAACCGTCTGCTCACCTGCCAGCAACTGGAGTTTATTGGCCATCGATTCACTGTCGCGGCCGATGGCAAGGAAGGATTCGAGGTGTGGAAAGACCAACCGTTTGATCTGGTGATCGCCGACTGCAACATGCCGGTCATGAACGGTTACGAGCTGGCCCGCGCCATTCGCCAGCATGAACGACATAACCATCGTCCTCCCTGCACCGTTCTCGGGTTTACCGCCAACGCACAACCGGAAGAAATACAACGCTGCAAACAAGCCGGAATGGACGACTGCCTGTTCAAACCCCTCAGCCTCGGTGCCTTGAGTCAATGGATGGAAGGCATTGAACCAGCCCATGCAACCCCGGCGTTCAGCCTCCACGGGTTGAAACTGCTGACCGGGGGCAACCCGATCTTGAACCAGCGATTGCTGAATGAGTTGGTGAGCAGCAACCGCCAGGACCTGCAAACGCTGCTGTCGCTATCCCACTCCGGGGATACCCGGGCGTTGCAGGACATTGCCCACAAAATCAAAGGCGCGGCCCGGATAGTGCAGGCCTTTCGCTTGATCGACCGCTGCGAGGCGCTCGAAGCAGCCTGCCTTGAGGATTCCGATCGCGAAAAAGTGGCTGGATGCTGCAAAACCATGGAGTGCGCCATGCTTGAGCTGGAGCACGCGTTACTACGTCAGATCGAGCATTGCGACGAAAGCAAAATGACAGAGCCTTAACTATGCTTGGACCCTCAGCAGCGTGTTGACCATCCTGGAGAAACCCGCAATGCCTGACCCACTGCGTACGGATCCACGCCGGTTTCCCCTGCATATCCATATCAGCGTGATGTTCACCTTTTTGTTATTGCTGACCGGGGTGGTGCTGGGCCTTTTCAACTATCGACAAACCACACAAATCATACTGTCCAGCAGTGAAAAACTCTTCAACCGCATTGAGCAGGATGTCCGGCTGGACCTGCACGAAACCTATGAACCCATTCGTCATCTGTTGAGTCTGCTGGCACTCAATCCGGCGGGCCAGTCCACCGATCTGGAACAACGCCTGGCATTACTCGAACCGTTCAGCCAGGCACTCAAGGACAACCCCGATCTGGCTTCGCTGTACCTGGGCTACGACAATGGTGACTTTTTCATGGTCCGCCCGCTGCGTAACCCGGAGGTCAAAGCCCAGGTCAAGGCCCCGGACACGGCGGCTTACCAGGTCTGGAGCATCGAGCACAGCAGCGGCCAGGCCCACTCCCAGTCTTTGTTTTTCGACCGGAACCTGGCGCTTGTCAGCCGTCAGGAAAACCTGAACGACACGTACGACCCACGCAACCGTGCCTGGTTTACCAGTGCCCGCGGCGACAACGACCAGATCACCACTGAACCCTATATCTTTTTTTCCACCCACGACATTGGCACGACGCTGGCCCGACACAGCGGCGACAAGGCAATCATGGGCGCCGACCTGACCCTGGATGAACTCAGCGCGACCCTGGCCAAACACGTCGTGACCCCCAATACCGAAATCGTGCTATTCGATGCCCAAGGCAATGCCATTGCCTACCCCGACAGCCGCCGGCTGATCATCGATGATCAGACTTCCCGCCTGATCAAGGCGGCAAACCTCAGCCCCAGCCTGGGTGCATTGCTCAATAATCCGCCGCAAGGCCGTCGCCTGAACGCCAGCGGCCGGCAGTGGATCGTGGCTCGCAGCAGCATGCAGGAAGGCGGCCCCCAAGGCCTGCAACTGGCTCTGCTGGTTCCGGAAGACGAGTTGCTCGTCGACGCTTACCGGATGCGCTGGCAAGGTGCGCTCATTACCCTGGCAACCCTGCTGTTATGTGTGCCGCTCGGTTGGCTGACCTCCAGAGTCCTGGTCAAACCCTTGCGCGCCCTGGTGCAGGAGGCCGATGCGATTCGCAGTTTCGATTTCAATTTTCCGCTTTCCCGTCGCTCGCCGGTGCTCGAAGTCGACCAACTGAGTGTGTCGATGGCACGGATGAAAGACACGCTGGCGAGCTTCTTCCGGATCACTGACAGCCTCAGCGCCGAAACCCGTTTCGCCCCGTTGCTGGAACGGGTGCTGTTTGAAACCGTGAAAATCGGTCAGGCCCAGGCCGGCCTGATCTATCTGCGCGAAGGTGATGGCGAGCACATGGAGCCCCATGGACTGGTCATCAATAACACCACCGAAAACCTGCAATCTTTCGACATCCGCGGACACTCGCTCGATAATCCGCAGAGCCCCCCATGGCTGCAACAGTTGGCAAGTGTCGATAATGCCGTCAGCAACCTGGGTTTCGAGCAGGCGGCTGATCTGCAAAAAGTCTTGCTTGCGTTGAAAAGTCCTCGGGTCCATCTGATCGGAATCCGCCTGCACAATCGTCACAACGAAACCGTGGGCCTGCTGGTGTTGCTGTTAGCCGACAGCGGCGAGCAGAGCGATCTGGACAAACTGCGGCCGGACCGCATTGCGTTTCTCCAGGCGGTGTCCGGCGCAGCTGCCGTGTGCATCGAAAGCCAGCGCCTGCAAGCCCGGCAAAAACAGCTGCTGGACGCCTTCATTCAACTGCTGGCCGGTGCCATCGACGCCAAAAGCCCCTACACCGGTGGTCATTGCCAACGCGTGCCGGAACTGACCCTGATGCTTGCCCAAGCGGCGGCAGCCAGCCAGGAGCCTGCCTTCAGCGCCTATCAGCCGACCGATGATGAGTGGGAGGCACTGCACATCGCCGCCTGGCTGCACGATTGCGGCAAGGTCACCACGCCGGAATACGTCGTCGACAAAGCCACGAAACTGGAAACCCTGACCGATCGCATCCACGAAATCCGTACCCGCTTTGAGGTACTCAAGCGCGATGTCTGGATCAGCTACTGGCAAGCCATTGCCCTGGGCGGTGACGAGCAGCCGCTGGCAGAACTGCGCAATGCCAGCCTGGCCGGGCTGGATGATGATTACGCCTTCGTAGCCCGCTGCAATCTCGGTGGCGAAGCCATGGCCGACGCCGATTTGCAACGCCTGCGCAGCCTGGCTGAACGCACCTGGACCCGGACCCTGGATGACCGGCTGGGCGTGTCCTGGGAAGAAAACCGACGCCAGGCCCGGACGCCTGCCCCCACCCTGCCCGTCAGCGAACCATTACTGGCGGACAAATCCGAGCACCTGTTCGAACGCGGCGAAAGCGAAGTGATCCCGCCGGACAATCCCTGGGGCTTCAAACTCGACGTGCCGCCGCACAAATACAATCGGGGCGAGCTGTACAACCTGAGCATTGTCCGGGGCACCCTGACGAGCGAAGAGCGTTATGTCATCAATAACCACATCGTTCAGACGATTCTGATGCTCAACCACCTGCCGTTCCCCGGGCACTTGCGCAGCGTCGCGGAAATAGCCGGCGGGCATCACGAAAAAATGGACGGCAGTGGTTATCCGAAACGCTTGAAGCGAGAAGACATGAGCCTGCCGGCGCGGATGATGGCGATAGCCGACATTTTCGAAGCGCTGACGGCCGCCGACCGCCCCTACAAAAAGGCCAAGACCTTGAGCGAGGCGCTGGGCATCATGGCGTTCATGTGCCGTGATGCCCACATCGACCCGGAGCTTTTCCGGCTGTTCATCAAGGCACAGATCTATTTGCAGTACGCCAGGCGCTTCCTCGATCCCCAGCAGATCGATGCGGTGGACGCGTCGGGCCTGCTGGCCAAGGCAGGCCTGGCGTCTTGATCAGCAGTCGGTCAGCCGCAGGAAAATCGCCGCCAGTCGTTCGATTCCGGCCTGGTCCTGTGCGGTGAAGCGCGCGAGCTTCGGACTGTCGAGATCGAGCACGCCAATCAAGCGACCGCCCTTGACCAGTGGCACCACCAGTTCGCTGTTCGAGGCGCTGTCGCAGGCAATGTGACCGGGGAACGCGTGCACATCTTCGACCCGTTGAGTCTGCAAGGTGGCTGCCGCTGTCCCGCATACGCCGCGACCGAACGGAATCCGCACGCAAGCGATCTGCCCCTGAAACGGGCCCAACACCAGTTCTTCATTGCGGTTGAAGTAGAAACCGGCCCAGTTCAAATCATCGAGTTGATTGAACAGAAACGCCGAGAACTGCGCGGCATTGGCAATGAAATCCCGCTCGTCCGCCAGCAATGACTCCAGTTGCGCGTGCAGCATGCCGTAGCCTTCGAGGCCCTGGCCGCTCTTTTGTAAATCGATCATGCCTTGTGCTCCAACAGTTTCAGCCCGACCCAATAACGGGCAAATTGATAGGCGCAACGTCCATTGCGATTGCCTCGGCCGGTGGCCCAGCGTACCGCCAGAATGTCCAGCTCTTCGCTTCGCTGCCACGCCAGTCCGGCCTTGCCGGCCAACTGGCCGATCCAGTGCTCGACGACGTTGAGGAAGTGTTCCTGGGTAAACGGATAGAACGACAGCCACAGGCCGAAGCGATCCGACAACGCAATCTTGTCTTCCACCGCTTCGCTGGGATGCAGTTCGCCGTCGACCCGCTTCCAGTTTTCGTTATCACTTTCCTTTTCCGGCACCAGGTGGCGACGGTTGGACGTGGCGTACAGCAAAACGTTGTCCGGCGCCTGTTCCAGCGAGCCATCGAGGACGCTTTTGAGTACCCGGTATTCGCCCTCGCCCGACTCGAACGAGAGGTCATCGCAAAACAGCACGAAACGCTGGGGCAGTTTGGCGATCTGTTCGACCACTCGCGGCAGGTCTGCCAGGTGATCACGCTCAATCTCGATCAGGCGCAAACCGGCTTGAGCGTGCTCGGCCAACAAGGCGCGCACCAGCGATGACTTGCCGGTGCCGCGCGAGCCCCAGAGCAAGGCGTGGTTGGCGGGCATACCGTCGAGGAACTGTCGGGTATTGCGCCCAAGCTGCTCGACTTGCCGATCGACGCCGATCAGGTCCGACAAACGCATGTCGAGGCTGACCTCCAGCGGCAACAGATAACCGCCGCGCGACTCACGCTGCCAGCGCGCGGCCAGGCATTGCGTCCAGTCGATGGCTGGCCGGGGCGCCGGCAGCAACGGCTCGATACGGGCCAGAACGGCATCGGCGCGTTCAAGAAAAGCATTCAATCGGGAATCCACGACTTCTCCTCAGGCACGTTCACAGTAATGATGGTGATACAGCGACGAAATACAGCGTCAGACAAGTGGCTGCCCCCGCGATACAGGCCCCGCGTGAACATCAATAGGCTGGCATGATCGACTATGCTTGAGCAGCGAAAGGAAACGGAAGTGGTTCAACCCCCCATGGATATCAAATTCACCAACCGGCTGTCGTTCAAGCAAGCCCGGCTTACCGTGCTGGTCGGTTTCATTCTGGGCACGCTGCTCAGCCTGCTGCAAATAGGCATCGATTATGCCAGTGAAGACGCCTCCATCAATCGTGAAATCCTTTCATTACTGGAAATCAGCCACAACCCGGCCTCGCGAATCGCCTACAACATCGACGCCGAACTCGCCAAGGAACTGACCCTGGGCCTGCTGCGCTCGCCAGCGATCATTGGCGCGAAACTGACCGACAACAACGGCACTGTGCTGGCCAGCGTCAAGCGACCCGGTGCGCAAAACGGATACCGGATGCTCAGTGACTTCCTGTTCGACGCCAATCGACAGTTCGAAGACCGACTTTACCTGGATCATTTACCCAACGAATCCCTGGGTACGCTTCGGCTGAACGTCGACACTTACGCCTTCGGCAACCGGTTCCTGCGCCGGGCCGAAGTGACCCTGCTCAATGGCTTCGCGCGCAGCCTGCTGCTGTCCGGCATCCTGCTGGCGTTGTTCTACGTGATGCTGACCAAACCCCTGGTGCGGGTCATCCGTGAACTCAGCGGTCGCGACCCGAGCAGTACCGAGCCGACCTCACTGGAATGTCCCACCGGGCACGCCAACGATGAGATCGGCGTGCTGGTCAAGGTTGCCAACCAGCAATTCAAAAACACCGCCACCGAAATCCAGCAGCGACGCAACGCGGAAAACCGCCTGACCGAGTATCTCGGTCAACTGGAAAATATCGTCTCGGCCCGCACTGCCGAACTCAAGGCGATCAATGCCCGGCTGAGCCAATCCAACGAGGAACTGGAAGCCGCCCGCAGTACCGCCCTGGACATGGCCGAAGCCCGCTCGGTGTTCCTGGCCAACATGAGCCATGAAATCCGTACGCCCCTCAATGGCTTGCTCGGGATGATCGCGCTGTCCCTTGACGGACCGCTGAACGCCGAACAACAGCAGCAGCTGTCCATCGCCCATGACTCGGGCAAAGTGCTGGTGGAATTGCTCAACGATATTCTCGACTTGTCGAAGTTCGATGCCGGTCAACTCGAACTCGAGCACATTCCCTTCGACCTCGGCTCGCTGATCGAAGACACCGCCAACCTGTTGTCGCAGAACGCCGCCCCCAGCGTCGAATTGACCTGCCTGATCGATCCGCACTTCCCGGCCCTGGTGCTCGGCGATCCGACCCGGGTGCGACAGATCGTCAGCAATTTGCTGTCCAACGCTCTCAAGTTCACCCGTTTCGGACGTGTCGATGTGCGCCTGTCGACGTTCGCGGACGGCGTCAGAATAGAAGTCTGCGACACCGGCATCGGCATCCCTCAGGATGCCCAGGTCAAAATCTTCCAGCCTTTCACCCAGGCCGGCGTCGGTATTACCCGCCAATTTGGTGGCACCGGGTTGGGCCTGGCCCTGACCTACAACCTTTGCGAGGCCATGCAAGGGCGCCTGACAATCAGCTCCGAGCCGGGGTTTGGCAGCCAGTTCTGCGCGGATTTGCCATTGCCTGTCCATACCCGTGCCATGCCTGCTGTTTTGCTCAAGGGCAAAGTCATTGCCATCACTGCCGCCAGCAGCGGGCTGGGCGAATTGCTCAACGGTCTGCTGCCTGGCTGGGGGCTGGACTATGAACGGCGCTCCATGGATGACTCACTGCTTGGCCTGGCAGCCGACGTGCTCATCACCGACTGCCCCGAATGCCTGTTCAATTTGCGCCCCGCCCTCAGCGCGCCGATCCTGTTGATCACCGCTTATGGCAATTTCATGCCCAGCGAAGAGGTGAACGCCCTCGCCCCCTTGCAACAACAGGCACGTCCCTTGGCACGCAATACGCTGTATCAGATGTTGCGGCGGATCCTGCAACCGGAAACCCACCCGATCAACGATGTCCGGCTCGATACGCAATCCCCGCTACGCCGCGGGCGTGTGCTGCTGGTGGAAGATAATCCGGTCAACCAGCTGGTAGCCAAGGGCATGCTCGGCAAACTCGGCTGCGAAGTCACCACCGCGGCTCATGGTGGCGAGGCCCTGGATCAACTTGAGCAACGGGAATTCGACCTGGTGCTGATGGACTGCAACATGCCAGTGATGGACGGCTATGAAGCCAGCCGGCAAATCCGCCGCAGCGGACGCTGGCCGCAACTGCCCATCGTCGCCCTGACGGCCAACGCCATGTCGGAAGAGCGCGAACGCTGTCGTGCCGCGGGCATGAGCGACTACCTGGCCAAACCCTTCCGGCGAGAAGAACTGGCCACCTTGCTGGACTTGTGGATCCCCGCTACGACAGCGCCTTGATCTGTCCCAACAGGTGATCGAGACCGTCGCGCAAGTCGTTGAGACGATTCAGATCGACCCCGCTGTCGCACAACAGTCGCGCCTTGAGTGGCCCGACCTGATCGCGCAAGGCCATGCCGGTTGGCGACAGGCTCAGATGCACTTCACGCTCATCGCGCGCCGAACGCTGGCGCTGCACCAGTTGCAGTTGTTCGAGGCGCTTGAGCAACGGTGTCAGCGTGCCGGAATCGAGAGCCAGGCGCTCGCCCAATGCCTTGACGGTCGGTTGCTCCGGGGCGGCTTCCTGCCACTCCCACAGCACCAGCATCGCCAGGTACTGAGGGTAAGTCAGGCCCAACTGATCGAGCATTGGCTTGTAGGCGCGAATCACCGCCCGGGAAGCAGCATACAGCTTGAAACACAGCTGGCTGTCGAGCTTCAGGGAATCGACTGACAAGGTGTTCATTTGAGCAGGGCTTCGATCTCGCGGGTCAGATCCTGCGGCTTGGTCGCCGGAGCGAAGCGCTTGACCAGTTGCCCGTCCTTGCCGATCAGGAACTTGGTGAAGTTCCACTTGATGCCCTGGGAACCCAGCACACCCGGTGCGCGCTTTTTCAGTTGCACGAACAGCGGATGGGCGTCGGCACCATTGACCTCGATCTTTTTGAACAGCGGGAAGCTGACTCCGAAGTTCAGCTCGCAGAATTCGGATATCGCCCCTTCGTTGCCCGGCTCTTGTTTGCCGAACTGGTTGCAGGGAAAACCGAGCACCACCAGGCCCTGGTCCTTGTAGGTCTGCCACAGTTCTTCCAGGCCTTTGTACTGCGGAGTGAAACCGCATTTGCTGGCCGTGTTGACCACCAGCACGGCTTTGCCGGCGAAATCCGCCAGGGTCTTTTGCTCACCCTTGATCGTGGTGCAAGGGATACTCAGCAGGTTGTCGCTCATGATGAAAGCTCCGGATTCGGGAAGTTGAGCCAAACATAGCGAGCAATTGAATTGTGTGCAATTTAAATTATCGAACGGCAATCCACTGTAGGAGCGAGCTTGCTCGCGATGGTCGTCAACGATAACGCGGGAAGCCTGGTGCTCCGAGTTGTTCTCTGGTCCATCGCGAGCAAGCTCGCTCCTACAGGGCTCGCATTACTCGCGGGGCACCAGGTCCAGGCACACCGAGTTGATGCAATAACGCAGACCGGTCGGCGGTGGGCCATCCGGGAAGACATGCCCCAGGTGCGCATCGCATTTGGCGCAGACCACTTCGGTGCGGATCATGCCGTGGCTGACATCACGGATCTCGGTCATGGCGCTGTCGCCGATCGGCGCATAGAAGCTCGGCCAGCCGCAGCCGGAATCGAACTTGGTCCTGGAGTCGAACAGCGGCTCGTTACAGCAGATGCAGTGGTAGACACCGTCGGTTTTGGTGGTGTTGTATTTACCGGAAAACGGTCGTTCGGTGCCTTTGAGGCGACATACGTTGTACTGCTCTGGATCGAGCATCGCCTTCCATTCTTCCAGGGTTTTTTCCAACTTTTCCATCATCACACCTCAGCGGCTGAAAAAGCCCGATCTGTACCTTTTCCACGGATCGGGCGGCACGTATGATTGCGCCTCGTCAAACGCCAGTCTGGCAGCCAGACCACGCGCATTCAAACGGAAAAATGGGTGCTGCATCTCAAGGCGTCAGGCCTGTGTGAATACGCAGGATTCCCAGCACGGTTGTCCAAATGCCGTCTGGATCGTTCATTTTCGGGAACACATCGCCATGCAGGTCAGCAAATCGAACAAGCTCGCCAACGTCTGCTACGACATTCGCGGCCCGGTGCTCAAGCACGCCAAACGCCTGGAAGAGGAAGGCCATCGCATCCTCAAGCTGAACATCGGCAACCCGGCGCCTTTTGGTTTCGAAGCGCCGGATGAAATCCTCCAGGACGTGATCCGCAACCTGCCGACAGCCCAGGGCTATAGCGATTCCAAGGGCCTGTTCAGTGCGCGCAAGGCCGTGATGCAGTATTACCAGCAAAAGCAGGTAGAAGGCGTCGGCATTGAAGACATCTACCTGGGCAACGGCGTTTCCGAACTGATCGTGATGTCGATGCAGGCCCTGCTCAACAATGGCGACGAAGTGCTGGTGCCTGCGCCTGACTATCCGTTGTGGACCGCAGCCGTGAGTCTGTCCGGTGGCAATCCGGTGCATTACCTGTGCGACGAGCAAGCCAACTGGTGGCCAGACCTGGCTGACATCAAGGCCAAGATCACCCCGAACACCAAGGCCCTGGTGATCATCAACCCGAACAACCCGACCGGCGCGGTGTACTCGAAGGAAGTGTTGCTGGGCATGCTGGAACTGGCCCGCCAGCACAATCTGGTGGTGTTTTCCGACGAGATCTACGACAAGATCCTCTACGATGATGCCGTGCACATCTGCACCGCCTCCCTGGCGCCTGACCTGCTGTGCCTGACCTTCAACGGTCTGTCCAAGTCCTATCGCGTAGCGGGCTTCCGCTCCGGCTGGATCGCCATTTCCGGCCCGAAACACCACGCCCAGAGCTACATCGAAGGCATCGACATGCTGGCGAACATGCGCCTGTGCGCCAACGTGCCGAGCCAGCACGCAATCCAGACCGCCCTGGGTGGCTATCAGAGCATCAATGACCTGGTGCTGCCGCCGGGCCGCTTGCTGGAACAACGCAACCGCACCTGGGAGTTGCTCAACGACATTCCAGGCGTAAGCTGCGTCAAGCCGATGGGGGCGCTGTATGCATTTCCGCGGATCGATCCCAAGGTCTGCCCGATCCATAACGACGAAAAATTCGTCCTCGACCTGCTGCTCTCCGAGAAGCTGTTGGTGGTTCAAGGCACTGCATTCAACTGGCCATGGCCAGACCACTTCCGCGTCGTGACCCTGCCGCGCGTCGATGACCTGGACATGGCCATCGGACGCATTGGCAACTTCCTCAAGTCCTACCGCCAGTAAGCGGCCAGTCTCCGTGCGACGTTCCCGTACGTCGCACGGAGATTCATTCAGCAACACATGCATGCGCTCCACCGATGGCAGCCGCTTCGCTCCCTGCCGGATAACGCCTTGCCTGCTCGCGCCTAACAAAGGCTGGGGCCCTCGACGTTATTTGACTGACAAACACTTCCCGCACTCGCGTCGGAAATGCCCTGCAAGCAGCTAGACTGTTGCCGTAGGACACAGTTTGAAATAGTCACCCGGTTGAATACCCCGGTGCAGCACCTTATATACCCCGCAGTACGCTACATCTTTAGCTTGAGGAGATTTCTACAACCATGATGCGCATCCTGCTGTTCTTGGCCACTAACCTGGCGGTCGTGCTGATTGCCAGCATCACCCTGAGCCTTTTCGGCTTCAACGGGTTCATGGCGGCCAACGGGGTTGATCTCAACCTCAATCAGCTGCTGATTTTCTGTGCGGTCTTTGGTTTCGCCGGTTCGCTGTTCTCGCTGTTCATCTCCAAGTGGATGGCGAAGATGAGCACCAGTACCCAGATCATCACCCAGCCACGCACCCGTCACGAGCAATGGCTGCTGCAAACCGTCGAGCAACTGTCCCGCGAAGCCGGGATCAAGATGCCCGAAGTCGGTATCTTCCCGGCCTACGAGGCGAACGCCTTCGCCACCGGCTGGAACAAGAACGACGCACTGGTCGCGGTCAGCCAGGGTTTGCTCGAGCGTTTTTCGCCGGATGAAGTGAAGGCCGTTCTGGCCCACGAAATCGGCCACGTAGCCAATGGCGACATGGTTACCCTGGCATTGATCCAGGGCGTCGTGAACACCTTCGTGATGTTCTTCGCACGGATCATCGGCAACTTCGTCGACAAAGTGATCTTCAAGAACGAAGAAGGCCAGGGCATTGCCTACTACGTGGCGACCATCTTCGCCGAACTGGTTCTGGGCATCCTGGCCAGCGCCATCGTCATGTGGTTCTCGCGCAAGCGGGAATTCCGCGCCGATGAAGCAGGTGCAAACCTGGCCGGCACCGCCGCGATGATTGGCGCCCTGCAACGCCTGCGGGCGGAACAAGGGCTGCCGGTGCACATGCCCGACACCCTGAACGCCTTCGGCATCAACGGTGGCATCAAGCAAGGGTTTGCCCGCATGTTCATGAGCCACCCGCCGCTGGAAGAGCGTATCGACGCTCTGGCTCGTCGCCGCGGCTAATACACTCCACAGCAAAGCAAAAGGCCCGCAGCGATGCGGGCTTTTTTATTCTGCTCGAAAGCTTCAGTGTTTTTCAGGGCCTCTTCGCGGGCAAGCCCGCTCCCACAGGGGATCGCGGTCAAATGTGGGAGCGGGCTTGCCC
>NZ_JBWKXF010000065.1:18429-30760 GCF_059422645.1 Pseudomonas sp. GW821-FHT01C01 | reverse complement strand
GTGTCAGCCAGACTGATGTTGCCTGACACGCCGCTTTCGCGAGCAAGCCCGCTCCCACCCTGGTTGTGCATTGGATGAAAAATCCCATGGTTACGTATCTCAATGTGTACAGCCCCGCCCCTGACACACCCCGCACTCAAAACCGCGCAACAACGACACACCGCAGATACACCCCATTGATGAAATACGCCTGTCGATTGGCCAAGCCGATCAAAGCGCACAACTCACGGGGCATGCCGTTGCCTCGCCTCCCTGACCTGAAAGAGATCATCGTCCATGAACACCTCCATTTCTTCGGCCGTCAAAGGCCTGAACCTGAACCTCGACCGTGCCGGCGACTGGGTTGCGCCTCTGGCGTTGCGAGTGTTCCTGGCCTGGGAATTCTTCGAGTCTGGCCTGGAAAAGTTCAACGGCCAGAACTGGTTCTTCGATATCCAGGACCGCTTTCCGTTTCCGTTCGACCATGTTTCAGCGACGCTGAATTGGGAACTGTCGATGTGGGCCGAACTGATCTTCGCCATGACCTTGCTGGTGGGCCTGGCCACGCGTTTTTCGGCGATGAGTCTGATGGTGGTGACCCTGGTCGCAACCGCCGCCGTCCATTGGCCTGCGGACTGGCACACCCTGAGTGAACTTGCCCGAGGCTATGCCATCAGTAACAAGGGTTACGGCAACTTCAAGCTGCCTTTGATCTACCTTGTGGCACTCACACCGCTGTTGCTGTCTGGCGCGGGCAAGCTCAGCATCGATGCACTGCTGGCTCGTTTCTTCTGGCGTCGCTGAAACGAAACCTGCTACGCGGACAAACAAAAGGGGACTTCGGTGAAGTCCCCTGTTTTTTTGCCTGAAACTAACGAATCACTTCCTCCAGCCCGCTCTCTTCGGCCAACTTCGGATGCGCACTGCGTTCATGCACATGGGTTTGAGGTGTGCGGTCGATCAGCAGGCTCAGCAATTCCGGGCGGCTGTAGTGACCGCGGGAATCCATCATGCGCTTACGCTTGTCGATCAGGCCCATGTCAAGGTCGGCGATCACCTCGCCCTCACCTTCCTGCAACGAACCCAGCACCGTGCCATCCGGGCTGATGATCGCGGTGTAGCAACCGCCGGAGATCGGACCGATGGCGCAACCGGTGTCGGCCATGATCTGCGCCTGTTGTTCGGGGTACAACCACGCTGTGGAATTGACCACAAAGCACGCTGCCTCCAGGGCATGCTGGCGAATGCTGACTTCCATTTGCGAGGCGAACAGCGGACCGGCAAACGACCCCGGATACATGGCCGCATGGATCTGTTCGCCATCGGCCATCAAGGCATAACGGGCCAGCGGGTTGAAATGCTCCCAGCAGGCCAGTTGCCCGATGCGCCCTACCGCGCTGTCGACAGCCCGCAGGCCGGAGCCGTCGCCCATGCCCCAGATCATGCGTTCGTGATAGGTCGGGGAAATCTTGCGGCGACGCTGGATCAGCGAGCCGTCGGCATCGAACAGCAACTGCGTGTTGTACAGCGTGCCGCCATCGCGCTCGTTGACGCCGATGGACACGACCATGCCGGCTTGCCTGGCCGCAGCGCCGATGGCATCGGTGGCGTCCGAAGGTACGGTAACAGCCTGGTCCAGTAGCTTGAGGTGTTCGGCGGCCATTTCGAACGGCGACTGCACGTAGGAAAAATACGGGTAGTACGGAACGACGGTTTCCGGGAACACGGCGAATTGCACGCCCTGCTCGCCGAGTTCGAGAATCTTCTGCACTACTTTCTCGACGGTGCCTTCTCGGCTGTAAAGAACAGGGCTGATTTGTACGGCAGCGGCTTTGACGAGGGTCATGGCGGTAATCTCATTGAGGGAATAGTTTCAACGAGATCAAGATTACGACAATCATATAAAGGCACAAATGTCGTATACACCACTTTTAAGGACATCAAAAAATCAACCCCGACTGGCACGCTGAATCACTTGCGGCGGCTGCCCGAACGCACGAATAAAAGCGCGGCGCATACGCTCCCGGTCACCAAAGCCAGTGTCTGTCGCCACCACATCGATGGAGTGCCGTCCGGTTTCCATCATCAATCGGGCCGACTCGACCCGCAGATTTTCGATGGCCTTGGCCGGAGACTGGCCGGTTTCGGCATGAAACACCCGGCTGAATTGCCGAGGGCTGAGATTGGCCGCGCTGGCCAGTTCCTCGACCGTCAGTGCGGACTTGAGATTCTGCTTGGCGTAGTTCAGCGCGGCTTGTATGCGATCGGTCTTGGGGGCCAGTTCCAGCATCACCGAAAACTGCGACTGTCCGCCGGAACGCCGGTGGTACAACACCAATTGCCGCGCGACCTTGCGCGCAACGTCGACGCCCAGATCGTTCTCCACCAGCGCCAAAGCCAGGTCCACGCAAGCGCTCATGCCCGCCGCCGTCCACAGGTGACCATCATTGATGAAGATCCGGTCTTCCTCGACCTTCACGTTCGGGTACGCCTTGCGAAAAGCCGGCACATGCGCCCAGTGGGTGGTTGCCCGCCGGCCATCGAGCAAACCGGCCTCCGCCAACGCAATCGCCCCCGTGCAAATCGAGCCCAGACGCCGGGTGCCGTGACTGGCGCGGCGCAAAAAATCCAGCATGCCCGGCGTGGTCGGACGGATCAGGTTGTCGCCCATGACCAGCAGCGTATCGAACGAGCGCTGGTCGAACGCTTCGGTCTGCACACCAAAACCGGCGGACGTCTGCACCAGGCCACCTGGCTCGGACAGTAATGCAATGCGGTACAACGGCTCATCCATAACACTGTTGGCCAACTCGAAGGCGGCACACATGGCCAGGCCCAGAACCTGAAAACCGGGGTAAACAATGAGTCCGATTCGGTGCATGGCGATATGACTCTAAACGTGGCATGCCTGATGTTCAGGCCGCAAGACCTGCACTCTAACCTGTACAGCTGGCGCCGGGCATCAGGGTGACGCCGACCGGCATCGCGAGCACCAGGACGGAGCGCCTCGCGCATTGGCGGATGGCGACCGATAATGAAAGGGTTTGCATCTCACCGAGGAATTGCAGGATGCCACTGACTCTTTATTTCCATCCGCTCTCGTCGTTCTGCCACAAAGCGCTGATCGCTCTCTATGAACTGGGAATCGAGTTTGAAAAAAGGATCATCGACCTGGGCAACGATGCCGACCGAGCCGAACTTCAAGCGCTGTGGCCGATCGGCAAGTTTCCGGTGCTTCGCGATCACACCCGCCAAAAGGATGTGCCGGAATCCAGTGTGATCATTGAATACCTGGACCGGTTTCATGCCAACCAGGCGCACCTGATTCCGGACGATTTGGAAACCGCCCTGGAAGTACGGCTGTGGGATCGTATTTTCGACCTGCACGTCCAGGTGCCCATGCAGAAGATCGTCGCTGACCGAATAAATGCCACCAACGGCGACCTGACCCGCGAACGCGCCGCGCTGAAGACGGCGTACGGCATGCTTGAACGTCAACTGGCGGCAAGCACCTGGGTGGCCAGCCCGGCGTTCAGCATGGCCGATTGCGCCGCCGCCCCGGCGCTGTTCTATGCCAGCACCCTCGTGCCGTTTCCCGACGCTCATCATCACTTGAGTGCTTATTTCGACAGGTTGGTCCAAAGGACCTCGGTCAAGCGCGTGATCGACGAGGCAAGGCCGTACTTTTCCTTGTACCCGTTTGCCGAGGCCATCCCGGAGCGGTTTCGGTAACGAAGATCGAAAGGCCAAAACGAAAAATCCCCGTGATCCATCGAAAAATGGATCACGGGGATCAGTGACGAATGCTTGTGTCTGATCAGACCGGAACGCCCAGGATGATGTGGGAAGCCTTGATCACCGCCGTGGCGCTGACGCCGGCGGCCAGCCCCAGTTCTGCCACGGCATCGCGGGTCACGATCGAATAGACCTTCGAACCGCCCGCCAACTCGATGACCACTTCTGCGTTGACCGCACCGTCGGTAACGCTCAGTACCTTGCCTTCCAGGCAGTTACGCGCCGACAGGCGAATGTCGCTCGACTCGGTCATCAACATCACCCAAGGCGCCTTGATCATTGCCACGGCTTCTTTGCCGACGGCGATACCGAGGTTCTTGATGCTTTCCATGGTGACGACGGCGACCAGTTGCTCGCCGCCTGCGAGGGTCAGAACCACTTCGGCGTTGACCGCGCCTTGCTGGACCTGGCTGACTTTGCCTTTGAATACGTTGCGTGCACTGACTTTCATGTGAGGCGTCCTTTTCTTGACTTTAAAGTTAGGAATTGGCGAGCATCATCAGTGTAAGCGCTGTGTAGAAACAACTACAGCGCTGCTCTGATTCAGTGACGGATGACCAGTTTGACCGTCCCGGAACCCTGCTCGCAAGGCTCCTGTGACGAGAGTCGATCAGATCAGAGAGCTGTCATAAATGTGCCGAAAGGACGCCCGCGAGCCAGACCTGGACGTTGATTGGCAAGGAAGTACGAGTGAACAGACAACGGATGCAAAAAAGCAAAACCCGACGAATAATAACGACTGATAGAGTGTTATCTGGTTACGCAGGAAGAAAATGGCAGGGGCGGCTGGATTCGAACCAACGCATGGCAGGATCAAAACCTGCTGCCTTACCGCTTGGCGACGCCCCTGTATCTGTTGCGATGAGTGCGTGGCACTCACTTACTTGAGTGGCAACAAGACCTGTTGCCTGCTTGCGTAACAGGCTCCCTGAGGGCCTGTGCAAGAGTGGGCGGCAATTTACCAACTTTTGCCTCGTCTGGGAAGCCCCAACAAAACAATTTGTTTTTTAAAACATACGCTTAGTGTTGAGCCGAATCTCGGCGAGTGGTCGACACACGTTCAGCCCGACCAGGTCTGCTACGCTTTTCCTAGCCCGAATGGAATCGGGAATTGTTTGCGCAACACCCTTCCCCTTGCCATCTGAGGGCGCCAAATGTGAAAGGCAAATTAATGGCTACCGCTACAACCCTATTGGTGGTCGGGGCCGCGATCTATGGGTTGAACGCCTGGGAAGACATCCAGAGCCAGCGACAGGAAGCGGTCTGCAAGGCCGCCCGGGAGCATCTCAATGGCCTGGAAACCCAGGCACGAGCCTTGGCCTCCGGATTGACGGTCGAAGCCTATGCCGAAGCCGAAAAAGCCGAGGCCGGCCAGCTGGTCATGGCGCTCGATACCGCCAAAAATGAAGCCGAGGTCGATGCCGTCATCGACAAGCACGCCGCTGCCATCGAAGCGCAGATAACAGCCGAGAACGCCGAGCTCCAGTCTCGAGGCGATCAACCCTTCCTCGGCCAGGAACTGAAAAAGCAACGCATCCCCACCGACGTCAAACAGGAATTCAAACGAGCTGAAAAAGCCGTCGCCGACACCTGTGGATAGTGTCGACCGCCAGCTCCAGATTTGTCGCCAGCGTCTAGACTTCAGCAAAAGCAGGTCGCAACCAGACTCCGCGTTTATAACAAAAATCTTGCAAAAAACGAGGGGGGCTCGACCTTGAAAATATCAACCCTCTGCGCCATGGCGTGCCTGTTGGTGTCGGTCGCGGTGTCTGCCAACGGCGTCATTCCTGTCCTCGAAATGGACTTCACACGGTCTGCAATGGAAACCCTGAAAGAAATCGGTATCGACGACGCGTGCATCATCGGCGCCGCGAGCCCCGCTGTGTTCACCTACTGCCGGGAAGGATCGACAACGCTCTGGAAGTACCAGGCACTGGACCTGGAGCAAATGGCGGCGATGCAAGGTGATGCAAAGCAGCCCTCGACGGTCTACCAGCCCATTTCTGTCCTGGAGTTCGAGAGCGCGGCCTGTGAAGACGAGATCCGCGTATCCACCGCTGCAAAACCGGCAACGATGCGTTGGCTGATCCTCGGCCTGGTGACCATTTCCTTGCTGATCGGCTTGCGTTACATCTACCGGAGCATCCTGCAGCGCCGCCACGAACCCCATGAGCAGGCGTCGAACGAATCCCTGCCGCCATTCCAGGCAACCGCACGCACAAAAACCCTGGCGGCGTTGGGTCTCGCGGCTGCCGTGGCATTCGTTTACTTCAACTACAAAGGGTATTGAACAACAGGTGAGCG
Source organism: Pseudomonas sp. GW821-FHT01C01 (assembly GCF_059422645.1). Taxonomy (NCBI): domain Bacteria; kingdom Pseudomonadati; phylum Pseudomonadota; class Gammaproteobacteria; order Pseudomonadales; family Pseudomonadaceae; genus Pseudomonas; species Pseudomonas sp. GW821-FHT01C01. The sequence goes on along the minus strand of NZ_JBWKXF010000065.1, from coordinate 24,682 downwards.
CGCCGTTGCGGCGCACTCTCCGGCCACTCAGTGCGGCGCGCGCGGGATGGTCTTGAGCAGGTCTTCGGGGCTGATGTGCCCCACAACGCTGCCCGGTTGCGGCAGATCGAGGATGTGCCCCTTCATCTTGCCGATCACGTGCATCTCGCAAGGCTTGCAGTCGAACTTCAACGTCAGCACTTCATCGCCGTGGATCAACTGCATCGGCGCGACTTTGGTGCGCACGCCAGTCACGCCCTTGGCCTGTTTCGGGCACAGGTTGAAAGAGAAACGCAGACAGTGTTTGGTGATCATCACCGGCACTTCGCCGGTTTCCTCGTGAGCCTCGTAGGCCGCGTCGATCAGCTTGACACCATGGCGGTGATAGAAGTCGCGGGCCTTCTGGTTGTAGACGTTGGCCAGGAACGACAGGTGCGACTCCGGATACACCGGCGGCGGTGTGGTTTCGGCCTTGCGGCTGCCCCGTGGATGGGCGGCGATCCGCGCTTCGGTCAAGGCTTCAATCACTTCACGGCGCAAGGCCTTGAGTTGCGAGTTCGGGATGAAGTACGCCTGCGGCGCGTCCAGCTTGATGTCGATGGCGTGGTACTGAGTGGTACCCAACTGGCCGAGCAGATCCTGCAATTGCTCCAGCGCCTGTTCCGGCTTGTTGGCGGCGCCGAACGGACCAGCCAGAGTGACGCTGGCACTGATGCCTTCTTCGCTGGTAGCCGTCAATTCAAGCTGATCTGCACGCAGGCGAGCGACCCAGCGCAGGGCCACACGACGCTCGGCAGAGGTCTTTTGCAGCGCCTGTTGCCAGTTGTGATCGAGATTGCGATTCAGCGGATGGTTGGGGCGCAGCTTGTACATCCCCTCCGGCATTTCATTGGGCTCGACGCGATAGCGATAACGCTTCTCGCCGTCCTCCTCGAACTCGCCTTTCGGTTCAGCGATGTTCGCACGGAAACCCACCACTTCACGCTTGACCAGCACGTTGAGGCCGTCACCGTTGGACAGCGGCTCGTGAGTCACGACCTGCATGTCGCGCTTGGCGACTTTCTCGACCACACCCACCGGCAAACCGGTGAAAGTCGGCGAGTCGAAGGCGCCGATATCGATTTTGCGGTCAGAGACGAAGTAATCGGTGCTGCCACGGTGGAAAGTTTTTTCCGGGTCGGGCAGGAAGAAGTGCGCGGTACGGCCACTGGAGGCACGGGCCAGGTCCGGACGGTCTTCGAGCACGGCGTCGAGGCGCTGGCGATAGTAGGCGGTGATGTTTTTCACATAGCCCATGTCCTTGTAGCGGCCCTCGATCTTGAACGAACGCACGCCAGCCTCGACCAGGGCGCGGATGTTGGCGCTCTGGTTGTTGTCCTTCATCGACAGCAAGTGTTTTTCGTAAGCAATCACGCCACCCTTTTCGTCCTTGAGGGTGTACGGCAGACGGCAAGCCTGGGAGCAATCGCCACGGTTGGCGCTGCGCCCGGTTTGCGCGTGGGAAATGTTGCACTGGCCGGAAAACGCCACGCACAGCGCACCATGGATAAAGAACTCGATGGCCGCGTCGGTTTCGTCGGCGATGGCGCGGATCTCTTTGAGGTTCAGCTCGCGGGCCAGCACCAGTTGCGAGAAACCGGCCTGATCGAGGAACTTGGCCCGTTCCAGAGTGCGGATGTCAGTCTGGGTACTGGCGTGCAGTTCGATCGGCGGAATGTCCAGCTCCATCACCCCCAGATCCTGGACGATCAGCGCATCGACGCCGGCATCGTACAACTGGTGGATCAGCTTGCGGGCCGGCTCCAGTTCGTTGTCGTGCAGGATGGTATTGATGGTGGTGAACACCCGGGCGTGGTAGCGACGGGCGAATTCCACCAACTGGGCGATATCGCTCACTTCGTTGCAGGCGTTGTGGCGGGCGCCGAAGCTCGGGCCACCGATGTACACGGCATCGGCACCATGCAGGATGGCCTCGCGGGCGATGGTCACGTCGCGGGCGGGGCTGAGCAATTCCAGGTGATGTTTGGGCAAAGACATAATTTTTTTAGTCAGGCTTGTCACGGTCGAGGCGTGCATTGTAGCGGCGAAATGCCTGAGCGGCACCCGTGTGGTGCCCGATGGTGTTTCGAGTAGGCCTGACCTGCCACAACCCCTGTGGGAGCGGGCTTGCTCGCGAAAGCCGTGGGTCAGTCAACGCTTGTGCAAGCTGACACTCCGCCTTCGCGAGCAAGCCCGCTCCCACAGGGGGTTTGTGTTGCTGCGATCAGGCCTTGGCCGCCATCGCGGTCACTTCAACGCGCATGCCTTCTACCGCCAGGGACGCCACGCCAACGGCGGCGCGCACCGGCCACGGCTTGGCGAAGAATCGCTTGTAGACCTCGTTGAACGCGGCACGGTCGGCCATGTCGGTGAGGTAGATGGTCAAGTGCATCACGCGGTCCATGGAACTGCCGGCACGCTCCAGCGCGACCTTCAGCGCTTGCAGGGTACATTCGCTTTGCAGGGTGATGTCCCCCAATTCCAGACTGCCGTCGGCGCGGGTGGGGATCTGGGTGGAGACCAGCACACCGCCGAAACCGACGACGTCGGAGGAAATCGAATCGGCATCAGGATCGGGGGTAAAGGTCAGGTCGTGGTTTGCCATGGGAGCTCTCTTGCTTGAAAGGGTAAGGCAGGTGCCTTTTGCGCGGCCAGTTTACAGGGCCGTTGGCGGCGCGTCGCTAATCCACACCGGACGGCTGCTCGTGACCGGTGGCCTGGCGGTACTGGCGCGGGGTGAAACCGGTCGATGCCTTGAACTGCCGGGTGAACGCACCTCGGTCGGCACCGCCGCCATCCTGCGCCCGGTCTGCTATCGGGACTTCCCGGACGCCTTGCTGCCGGCCGCGCTCAAGCATACGCTGCTGCCGTTCACGCAGATCTCCACGCGCATTGGCGGTGCCTCGACGGTGGTTCTGGCAACAATACTGTTGCGACTTTTTGTTTGAAGCTGTGCCAATGACCGAAGGATGTTCTCTTCTGCAAGAGAACACCCTTTCCATCACTTGAAAAAATCACTCGGCGTCTTGCCGAATTGCTTCTTGAACATGGTCGTGAACGCGCTCGGGCTGTCGTACCCCAGCTCCCCGGCAATGTCGATGATCTTCTCCCCGACGGCGATTCGTTCCAGCGCCAGCAGCAGACGCGCTTGCTGGCGCCATTGGCCGAAGGTCATGCCGGTTTCCTTGCGGAACCGTCGCTGGATGGTTTTTGCGTCGAGGTTCAACCGGGCGCTCCAGTCCGACAACGTCGAGCCATCCCCGGGATCACGCTGCAATGCGCTACAGATCTGGTTGATACGTTGATCGGCAGGCTGCGGCAGGTTCAATGGCAAGGTTGGCAGGATCGTCAGTTCATCCAGAATCAGGCGCAGTACCCGGGCTTCCCGCGAGTCCGGATCGCAGCAAAAGTCGAAATCAACCGAAACCTTGATCAGCTCACTCAGCAATGCGGACACACTCACCGCCCGGGTTTCGGTGGGCAGATCCGGGCTCGCGCCGGGGTGCACAAAAACGCTGCGCATCTTGATCGGCCCGACACAGCGAATCGAGTGCACTTCCCCACTCGGCATCCAGATGCCACGGCTCGGCGGCACTGTCCATTGGCTGGTTGCGGCGTGCACCACCATCACGCCTTCGATGGCGTAGATCAGTTGATGCTTTTCATGGGAATGCGGCGCGATAAACCAGTTTTCCGGGTAGTCGGTCGCACTGCTGCGAACGCTCCAGCCGCCCTGGTCGATCTCCGCAAGAAATGTCTGCAATGGCTTGATCATGACGCCCTTTTTGCGATGGTCTATGCCCGAGTTGCGCGAGACGGGCGACTTTGTGGGCCATAGGATAACGCCGAACCCTGAAATGGGCTGCGCCTTGCGTTCGCAGTTCGCGTTATTTATCCGGAAGATCGCCCATGTCGACCACCACCCTCAGTTCACCGTCATCCACCGCCTCGGTGGCCAGCCAGGCCAGCCCCCTGGTCATGCGTGTCATCGGCGCTTGTGCGCTGGCACACCTGATCAACGACCTGATCCAGGCCGTGCTGCCGTCGATCTACCCGATGCTCAAGGCCAGTTATGGCTTGAGCTTCACTCAGGTCGGCCTGATCACCCTGACCTTCCAGCTAACCGCTTCATTGCTGCAGCCGTGGATCGGTTTCTACACCGACCGCCACCCCAAACCGTGGCTATTGCCGGCCGGCATGGTCTGCACCCTGATCGGTATCCTGATGCTGTCGATGGTTGGCAGCTTCCCGGCAATACTCGTGGCCTCGGCGCTGGTGGGGGTTGGCTCGTCGACCTTTCACCCGGAGACCTCACGGGTGGCGCGTCTGGCCTCGGGCGGTCGCTATGGCCTGGCGCAGTCGACCTTTCAGGTCGGTGGCAACGCCGGCAGCGCTTTCGGCCCATTGCTGGCGGCCGCGATCATCATTCCCTATGGCCAGGGCAACGTCGCCTGGTTCGGCCTGTTCGCGGTGTTCGCCATCCTCGTGCAATACGGCCTGAGTCGCTGGTATCGCAATCACCTGAACCTGTTCAAGCTCAAGCAAGGCAGCAAGGCCACCCACGGCCTGTCGAAACGGCGGGTGACATTCGCCCTGGTGGTGCTGGCGTTGCTGGTGTTCTCCAAATACTTCTACATGGCCAGTTTCACCAGTTACTTCACCTTCTACCTGATCGAGAAATTCGACCTGTCGGTGGCCAGTTCGCAGCTGTACCTGTTCCTGTTTCTTGGCGCCGTCGCCGCGGGCACGTTCTTTGGTGGCCCGATCGGCGACCGGATTGGCCGCAAGCAGGTGATCTGGTTCTCGATCCTCGGCGCCGCCCCCTTCACCCTCGCCCTGCCCTACGTCGACCTGTTCTGGACAGGCGTGCTGAGCATGATCATCGGCTTCATTCTCGCCTCGGCGTTCTCGGCCATCGTGGTCTTCGCCCAGGAACTGGTGCCCGGCAACGTCGGCATGATCGCCGGGGTGTTCTTCGGCCTGATGTTCGGTTTCGGCGGGATCGGTGCGGCGCTGCTCGGGCATCTGGCGGATATCCATGGCATCGAGTACGTGTACACGCTGTGTTCGTACCTGCCGTTGCTGGGGATTCTGACGATCCTGTTGCCTTCGACCCGGAGTGCTCGCTGAAGGATTCAGCCGATCACTTTTGCTACCAACCTTGTAGCACTCGGTAACACCCGGCCCTGTTGCGGTGCGTCTTTTCCACGTCGCGCCGCCACCCGCCCCGCTCCACACGGGCAAAGCCGCCGTGGCGTACTTTGTGCATCCAAAAGCAATCCTCTTCTGCCTGTAGCCACCATGCGCCCCAAGGAACTGAAACTCTGGACCACCGGAGTCGCCCACCTGCTCGACCTGCCTGCCGGGCATGCGCGGTTGTCGGGGTTGAGCCACTGGATCAGGCAAATCTGCCCGGTCGATCATTTCGTGTTGTTCATCTACGAAGGCAATCACCGACCACTGGCGTTGTTCGATACGTTCTCGGCGGACAAGCGTGCGGTGTATGTCGACGACTATCAGTGCGGGCCTTACCTGCTCGATCCGTTCTATCTGGCCTGCACCCGCGGCCAGGCACCGGGGCTGTGGCGTCTGCGCCAGTTCGCCCCCGACCACTTCTACCTCGGCGAGTACTTCCTGACCTATTACCAGCAGACGGGGCTGGCAGAAGAAGTGGCGTTTTTCGTCGACCTCGGTGGCGGCGCCATGGCGGTGTTGTCACTGATGCGTTCCAGCGCCAGTTGCGCCTTCAGCCGGGACGAAATGCAGCTCGTCGAGTGCGCGCAAGCGGTGGTCGAGCAGGTCATCAACGAAGCCTGGCGTTTGCGCCAGGCCCAGCAACCACGACCGGCACAGGACCTGGACTTCAAGATCCGCGAAGCCTTCGACCACTTCGGCGCGCATATCCTCACCGGACGCGAGCAGGAAATCGTTCAACTGTTGCTGCGTGGCCACTCCAGCGCCTCAGTGGCCGAACAACTGAACATCAGCCCCGGCACGGTGAAGATCCACCGCAAGAACATCTACGCCAAGCTGGGTATTGGTAGCCAGTCGGAGTTGCTGGGGTTGTTTATTCGGGAGTTGACGGAGGATCCGTTGCAGGCCCCCGGCCTCAAGCTGCAAGCCTGATGCCTGTCGGCTAGCACAACACCCTGTGGGAGCGGGGGGGGGGGGGGGGGGGGGGGGGGGGGGGGGGGGGGGGGGGGGGGGGGGGGAGGGGCTGGGGGGGGGGGGGGTG
>NZ_JBWKXF010000065.1:0-18421 GCF_059422645.1 Pseudomonas sp. GW821-FHT01C01 | reverse complement strand
GCGATATTTCAGCCGCCATATAACTTGCCTGACACACCGCTTTCGCGAGCAAGCCCGCTCCCACAGTGGTGTAGCCTTCGCGAAGTAACCCCGGATGTCTTTAAACACGCATCGGCATTTTGTAGGAGCGAGCTTGCTCGCGATGGTCGTTAACGAATACGCGTGATGACTGGCTAAACACAGTGCTCTTGAATTCATCGCGAGCGAGCTCGCTCCTACAACAAGCTGCTCCTATCCCCCAAGGGATATATACACCGCAAAACCCCGATTGCTAGTTTGGCCCCCGACGCACTGATTCATCACTGCAAGGGAGCCCACCTCGTGAACAACACCCCGCCAAGCGATATCGAATTCTGCAATGTGGTCAAACGCTATGGCGAGGTGCAGGCCGTCGGTGGTCTGAATTTCGCGGTGCGGCGTGGCTCGTTTCATTCCTTTCTCGGTGGCTCAGGCTGCGGCAAGACCACCACCCTGCGCATGATCGCCGGTTTCGAACAGCCCACCAGCGGCGAGGTGCGTCTGGCCGGCAAAAGCGTGGCCGGGGTGCCGGCGTTCGAGCGGCCGGTGAACATGGTGTTCCAGCATTACGCGCTGTTTCCGCATTTGACCGTGGCGCAGAACATCGCCTACGGCCTGCGCTATCGCACACCGCGCCCGGACAAGAAACAGCAACTGCACATGGCCGATGAGGCGCTGGAAATGGTCCGTCTGAGCGGCTTCGGCCAGCGCAAGCCGAGTGAACTGTCCGGCGGCCAGCAACAGCGCGTTGCCCTCGCCCGTGCACTGGTCAACAAGCCGACGGTGTTGCTGCTCGACGAGCCACTGGCTGCACTGGACCGCAAGCTGCGCAAGGAGATGCAATCGGAGTTGCTGCGTTTGCAACGCGAGGTCGGCATCACCTTCGTGCTGGTCACCCACGACCAGGAAGAAGCCCTGTCGATGAGCGACAGTATCAGCGTGATGCACAACGGTTCGATCATCCAGACCGCCACCCCGGAGCAACTCTACGAAGCCCCGGCCAGTCGCTACGTCGCCGACTTTATCGGTGAGTCCAACCTGTTCAACGGCACCGTGCGCCAACTCAACGGCAACTCGGTGGTGCTGCGCACCGAGCAAGGACTGGAACTGACCAGTCCACTGACGCCTACCGGCAAAGCCCTCAGCGCCAACGCCGCCGGCTGCATCGCCGTGCGCCCGGAGCTGATCAGCATCGCCGGTGCCAATGCCGAAATGGTCCGCGAAGTGAAGCTGCCGGGCTGCGTGGAGGACCGCATTTACCTGGGCAATTCCACCGAATACCGCGTGCGCACCCAAGCCTTCGGCGTGGTCTGCGTGCGGGTGCCGCGCCAGCAGGATCACGGCACCAATGCATTCGAACACGGCGCAGCGGTTCGCGTCGGCTGGGATCACGCCAATGGCCTGGCCATGGCGTTGTAAATCATCGATTCGTTTCATCAACCGGATGTGGAGCATGCTATGGACCAGAAGACCTTTATCAAAACCCTGCGCAGCTGGCAGAACGGCTCGATCAGCCGCCGCGACTTCCTTGGCCGCACTGGCCTTGGGATTGCCGCTGCCGTGGTCGCCACCAATATGCCTGGTCTGTTGACCTCCACAGCCGAGGCCGCCGAGCAAGCCAAGCTGGGTGATCGCCTGTCGCTGGCGACCTGGCCGAACTACCACAGCCAGGAAAACCTCGACACCTTCGGCAAGACCACCGGCGCCCGGGTGTCGATGAGCGTGTTCGGCTCAAACGAAGAAATGCTCGCCAAATTGCAGGCCGGCGGCAGTGGCTGGGACGTGCTGGTGCCGACCAACTACACCATCAGCACCTACGTCGGGCTGGGGCTGATCGAGCCCCTGGACCTGTCACGCATTCCCAACTTCGATGCCTCGGCGTTCCAGCAGAAATTCATGGCCCAGGGCACGGTGGACGGCAAGGTCTACGCGGTACCGAAAAACTGGGGCACCACCGGCATGCTCTACGACACCGGCAAACTGAAAAGCGGCCCGACCACCTGGAAGGAATTCTGGGCCGCCGCCCAAGGCCCGGCCAGCGGCCGGACGATGGTCCACGACTACCAGTTGACCGCCATCGGCAATGCCCTGAAAAGCTTCGGCTACAGCTTCAACTCCCTCGACCCGAAAGAACTGGCCGATGCGGAAAAACTGCTGATCGAGGTCAAGCCGCACCTGTTCGCGATCAACTCCGATATCCAGCCATCGATGCGCAGCGGCGATGCGTGGCTGGCGATGTCGTGGACTGGCGATGCTTCGCAACTGCACCGCGACAACGCGCAAATGCAGTTCGAACTGGGCAAGGAAGGTGGCGAGTTGTGGAGCGATTTCTTCGCGATTCCGAAAAGCTCGGAGCACAAGGACGCCGCCTACGCGTTCATCAACTACCTGCTTGATCCGCAGCACAACAAACTCGAAGTGCTGAGCCACGGCTACCCGAGCGGCGACAAGCGTGTCGACGCCTTGCTGCCAACGGCGATGCTCGACGATCCGATCATGTACCCGGCCGCCGAAGCCCTGAGCCCGCTGGAATTCGGTGCCGCCGCAACGCTGACCAGTCCGGCGCGCGCCGAACTGATGGCGCGTTTCAAATCCGCCTGATCGCTTGACCATGGCCAATGAGGAGTCATCCATGAATGCCGCCGCCCACCCGCAAACGGTGCAGCCGGGCCATGCCCTGTCGGTCGAGGTTCGCCAACGGCGCAGCCTCGGCCGACGTATCACCCTGCTGATGCTCTTGCCCTCGACCCTGTGGTTCCTGCTGCTGTTGTTGATGCCGCTGGTGATCATCCTGGTCTTCAGCTTCGGCGAGCGCAGTGCCGTGGGCGGTTACGCCGGTGGCTTCACCCTGGCCAACTACCTGAACCTCGGTTCTCGCGGCGCAGCGTTCAGCAACACGCTGATGCTCGCGCCGCTGGGCACGTTGGTGTGCCTGGTGGCGGCGTATCCGCTGGCGTATTTCCTTGCGGTCAAGGTCAGCCGGAACCGCTCGCTGTTGCTGACCCTGGTGATCGTGCCGTTCTGGACCAGTTTCCTGATCCGCACCTACGCGTGGATTTTCATCCTCAGCGGCAAAGGCATCCCGGCGCTGCTAGCCAGCCTGGGTCTAGAGGATGTGCGGCTGATCAATACGCCGTGGGCAGTGCTGATCGGCATCGTCTACGGCTACCTGCCGCTGATGGTGTTCCCGATCTACGTCAGCCTGGAAAAACTCGACAAGCGCCTGCTCGAGGCCTCGGCGGATTTGGGTGCCAGCGCTTTCGAAAGCTTGCGTCGCATCACCCTGCCGCTGTCCGCGCCGGGGATCATTACCGGGGTGATGCTGGTGTTCATCCTGTTGATGGGCGAGTTCCTGATCCCGGCCATTCTCGGTGGAGGCAAGGTGTTCTTTGTCGGCAACGCACTGGTCGACCTGTTTCTGCAATCGCGCAACTGGCCGTTCGGCAGTGCGCTGGCCATGACGTTGGTGGCGATGATGCTGCTGATCATCGGCGTGTATCTGAAACTGGTGGCGCGCTACGGCGGCCGCCCTGCCGACGGAGGTTTGTGACATGTGGCTGCGCAGCTATTCGACTTCGCTGTACCTGTTCCTCTACGCGCCGATTGCCTTGATCGTGCTGTTCAGTTTCAACGCCGGGCGTAGCGGCCTGGCCTTTCAATGCTGCTCGGTGCAATGGTTCGGCACCGCGTTCGGCAACCCTTTCATTATGGAAGCCCTGGGCAACAGCGCGCTGATTGCCTTCAGTTCAGCGGTCATCGCCACACTGTTCGGCACCCTCGCGGTGTTCGGTTTGCAACGCACCGGGCCCAAGGTGCGAATGCTGTTCGATGCGCTGACCTATTGCGCGATCATCGTGCCCGGCATCGTCATCGGCATCTCGACGCTGATTGCCTTCATCAGCCTGTTCGACCTGATCAATCCGCTGCTGGCGAGCTGGCTGCCGACTGTGCCGAAACTGAACATGGGCTTCTTCACCGTGATCGCCGCGCACTCGCTGTTCACCATGGCTCTGGTCATGGTGATCGTGCGCAGTCGCGTCGATTCGCTGGACAAGGCCTTGCTGGAAGCGTCGGCGGACCTGTACGCGCCACCCATGGACACCTTCTGGCGGGTGACCCTGCCGCAGATCAGCCCGGCGATCATGGCCGGGTTCCTGCTGGCCTTCACCTTCAGCTTCGACGATTTCATCATCGCGTTCTTCGTCGCCGGTTCCGAAACGACGCTGCCGATCTACATCTTTTCTTCCATCCGTCGTGGCGTGACGCCAGAGATCAATGCGATTTCCACGGTGATCATCTGCGTGTCGCTGGCCCTGCTGTTCACTTCCCGCCATCTGCAAAACCGCCGCACCGGCGTCCAGGAGTCGCACCATGCGTGATCAGCTTTACATCAACGGCGAATGGGTCAGCCCGGATCTGGGCGGCTATCTGGACGTTATCGATCCGGCCACCGAACAAGCCTTCCACCGCGTGGCGGCGGGGACTGAAGAAGACGTCGACCATGCCGTACGCGCGGCGCGGCGGGCTTTCGACAATGGCTGGGGCCAGACCAGCGGCGCCGAGCGTGCGCAATGGCTGGAGGCGCTGGCCGATGAACTGGAAACCGGCAAACAGGCACTGGCGGAACTGGAAGTGCGCGACAACGGCAAACCCTTGCCTGAAGCGCAGTGGGACATTGGCGATGCCATTGCCTGCTTTCGTTACTACGCCGGACTGGCCCGCGAACTTGACCGGCAACAGGATCAACGACTGGCCTTGCAGGACGAACGTTTTCGCTGCCGCATCCGCCACGAACCGATTGGTGTGGCTGGGCAAATCATCCCCTGGAACTACCCGCTGCTGATGGCCGCGTGGAAGGTCGCCCCGGCCTTGGCCGCCGGGGCCACGGTGGTATTGAAACCATCAGAGCTGACGCCGCTGACCGCACTGGAACTGGCGGCCGCCGCCGACCGCATCGGCTTACCGGCCGGGGTGTTGAACATAGTCACCGGCCTCGGCGCCGATGCCGGCAGCCCGCTCACCGAGCATCCTGGTGTGGACAAACTGGCGTTCACCGGCAGCGTGCCCACCGGGGCGAAAATCATGTCGGCGGCAGCCCGGGACATCAAGAACATCAGCCTGGAGCTGGGCGGCAAGTCAGCGTTCATCGTGTTCGATGACGCCGATGTCGAAGCCGCTGTGGAGTGGATTCTGTTCGGGATTTTCTGGAACCAGGGCCAGGTGTGCAGCGCGACTTCGCGCTTGCTGGTACAGGAAACTATCGCCCCGCACCTGATCGAACGACTGGTGGAGGAAACCCGCAAGATCACCATCGGCCCCGGTATGCAGCCCGGTGTGCTACTCGGTCCGCTGGTCAGCCAGGGCCAGTACGACAAGGTGCTCGGTTTCATCGATCAAGGCCTGGCCAGCGGCGCCCGACTGCTCACCGGCGGTCGTCGCCCACCGCATTTGCGCGAAGGTTACTTCGTCGAACCGGCGATTTTCGATGAACCGGGCCACAGCAGCATTTTGTGGCGCGAAGAAGTCTTCGGCCCGGTGCTGTGCATCAAGCGCTTCAAGACTGAAGAGCAAGCGCTGCAAATGGCCAACGCCAGCCGCTTCGGCCTCGCAGCCGCCGTGATGAGCGCCGACTTGCAGCGCACCGCCCGGGTCGCCAACCAGTTGCGCGCCGGGATCGTCTGGGTCAACTGTTCGCAACCAACCTTCGTCGAAGCGCCCTGGGGCGGCATGAAACACAGCGGCATCGGCCGCGAACTGGGGCAATGGGGGCTGCACAATTACCTGGAGATCAAGCAGGTCACCGAGTATGTCAGCGACCAACCGTGGGGCTGGTATTTGAAGTAAACAGGTCAACCTCCGCTGCCCTTGTGGGAGCGGGCTTGCTCGCGAAGGCACCGGCACATCCACCATCCATGCCAACTGATCCACCGCTTTCGCGAGCAAGCCCGCTCCCACAATTATTCTCTGCACCACACAATGACTGCGCTCACCGCCGCCCCCGGTGGGAGCGGGCTTGCTCGCGAAGGGGCCGGCACATCCAGCATCCATGCCGACTGATCCACCGCTTTCGCGAGCAAGCTCGCTCCTACAGTTCCACTGGCCAAAAGGCTTGTGACAACGGGTTATCAACGCGTAATTTGAATGACCTGCCCTGCAAGACACGCCGGAGTTGATCAATGCGCATCGCCTTGCTGTCCGACATACACCTGTCCGTCAACACGATCCCGTTTCCCGCCGTGGAGGCCGATATTGTCGTGCTCGCCGGGGATATCGCCCGGCCGACCAAGGCCATCGAGTGGGCTAAAGCGTGTCCGGTTCCACTGCTGTATGTGGCGGGCAATCACGAGTTTTATGGCAGTGACCTGATCTCCACTTACGAGCAGCTCAACAGCTTGTCGCAAGGCACGCAGATTCATGTGCTGGAACGTTCGGAATACGTCCACGACGGCGTGCGTTTTCTCGGTTGCACGTTGTGGTCTGACTATCGCCTTCTCGACAGCCCCGAGGATCGAGCGCTGGGCATCGATCTGGCGACCCAGCTGATGCGCGACTTCAGCCACATCAAAATCGCCCCCGACTTTCCAGACCTGTTCACACCGGCCATTTCCCAATTGGTTTTTCTGCAGACGGTCGCCTGGCTGGAAGACTGCTTCACCCGCGACAGCAACACGCCCACGGTGGTGATCTCTCATTTCGCCCCGACACGGTCGAGCATCAGCCCGACGTTTGCCGGTTCGCCGATCAACTCAAGCTTTGTCTCGGACCTCGAAGCGCGGATCAAAGACTGGCAACCGGCACTGTGGCTACATGGCCATACCCATGGCAGCTTTGATTATCGGGTGGGTAACACCCGGGTGGTCTGCAACCCCCGGGGCTATGCCAGGAACGGCATCAATGAAAACCCCGATTTCGATGCTGCCTTCGTGATCGATCTGGAGATCTGAGGCAACCCACAGATCACCAGCTCCAGCGTATCGAACAGCTCGACATCCTACGGCCTGGCCGACAGCACGTCGGGCGCGAATCGTTGCGCGTAGTCCCTGGGACTCACACCAAGACGCCGGACGAAAACCTTCCTCAACACGTCCACGCTGTGATAACCGCATCGGCGTGCGATCTCCTCCATCGAGCGCCCGCCCAGTTCAAGCTCCCGGCAGGCCGCTTCGAGCCGAACGTCTTCAACGTACCTGGCCGGGGTGGTCTGCAATTCCCGCTGGAAGATGCGGATCAACGTCCTGACGCTGGTGGCAAAGCGGTCCGCCAGCATTTCCACAGTCAACTGCGAACTCAGGTGCTCGCTGATCCAGTGGCAGAGTTCATCCAGATTTGAGCCGGGCACCTGCTGCGATTGCAGGGCGACGCTGAACTGCGCCTGTCCACCGGGACGGCGCAGGAACAGCACCAGATTTTTCGCGATGTCCAGCGCGGCATCATCCCCCAGGTCTTCGCTGACCAGTGCCAAGGCAAGGTCGATGCCCGCCGAGATGCCGGCCGAGGTATAGACGTTGCCGTCCTTGATCCAGATCGGATTCGGATCGACCTGCACCTGGGGATAGCGCTCGGCCAGGTCGCGTGCCATGCGCCAGTGAGTCGTCGCACGGCGCCCGTCCAGCAGCCCGGCATCCGCCAGGGCAAAAGCGCCGACACAGATCGAACACACCCGTCGCACGCTTTCGGACCTTGTGCGAATCCATTCGATGGCCGTCCCGTCCCGTTGATCGATGGCTTGCCAGCCTGTCGCCACGATCAGCGTGTCAATGGTCTTGTCGGCACGACGCTCGTGCTCAAGGGTCCTGTGCGCCATGAGCCCGATGCCGGTGCTGCTGGCCATCTGCGGGTCGGCACCCGCGCAGACCAGTTCAAGTACGTAGGGCGCGAAGGCGCCGTCGTGCAGGGTGTTCGCCAGGGAAAACACCTCGGCCGGGCCGATCACATCGAGCCCGTCCACGGGGGGCAGGCCCAATATCACGACACGTTTTGGCGTGCGGCCAATCGATGGATGGCCGGATTTCGTCTTGTTGGTCACGGCTGACTCCTGCGCGTTCAAGGCGCCATATTGGCACAAATCATCCGTAAATAGTCAATTGTGCCACCCACCAAATCCCTAGAGTGAACGGCAAGTCAACTTCATCACCGGGAGGCAACATGAACACACCCATCAACATCGGCGGCTTCAGCGCTCCAGATTCCGAACTCGCCCGCAAAGCCGCTTCGCTCGTGGAGCGTGTCCACTCCAAGGCACTTTTGCATCACGTGCACCGGACATGGTGGTTTGCCGAATTCCTCGGCCAGCGGCGAGGCTTTCAGTACGACCGTGAAACGGTCTACCTCGCTGCACTGTTACACGATCTGGGGCTGACGGATGAGTTCGCCGCCGACCAGCGCTTTGAAGTTGATGGCGCCGATGCCGCCCGTCATTTTCTCCTGGCCAACGGTTATGCGCAGGCAAAAGCCGAACAGGTCTGGGACGCGATTGCCCTGCACTCCAGCGCCGGCATCGCCGACCGCAAACAGCCGGAAATCGCCCTGATCTACCTGGGTGCCCATGTCGATGTCATGGGACTGCATCTGGATGAAATCACCCCCTCGCTGGTCGACGACACGCTGGCGCTCTACCCGCGCATAGGCATGAAGGCTGCCTTTACCCAGGCCCTTGCCGAAGTGGCCAGGAAGAATCCCCACACGGCCATTGGCACCGGGCTCGCGGATGTCGGACGCCGCCATATCCACGGTTTCGATTGCCCGAATGTCTGCGACCTGATCGACAACGCGCCCTTTGACAGCTGATCCACACCAATCCGTTTATTACAGTGGGAGAATCCACCCTGCAGCCACGCCAATACCTCATTACCGGCGCAACCGGTAACGAGCGCAGTGCCGCATTGCAAAGCGAGGGCGTATGCGTCGGGTTCTTTTGACCCGCGCACACGCCCAACGCCTTCAACAACACCGCGTATTGCACTTGCCCCGGCCAAAACGCGCTTCCTGGCGCTCACGGAAAAACATCTCATAGCTCATGACTGGCTCGCCCGGACGGTTGCGGGCCATTTGTGCCACGTAGTTGTCGTACTCGGGAACGCCGACCATCAATCGGGCGCTCTGGCTGAACAATCTGACGAACTGCTGCAGTTTGCGGAACATGGCTGATCTCTCTGTGAGCGTGGGACCTCGCCCATGAAACCGCGCTCATGTATCTGCAATGTGTCCACATCGGGCGCATTTGTAGTTTCAAGTATCCAGGTTCACGCCCAATGGAGCGCCAGCAACCCGCTACACTTTCCTCGCTCTGCCGCTGTACCCGAGCGGCCAAGACCCCTGACTTCTGATCTGGAGGTATCCCATGAGCGACAGCAGCGAACTCACCACCTTTACCGGCTGGGCCGCCACGGCAGCGGGCGCGCCACTGCAGCGCTACAGCTACGATCCCGGCCCGTTGGGAAACGATGAAGTGGAAGTCGCCGTGGAGTATTGCGGCGTCTGTCACTCCGACCAGTCGCTGATCGACAACGATTGGGGCATCAGCCACTACCCGTTTATCCCCGGCCATGAGGTGGTCGGCCGTATTGTTCGGGTGGGTGCCCAGGTCCGCGGCCTGGAAATGGGCCAACGGGTGGGCATCGGTTGGTACAAGGGCAGTTGCATGCATTGCTCGTCGTGCATCGAAGGCTCCCATAACCTGTGTCGCACCGTTCAACCGACCATCATCGGCAGCAACGGCGGCTTTGCCGACCGCATTCGCTCGCACTGGGCCTGGGCCTTGCCGATCCCGGCCGGGCTCGATCCGGCGATGGCCGGGCCGTTGTTCTGTGCCGGTTCGACTGTGTTCAACCCGCTGGTGGAGTTCGGCATCAAGCCCACTGACCGGGTCGGCGTGGTGGGCATCGGCGGTCTCGGCCACCTGGCGCTGCGCTTCCTCAACGCCTGGGGCTGTGAAGTCACCGCTTTCACCTCATCGCTGAGCAAGCAGGACGAAGCCAGGCGCCTGGGCGCACACAAAGTGGTCGCCTCGACCGATACGGATGCGCTCAATGCGATTGCCGGCACCCTGGATTTTCTGCTGGTCACTGCCAACGCCAACCTCGACTGGACGGCCATGCTCGCCACCCTGCGCGGCAAAGGTCGCCTGCACTTTGTCGGCGTCGTGCCCGACGCCATTCCAGTGCACGTGTTCAACCTGATTCCCCAGCAAAAAGTCTTGTCCGCCTCACCGGTCGGCTCACCCGCCAACACCGCGACCATGCTGGAATTCTGCGCACGCCATCAGATCCTGCCGCAAGTCGAGATGTTTCCCATGAGCCGGATCAACGAAGCCATCGATCATTTGCGCAGCGGCAAGGCGCGCTACCGCGTGGTGCTGGACGCCAGTCAATGAACGGTTGCCCATGAAGGACCTTTTCACCTACCGGCTGTTTATCCGGGTGGCGCGGCTGGGCAGTTTCTCAGCCGCGGCCCGGGAAGCCGGTCTTTCACAACCCCAGGTCTCCAGGATCATTGCCGAGCTGGAAGCCGATCTCGGCACCCTGTTGTTGGCGCGCTCCACACGCGCCGTCGTGCCCACCGAGGCCGGGGCGGACTTTCTGGCACGCATGGAGCCCATCCTTGCAGCGGTCGAAGAAGCCGAGCAGAGCGTCCGAGAAGGTGGAGAGCTGCGTGGCATCGTGCGGATCAGCATGCCCACGAGCATCGGCGTGCGGGAAATCATTCCACGCCTGGCACCGTTCGCGACAAAGCACCCCAACCTTCATATTCAAGTCCTGCTCGCCGATCACTGGCAGGATCTGGTCCGTGAAAACATCGATGTGGCGATAAGGCTGGGGCGGCTGGTGGATTCCAGTGCAACGAGCCGCCAGATCATGACGATCTCCCGGTTCATCCTGGCCTCGCCGTCCTATCTGCGAACGGCCGGCGTACCGCTGACACCGCAAGACCTGCAAGCGCACCGAATCATTGCCGGCCCGGCCTCGACGGTGCCGAGCGGCTGGATGTTCACACGCGATGCACAGACCCAAACGGTTCAGCTCGAGGCGCACTTCTCGACCGACGAAAACGAGGGGGCTGTCGCGGCAGCAACGGCCGGGTTGGGAATCACCTCGACGACGGCGTGGGCGTGCCGTCGTGAGCTGGAAAGCGGCGAACTGGTCGCCCTGCTCACCGACTGGCAGACCGAACCCGTCCCCGTTCACGCCTACTTCCCCCATGGTTCACGAACCCGCAGCGCCGGTCGCGCGCTGATCGAACATCTTGTTGCCAGCCTGCTTGACGATGCCGGCGGCGCCTATGCATCCGACGCATAGAAGATAGCCCGCCACAGCGTCTACTCCGATCCCGCCGAAGCTGCCAATTTAGCGCCACACCCCGTACGACGCAGCGGTCGAGCTGATCGACCCGGCAGCGTGGCGGACGCCCTGGCTTTATCGTTCAAGGAGTTCTCTCATGCGTATGACTGGCAACACGATCTTCATCACCGGCGGCGGCTCCGGCATTGGCCGTGGCCTGGCAGAAGCCTTCCACAAGCTCGGCAATCAAGTGATCATCTCCGGCCGGCGCAAGGCGCGGCTGCAAGAGACGCTCGACGCCAACCCCGGCATGGCCGCACTTGAACTCGACATCAACGACACGGCCAGCATCCAGGCGGCCGCGCAGCACCTCATTGCCCATTACCCCGAGGTCAATGTGCTGATCAACAATGCCGGCATCATGCTGCTCGATCATGCCGAAGGCCCGGTGGACGATGAACTTGCCCTGTCGACCGTCACCACCAACCTGCTCGGCCCGATTCGCATGACTTCGGCGCTGGTCGAGCACCTGAAGGCGACGCCCGATGCGCTCATCGTCAACGTCTCCTCGGTGCTCGGTTTCGTGCCGATGGCCGTGACCGCAGTCTATTCGGCGACCAAGGCCGCGCTGCACTCCTACACCCTGTCGCAACGCTACCTGCTGCGCGAACACGGCGTCCAGGTGGTCGAGATCGCACCGCCCTGGGTACGCACCGAGTTGCTCGACAGCAGTGAGGAAGAACGCGCCATTCCCCTTGACCAGTTCATTGCCGGAGTCATGGCGCAGTTCGAGAGCGGCGTGGACGAGATCCTTGTCGCGCCCGCCGAAGCGATGCGTGCCAACCCTGGCCCGAACGAGCACGCGTGGGTCAATCAGTTCAACGACATGATCGCAAACGGGCCGGCTTTCGGTTGAGCCCTTCCGCCCTAGATCCACTCACGACTTGCAGGACCCAGACTATGAGCACACGCACCCCCGGCGAGAACAAGGCCATCGTTCTCGAAGGCTTCGAAACCCTGTTCAATCGCAAGGACCTGGCCGCAGCCGAACACTTCTGGTCGCCGGCCTACATCCAGCACAGTGCCCACGTGCCCCCTGGGCGCAAGGGCTTGTTCGATCTGGTCGCCAGCGGCCCGCCAGACCTGCATTACGAATGTCAGCTGGCGGTGGCTGAAGGCGATTTCGTCCTGCTGCACGGCCGGTTCACCGGCCTCGGTCAGCCGGTGAACTGGGTGGTGGTCGATATCTTGCGTGTTGAGGACGGCGTGATGGTCGAACATTGGGACGTCATTCAGGACGAGGCCTCGCGAGAAAGCTCGGCTGGCGGTCATCCCATGTTCGGCGAGCAGTTCCCGGATTGATGCACCGCGCAAACAATCGGGTGGCCCTGCGGCGTCGGCTACCTGACGGTTACGAGCCTCAACCAACCGTTGCCAGGTTGGCAGGCTCGCTCTCTGTCAAGGATTGGCCACCTGTGCCGGCTGCGCAGACGTCGACGGCATGTGCGGCTCATTCCAGGTGAATCGATAGGCTTTGCCGGCCTCTTGCGGGAGGCATTTGCCGTTGTCGGCATCCGCGCCCACGATCGACCAGTTCGCCCGGGAGTTTTCACCCAATTCACGGGCCGCTTCGGGTTTGAAGCACTGGTTCAATACGTCATCCGGCACCAAAGCGTAGGCCTTGGGGTGTTCGCGCAGATACTGCGCAGCCTTCTCGATGGAGGAGTAGTCCATGCCGAAATGCACGATCGGCTGACGGGCGAACAACCAGTGCCCCTCCTCCCAGTTGACCAGCACCAGATCGGCGCCTTGAGTCATGGTCGCCGCCTGCGCCATGAGCACCTGATCAATGTTGGTGCCTTCCTTGAGCGGCTCGATGAAACCACGGACGAACCACAACGCGAACCAGGTCATGACCAGTGCCGGGAACACCCGACGCAAACGCGGGTGCTTTTTGAACCAGCGCTTGAGCAGCCACGGAATCAACGGCGCGGCGACCAGCACCAGCCCAGGCAGCGCCGGGTAGATGTACAACTTGCGCTTGCCAGTGCTGATGCAGAAAAACAGCACCACCAGCACCACCCAACCGAGCACTACCAACACCCGCCCGTCGCGTTTTTTCAACTGACGGCGCCAGGCCGGCACCAGCCATGGCAGCACCAGTACCAACGGTAGCCAGTACTGCGGAATCACGTTGGTGAAGAAGTACCAGAATGGTTCGCGGTGATGCCATGCAGCGGCATAGCGGCCTGCGGTCTGGTGCAGGAGGATCTCCCGCGCATAGGCAATTTCGTCCGCCGAACCATGGAACGCAATGGACAAGGCCAGGGGCAACAACCAGATTGCAATCGCCGCGAGCATCACGGCAAACCCCAGCAACCACTTGCGTGCCTCGCCGGGCATGGCCACCACCCCAGGCCAGTCCTTGCGCACCGCATAGGCGTAAGGGATCAGCAACAGCGCCGGCAGGAAACCCACACCCTTAGTGATCACACCAATGCCCATGGCCGCGCAGCCGACGTAAAACCAGCGCCACGCCGGGCCGAGCAGCAGGTGTCGTGCCAGACCGTACAGGCCCAGTGAGGTGAACAGAATCAACAGGCTGTCGATCTGACCGGTGCGCAAAATGCTGTAGGTCTGATACGTCGCCAGGTACAGCAGCGCGGCGTTGCGACCGGTACGCTGGGTCCACAAGCGACGGCCCAGGTCATAGACCATCGCTGTGACCGTCACCGCCGAAAACAGCCCCGGGATATAGAGGGCGATGTTCGGCTTGCCGGTCAGCCAAGTGAAGAACGCCACCGCCCACATGAAAATCGGCGGTTTGTCGCCGTAGATTTCGGCGGCACGGTGCGGGATCAGCCACGAGCCATTTTGCAGCATCTCCAGGGCGACACCGAGGAAGCGCTCCTCGTCGACATTCTGTGCCTGGCGCAACCCCAGCCCCGCGCCGATCAACAGCAGGGCAAGCAGCATCAGGCCCAGGCATTCGACCCGTGGCGATATCGATCTACGCATGGTTTATTCCTTTACGCTTCTGCTTTTGGCAATCAATTGCAGGTTGCGAAAATAGACGATGGAGCCAAACGCCTGGCCGGCGATGAACACCGGGTCCTGGCGGTAAATGGCATAGGCGAGCAACAAGGTGCTGCCGACGATGCTCAAGTACCAGAAGTTGGTCGGGATCACGCTGCGTTTCTTGTACTCGCTGTACAACCACTGCAGGACAAACCGCCCGGTAAAGGCAACCTGCCCGGCAAAGCCGACCACCAGCCACAGAGTTTCACGAGACAACATCATCCTTCGATCTCCTGGGCAATGGTGTTCAGCCGGGTACGCTTGATCAGCCACCAGACACCGAACAAATCGAGAATCCCCACCAGCGCGCGATCGAGGTTGCCGTATTTCGACACCCCGGCCGTGCGCGGCCGGTGATTGACCGGGTGCACGATCATGCGGCCGTTATGGCGCTGGATCAGGGCTGGAATATAGCGATGCATGTGGTCGAAGTACGGCAGGCGCAAGAACGCCGCGCGCTCGATCAGCTTCAGGCCGCAACCGGTGTCCGGGGTGGCGTCCTTGAGCAGGCGGCGGCGCAGGTTGTTGGCGAAACGCGAGGCGTAGCGTTTGCTCGCCGTGTCGCGACGGTTGACCCGATGCCCGGCAACCAGTTGCACATCGACCTTGCCCGGTTCGCCGCGCACCAGCGCCAGCATGCCGGGGATGTCCGCCGGGTCGTTCTGGCCGTCGCCGTCGAGCGTCGCCAGCCATTGCCCGCGGGCCTCACGGGCCGCGTGGTACAGCGAAGTGCTCTGCCCCAGCGAACGCTCATGATGCAGGATGCGCAAGGTGTTCAAGCCGTCGTGACGGATCTGCCGCAGTTCATGCAGGGTCGCATCGGTGCTGCCATCGTCGACGACAATGATTTCGTAAGACTCATCGGCCAGCGCCACGCGGATTTCCTCAAGCAACGGCTTGAGGTTGTTCGCTTCGTTCTTGGCGGGAATCAGTACGGATACAAAAATGTCTTGGCTCATAGGGTCTCTCTCGCCTTTTTTGATTTTTTCGAGATCAGAGGCGAACGCTTCAAATCTGATAGAACTGCCGATACCACTTCACAAACTCTCCGACGCCGGTTTCGAGCGTCACCTGCGGGCTGAAGCCCACCCACTCGGCCAGTGCCGAAACATCGGCCCAGGTCTTGACCACGTCACCGGCCTGCATCGGCATGTAGTTGCGCCGGGCCTGCAGGCCCAAGGCTGATTCCAGGCACTCGACGAAATCCAGTAACGCCACCGGCATACCGCGACCAATGTTGAAGAGCCGGTTTACCCCGGCGGCGGCCCCTTCCGGCACCGGAGGTTTTGGGCGCAGTTGGGCGATGCCTTCGACAATGTCATCGACGTAGGTAAAGTCGCGCGACATCTGCCCCTGGTTGTAAATGTCGATGGGCAGGTCTTTGAGGATGGCGTCGGTAAACTTGAACAGCGCCATGTCCGGGCGGCCCCACGGACCGTAGACGGTAAAAAAGCGCAGGCCACTGGCTTTCAAGCCATACAAATGGCAATAACTTTCGGCCAGCAGCTCATTGGAGCGCTTGCTGGCGGCGTACAGCGAAACGGGATGTTCGACAGGATCCTCAACACTGAACGGCATTTTGCTGTTGGTGCCGTACACCGAACTGCTCGAGGCGTAGATCAGATGCTCGGGGCGATGGTGCCGACAGGCTTCCAGCACATTGAGGAAACCCACCAGGTTCGACTGTGCATAGACATCCGGATTGTCCAGCGA
This sequence comes from Pseudomonas sp. GW821-FHT01C01, assembly GCF_059422645.1. Lineage (NCBI taxonomy): Bacteria > Pseudomonadati > Pseudomonadota > Gammaproteobacteria > Pseudomonadales > Pseudomonadaceae > Pseudomonas > Pseudomonas sp. GW821-FHT01C01. The sequence goes on along the minus strand of NZ_JBWKXF010000065.1, from coordinate 2,336 downwards.
GTAGCGCACCCCGGCTTGAGCCGCCAGGTGCACCACCTCGGTAAAACCGTGCTCCCGGAACAAGCTCATCAGGGCCGGTTTGTCGACAATGTCCATTTTCTGGAAACGAAAACCCGGCAAAGTCTCCAGCACCTTGAGGCGTGCGCGTTTGAGCTCGACGTCGTAGTAATCGTTGAGGTTGTCGATACCGACGACCTCCTGACCCTCGCGGCACAAGCGCTGGACCGTATGAAAACCGATGAAACCGGCTGCACCGGTGACCAGAACGGTCATACGACGCACACCGGTAATTGCGCCGTGATCGGCGCGAGATTACTGATCCAGACACTCGTCAGCTTCATGTGTAGTTCCTGCTTATCGCGTCATTCGCGCACGGTTTCGTTGTGAAGCTTATAAAACAGAAACATTTCAGTTTCGATAACGCCGTGCAAAACCTCAGCAAAAAAACATTATTTGGCCGAAACAGCCGCTACTATTTGGCCGAATCGTCATGTGGCTTGTAAAACCGGAACAAGCCGATGTCCACGGTCTTGATGTATTCCTTGGCCCAATCCGGCTTGACGGTACGATCATGGAAGTACAGGGCACCCTGGGTGCGATCCGGAAGTTCCTTGTTCAGGGCCTTGCGCGCGATCTCCTTGGCCATCGTGTAAGGCACCTCTTCCTGGACCGAATCGGATTTGCCGTCACACCACCAGGAGAACTGGCAACTCTTGGTTTCCGAGCCCTGCTTGACCACTTTGCACACCGTGTCCGGAAAACCCTCGTGGCCCAGGCGATTCATGACCACGTTGGCCACCGCCTCCATGTCGGCGGAGTCCTTGCCCCTGGCTTCCCAGTAAATGGAGCGGGCCAGGCACGTGATCGCGTCGTCCAGCGGCGCGACGCCCGCCGGGTCTACGGCCTGGACTTCGGACGGGGTAATCGCTTCAGCCTTGGGTGCCGGTGCGGGGCTGTTGTTCTCGGCGGCTTTCTGTTCCAGCACCTCAGCCTTGTTCTCGGCCGCTTGCTGTTTTTGCTCTTGATCCGTAGCGGATGCCGGGCCGGCCAGCAATGTGAGGGCGAGGCAGGTGGCGATCCAGTCGAAGCGCATGATCGATATCACTCGGTGAGTGGTTCGACTCAGTGTAGTAGTCAAATGATTTCACCCACCCCACTACACTCTGGATAAATCCGTTGTCCTGGATGGGTCAACTTCGCGCATCATGGATGCAATCTGCTCAAGGGGGATTTTCATGGGTTTCATTTCATCCGCAATGCGTTTTGCCGGTTTGTCACTGGGCCTGGTATTCACCGCCAACGCCGTAGCGACGGACGAAACGCAATTGATCGAATCGATCAACGTCTACCGCAGCCAACTGCAGCGCTGTGCCGGCCAGGTCTCATCGGAGCTGCCGCCGCTGTCGGCCGACCCGCGCCTGGTGCTGACCGCCCCGAGCATCGGTGATCTGCAGCAGGCCATGGCCACTGCGGGGTATCCCATGAAGAATGTGCAGGCCATCAGCCTGTCCGGGCCTCGCGATGCAGCCTCGGCGATGAAAGCGATTCAGGAGAGTTTTTGCCAGATCGTACTCGACCCGCAATTCGTCGATGTCGGCATCAGTCGCCAGGACCGACAATGGCGCATCGTGGTCGCACGTCCGTTGTTGAGCGCACGCCTGGGCGACTGGCAGGCCGAAGGCCAGAAGCTGCTCACCGAACTCAACGCCGCACGCACCCGGCCACGCCAGTGCGGCACGCAATCCTTCGCCGCCGCGCCACCGCTGGCCTGGAACGCCACGCTGGCCAGCGCCGCCGAAGGCAACTCGCGCTCCATGGCCAACCACAACTACTTCGATCACAAGGACCGCGATGGCCGCACACCAGGCGACCGCGCGGAGCTGGCCGGCTACGACTTCCAGCAGATCGGCGAAAACATCGCCGCCGGACAAGACAGCGTACACAAGGTGGTTGAAGGCTGGCTGACCAGCCCCGGCCATTGCGCCAACCTGATGAACCCGCAGTTCCGCGAGTTGGGCGCGGCTTACGCCACCGATCCGAAGAGCGATGCCGGGATTTACTGGACGGCGATGTTTGGCGCTCAGTAAGAACTGAACCTGACACAAACAATGTGGCGAGGGAGCTTGCTCCCGCTGGGCTGCGAAGCGGCCCCAAAAGAGGGCCTGCTGCGCTAATGCCGATCAGTCAAGCGAACCCGGACGCTACGCCTTCCTTGTAGCAGCTGCCGAAGGCTGCGTCCGGCTGTGCAGCAGCCGTAACTCCGGCTTGCACGATCTCTCTGACGTACCGCGAACGCTGATTTTACGACTGCTGCGCAGCCGGACGCAGGCTACGCC
>NZ_JBWKXF010000064.1:0-31286 GCF_059422645.1 Pseudomonas sp. GW821-FHT01C01 | reverse complement strand
CTCCCACAGGGATTGCGCAATCCCTGTGGGAGCGGGCTTGCCCGCGAAGACGGCATTCCAGCCACCAGAACCCCCAAAGCTGCCCCCTGAAATCCTGCTTCACTCAATTGCGCACCGCTCAAACCTCGCGCAAAAAACAAGATCATCGCAACCATTTGAAGCAATAAAATCTCGATAAATACTCGCTCACGAGTATTCCTCTCAATTTTTTTCGACTGCTTGCCAACCTTCACCCCCGCGGTTAGGGTTGAAGGCATGAAAACCTCTCACACCCTCATTCAGCTCCGCCAGCACTGCAGCCTGTGCCTCGTCAGCGCACGACTGCCGGGCTGAATCGTGGTGCCTCGTCCCAAGCGTTACTCCAAGAACTTTTGATCCACCGGCAGGCCGCCTTTTTTCGGCCCACACAATAAGGATTTCCTGATGAGCATGCTCAAAGACCCGTCTTCGAAATACCGCGCGTTCCCGACCATCGATATTCCGGACCGCACCTGGCCATCGAAAACCATCACCGCCGCGCCAATCTGGTGCAGCTCCGACCTGCGCGACGGCAACCAGTCGCTGATCGAACCGATGGACGCGGTAAAGAAGCTGCGCTTCTGGAAAACCCTGGTTCAGGTCGGCGTGAAGGAAATCGAAGCCTCGTTCCCGGCTGCGTCGCAAACCGACTTCGACTTCGTTCGCACCCTGATCGAAGGCAACCACATCCCGGACGACACCACCATCCAGGTGCTGACCCAGGGCCGTGAAGACCTGATCGAGCGCACTTTCGAATCCCTGCGCGGCGCGAAGAAAGCCATCGTTCACCTGTACAACGCCACCTCCCCTTCCTTCCGCCGCATTGTCTTCAACCAGGACAAGGACGGGGTCAAGGCCATCGCCGTGAACGCCGCCAAGCTGTTCGTCAAGTACGCAGCCATGCAGCCGGACACCGAGTGGACCTTCGAATACTCGCCAGAAACCTTCAGCGCAACCGAGCTTGAGTTCGCCAAGGAAGTCTGCGACGCGGTAATCGAAGTCTGGAACCCGACGCCCGAGCACAAGATGATCCTCAACCTGCCGGCCACCGTCGAATGCGCGACGCCAAACATCTATGCCGACCAGATCGAATGGTTCGGCCGTCACATCAACCGTCGTGACAGCGTGATCATCAGCCTGCACACCCACAACGACCGTGGTACTGGCGTTGCAGCAACCGAGCTGGGCCTGATGGCTGGCGCCGACCGTGTCGAAGGCTGCCTGTTCGGCAACGGCGAGCGTACCGGTAACGTCGACCTCGTGACAGTGGCCCTGAACCTCTACACCCAGGGCGTGAACCCTGAGCTGGACTTCTCCGACATCGACGGCGTGCGCAAAGTCGTCGAAGAGTGCAACCAGATCCAGGTGCACCCACGTCACCCGTACGTCGGCGACCTGGTGCATACCGCATTCTCCGGCTCGCACCAGGATGCGATCCGCAAGGGCTTTGCCCAGCAGAAACCGGACGAGTTGTGGGAAGTGCCATACCTGCCGATCGACCCGGCCGACATCGGCCGCAGCTACGAGGCGGTCATCCGCGTCAACAGCCAGTCGGGCAAGGGTGGTATCGCCTACCTCCTGGAACAGGAATATGGCATCAGCCTGCCGCGCCGCATGCAAATCGAGTTCAGCCAGGTCGTGCAGCGTGAAACCGACCGCCTGGGCCTGGAAATGACCGCCCAGCAAATCCACGCGCTGCTGCACAGCGAATACTTGCAGGCCAACACCCCGTACGCGCTGGTCAGCCATCGCCTGCAGGAAGAGAACGGCCACAGCGCGGTGGAAGTCGAAGTCGCCAGCCAAGGCCAGGGCGAAACCAACCTGCACTGGCGCGGCAAGGGCAACGGCGCCCTGGAAGCGCTGGTGGCCGGTCTGCCGGTACCGGTGGAAATCATGGACTACAACGAGCACGCCATCGGCGCGGGCACCAATGCCAAGGCGGCGGCCTACATTGAACTGCGCGTCAACGGTGAACGTGCGGTGCACGGCGTCGGCATCGACGAAAACATCACCACGGCCAGCTTCAAGGCCCTGTTCAGCGCGCTGAACCGTTCGCTGAGCCAGCCGGAAGCGAAAGCGGCGTAAGCCCTTCGCTGTAAAACAAAAGGCCCCGATGGTGAGAACCTCGGGGCCTTTTTTTGCCTGCAATTTTTTAGCCGCCTGTCGGACCCTCTTCGCGGGCAAGCCCGCTCCCACAGGGGACCGCGTACGTTCATGAGAATGCGATCAAATGTGGGAGCGGGCTTGCCCGCGAAGGGGCCATGTCAGGCAGCGAAAATCTCAGGTGAATTCAAAAGTATCGGCATCCAGGTTCGCCGGAAACCGCTGCCGATACGCGGCCAGCTCTGCCGCATCCAGTGTCACCTTGAACACCCCATCCGCCTCGCCAGCACTGAGCAACGTCTCGCCCTGGAAGTCCAGTACCTGACTGTCACCGGTATAGGCAAAGCCCTTGCCATCAGTCCCGATGCGATTGACCGCCGCCACATAGCACAGGTTTTCGATCGCCCGTGCGGGCAACAAACGGTTCCAGTGTTGGCGCCGTGCACCTGGCCAGTTGGCGGTATACAACAACAGATCCGTGTCCTGGGCGTCGCGACTCCACACCGGGAAACGCAGGTCGTAGCAAATCAGCGGCCGCACCCGCCAGCCCTTGAGCTCGAACTGCACCTGGCGTTCGCCGGGGGTGTAGTGGTTATGCTCGCCGGCCATGCGGAACAGGTGACGCTTGTCGTAGTGCAACACTTCGCCGTCCGGACGCGCCCACAGCAGGCGATTGCGGTGACTGCCGTCGGCGGCCTGAACGATGACACTACCGGTGATCACCGCATCCAGCTTCGCCGCCTGAACCCGCAGCCACTTGCTGGTGGGACCGTTTTCCGGCTCGGCAAGCGCCTCGGATTCCATGGAGAACCCAGTGGTAAACATTTCCGGCAGGATGATCAGGTCGGCGCCGCGAGCCTGTTCCAGCAACGGTTCGAAATGCTCCAGGTTGGCCTGACGATCGTGCCAGGCCAGGGACGTCTGGATCAGCGCCACGTTCAGGTTGGGCAATGCACTCAGATCACGCATAGTTTTTCCGCTGCCTCACGCAGGGTCTCCTCACGCTTGGCAAAGCACAGTCGCACCAGGCGCTGGCCTTCAGGAGGCGTCTGGTAGAACACCGAGATCGGGATACTTGCCACGCCATGTTCGCGAGTCATCCACAGGGCCATCTCGACGTCATTGAGGTCCGGACGGATCTGCGAGTAATCGACCAACTGGAAATAAGTACCGGTCACCCGGGTAAAGCTGAAACGCGACGGCGCCAACAGATCGCAGAACAGATCACGCTTGGCCTGATAGAAGTCCGGCAGCTCTTCGACGTGTTCCGGGTGTTCGGCCATGAAGTCGGCCAAGGCATATTGCAGCGGGGTCACGCCGCAGAAATTGACGTACTGGTGCACCTTGCGCAATTCCGCCGTCAGGGCCGGTGGTGCGACCACGTAGCCAGTTTTCCAGCCGGTGACGTGGTAGGTCTTGCCGAACGAACTGACCACGAATGCACGCTGATACAGCTCTTCATGGGCCAGCACGCTGACGTGGGGCACACCATCAAACACCAGGTGCTCGTAGACTTCGTCGCTGATCACATAAATGTCGCGATCGCGGATCAAGGCTGCCAACTGGTCGAGTTCGGCACGGCTGATCAGTGCGCCACTGGGGTTGTGCGGGGAGTTGAGAATGATCATCCGCGTGCGCGGGCTCAGTGCCTGGGCAAGCTTCTCGAAGTCGATACTGAAATCGTTCAGGCCCAGTTGTACGTGCACGCAACGACCGCCGGCCAGCTCTACCGAGGGCTCGTAGCTGTCGTATGCCGGGTCGAACACGATGACTTCGTCGCCGCTGTGGATAACCGCCTGAATGGCACAGAAAATCGCTTCGGTCGCGCCTGGGGTGACCGTCACTTCAGTATCCGCATCCACCTGAGTGCCATAGCTGCGGGCGATCTTCACCGCAATCTGCTGACGCAACACCGGCAGCCCGGTCATTGGCGAATATTGATTATGGCCGCTGGCGATATGCCGGCCGACCGCATCGCACAGGGCCTGCGGGGCCGCGAAATCGGGAAAGCCCTGGGACAGATTGAGCGCGCCGGTCTGTGCCGCGAGCTGAGACATCTGAGTGAAGATAGTGATGCCGACATTCGGCAGCTTGCTGGTGATCATCGGTGGTTCCCTACTGAACACCCGGCTCTAACGACGGCGCGGGAGCCCTCGAGGATAGCCCAAACGGTGCCCATAAAAAAAGGGCGCCAACTGGCGCCCTTCTTCTAGTGCAATCACCACAAAAACCCGTGGCGAGGGAGCTTGCTCCCGCTGGACCGCGAAGCGGTCCCAATATCTGCAACCGCAATCGTTCAGGTAGAACGCGCTGGTTGATTTTGCGACTGCTGTGCAGTCGAGCGGGAGCAAGCTCCCTCGCCACAACAAACCCTCCACACACAAGATTAGTGTGGAGACTTGAATCAGCGCTTGTCGCGACGCTTCTTGTCGGCCTTCTTGTGGTGCGACATCAAGCGACGCTTCTTGTTGACCTGACGGTCGGTGAGCGTGTTCTTGTTGCCTTCGTACGGGTTCTCGCCACCCTTGAACTCGATGCGGATCGGCGTACCGACCAGCTTCAGCACACGACGGTAAGTGTTTTCCAGATAGCGCACGTAAGACTTCGGCACCTTCTCGATCTGGTTGCCGTGGATCACGATGATCGGCGGGTTCGCACCACCGAGGTGGGCATAACGCAGCTTGATCCGCCGGCTGTTGACCATCGGCGGCTGGTGCTCGCTCACCGCGTCTTCGAGAATCTGGGTCAGGCGGCTCGTCGGCCAGCGGGTGACCGCGGACTTGAACGAGTTCTGTACCGAGGCGTAGAGGTTACCCACACCAGTGCCGTGCAGGGCCGAGATGAAGTGGATATCGGCGTAGTCAACGAAGAACAGGCGACGCTGCAGTTCGACCTTCACGAAGTCGCGCTCGCTCGGCGTCATGCCGTCCCACTTGTTGATCGCAATCACCAGCGCACGACCCGATTCAATGGCGAAGCCCAGCAGGTTGAGGTCGTGATCGACCACACCTTCGCGGGCGTCCATCACGAAGATCACCACGTTGGCGTCTTTGATCGCTTGCAGGGTTTTGACCACGGAGAACTTTTCGACTTCTTCGTGGATCTTGCCGCGCTTGCGCACACCGGCGGTGTCGATCAGCGTGTACTTCTCGTCGTTACGCTCGAACGGGATGTAGATACTGTCGCGGGTGGTGCCGGGTTGGTCATAGACGATTACCCGGTCTTCACCGAGCATGCGGTTGACCAGGGTCGACTTGCCGACGTTAGGACGGCCGATGATCGCGATCTTGATCCCGTCTTTTTCGCTTGGGCCAGGAATGCGCTTGGCTTCCTCGCCTTCAGCGACGTCTTCTTCCTCGCCTTCTTCCAGCTCGTCTTCGTCTTTCGGGAAGTCACTCAGTGCGATTTCCAGCAACTGAGTGATACCACGGCCGTGGGCACCGGCGATCGGGATCGCATGGCCCATGCCCAACGGGGCGAATTCAGCGCGGGCCATTTCCGGGTCGATGTTGTCGACCTTGTTGGCCACCACGTGGGAACGCTTGTTACGTTTGCGCAAATGCTCGGCGATCATCTGGTCGGCGGCGGTGAAACCGGCCTTGGCATCTACCAGGAACAGAACGACATCCGCTTCTTCGATGGCCAGCAGCGACTGCTCGGCCATCTTTTCGTCCATACCGTGCTCGTCACCGGAGATACCGCCGGTGTCGATCAGAATGTAGGAACGCCCTTGCCACTTGGCCTCACCGTACTGGCGATCACGGGTCAGACCGGACAAGTCGCCGACGATGGCGTCACGAGTCCTGGTCAGGCGGTTGAACAAGGTGGACTTGCCGACGTTCGGTCGGCCCACCAGGGCGATTACGGGAACCATGCGGCTCTCCACTTCGTTATTTCAGAAAATACAAAAGCCGCTGCGAGGCAGCGGCTGGTGCTCGGGGGCAATCACGTTGTCATTTGTAGGAGCGAGCTTGCTCGCGAAAAACGCCAAGACACCGCGTTTATCCAGGCCGCCAACGTCATCGTTAACGTCCATCGCGAGCAAGCTCGCTCCTACATCCATACAGGTGAAGCCGCTTGGGGGTTAAAGCCCAAGCATAGTCGTTACTTGATGGTCAGGGCTTCCAGTTTGCCGCTGTTGCCATACACATAAATCGTGTCACCCATCACCAGCGGACGGGCACGCAGGCCGTCGCTGTCGATGCGTTCACGGCCGACGAAACGACCGTCCACCTGACTCAGCAGGTGCAGGTAACCTTCCAGGTCACCGACTGCAACGTAGCTGGAGAACACTTCCGGGGCCGACAGTTGACGACGGGCCAGCGAATCGTTGCTCCACAAGGCCGAGGTAGAACGCTCGTCGACGCCTTCAACGGTGCCCGAAGACAGGCTCACATAAACGGAGCCCAAACCCTGGGCGACACCGGCGTAGCTGGAAGCATCACGCTGCCAGAGCTGACGGCCGCTTTGCAGGTCCAGCGCGGCAACGCGCCCTTGATAACTGGCGACATACAGTGTCCCGCCCGACAGCAGCAAGCCACCGTCGATATCGACCACGCGCTCCAGCTCCGAGCGACCTTGCGGGATCGCTACGCGCTGTTCCCACACCGGTACGCCGTTGGAGATATCCACGGCAACCACTTTACCGGTCGACAGGCCAGCCACCGCGAGGCGGTTGGTCACGATCGGCGCACTGGTACCACGCAGGGTCAGTACCGCAGGGGTGCTGTCATAGATCCAGCGACGATTACCGGTGGAGGCATCCAGGCCGATCAGACGATCGTCCTGAGTCTGAACCACCACAACGTCACCGTTGTTGGCTGGCGGAGCCAGCACTTCGCTGGACACGCGAGCGCGCCACTTTTCGTCACCGTTAATGGCGTCCAGGGCAACGATTTCACCCTTGAGCGTACCGATCATGACCAGACCGTAACCAACGCCAACAGCGCCGGAAACAGGCAGTTCGAGATCTTTCTTCCATTTGACGTCGCCCGTGTTGCGGTCCATCGCCATCAACACGCCAGTGACGTCGGCGGCATAGATGGTTTCGCCATCGATAGCCGGAACCAGCATGTTGTAGGTTTCGCCCTGACCGTCACCGATCGAACGACTCCACTGCTTGTGCAGAACCACTTCTTCCTTGAAGTCGACCAGTTCGGCCGGAGGCAATTCTTTTTTGCTGTTGCTGCTGCAACCCGCGGCCAACAAGGCCAGAGCCAGCAATGCTGCATGTTTCCAACGAATCACGTCACGCATCCCCTTTGGCCAGGTCGTCCAGCTTGATTTGCAGGCCACCGACCGCCGCTTCATCCGACAGTGCCGCCTTGGCTTTTTGATACGCCGCGCTCGCCTCATCGGTACGACCCAGCTGCACCAGCAGGTCGCCCTTGAGCTCTTCGCGAGTGGCCAGGAATGCCTTGTCGGCATCGCCTTCGAGCAGTTTCAGTGCTTCGTCGGCCTTGTTCTGCGCACCGAGTACCTGGGCCAGACGCTGACGGGCGATTTCGCCCAGCGCCGGATTGGCCGGTTTGTCGACAATGGCTTTCAGTTCGCTGGCCGCGTCGTCCAGCTTGCCGCTGTCCACCGCCACTTTGGCCACGAACAGGCTGCCGTATTGCGCGTATGCGCTGCCGCCGAACTCGCTGTTGAGCTTGCCGGCCAGGTCCGAAACACGCGCCGCATCAGGCTTGCCGTCAGGCGTCAGCGTGGTCTCGAGCAATTGCTGATAGAGAATCGAGGCGCCTTGCGACTGATTGCTCTGATACTTGTGGAACGCCTGCCAGCCGAACACGATGACCAGCGCCAACAGGCCGCCAGTAACCAGGGGCTTACCGTTGCGTGACCACCATTCCTTCAATTCCGCCACATGTTCGTCTTCGGTACTCGACACCCCAATACTCCTTAATCGCTAATTCGGCTGTTTAGACAGCTTCAACCCTGCACGACGCAGGTGGCCAGGTGTGCTGCAAGCGCATCCCAGGCAATGCTTTGTTGTTCGCCCTGGCCACGCAGGGGTTTGAAACCTACCACTTGCTGGGCCATTTCGTCGTCACCGAGGATCAGCGCATACAACGCGCCGCTCTTGTCGGCCTTCTTGAACTGGCTTTTGAAACTGCCGGCGCCGGCATTCACTTGCAGGCGCAGGTTGGGCAACTGATCACGAACGCGCTCCGCCAGGGTCAGGCCGGCGAGTTCGGCAGCTTCACCGAAGGCACAGAGGTAAACGTCGACCTGACGGGAGATCTCTTCCGGGATCTGCTCCAGGGTTTCCAGCAACAGCACCAGGCGTTCGATGCCCATGGCAAAACCAACGCCGGCGGTCGGCTTGCCGCCCATCTGCTCCACCAGACCGTCGTAACGGCCACCGGCACACACGGTGCCCTGGGCGCCGAGTTTGTCGGTGACCCATTCGAAAACGGTCTTGCTGTAGTAATCCAGCCCGCGAACCAGCTTCGGGTTGATCACGTAAGGAATGCCGGCGGCGTCGAGACGCGCCTTGAGGCCCTCGAAATGCACGCGGGATTCTTCGTCGAGGTAATCGGCCATTTTCGGCGCATCGACCAATACCGCCTGGGTGTCGGCGTTCTTGGTATCAAGAACCCGCAGCGGGTTGGTTTTCAGACGACGCTGGCTGTCTTCGTCGAGCTTGTCCATGTGCGCCGAGAGGTACTCGACCAGCGCTTCGCGATAACGGCCGCGGGATTCGCTGGTGCCCAGGCTGTTGAGCTCGAGTTTTACCGCATCGCGAATGCCCAGTTCGCCCCACAGGCGCCAGGTCAGCACGATCAGCTCGGCGTCAATGTCCGGGCCGTCGAGGTTGAACACCTCGACACCGATCTGGTGGAACTGGCGATAACGGCCTTTCTGCGGACGCTCGTGGCGGAACATCGGGCCGATGTACCAGAGTTTCTGAACCTGGCCACCGCCGGTGATGCCGTGCTCCAGCACCGCGCGCACACAGGCCGCCGTGCCTTCAGGGCGCAGGGTCAGAGAGTCGCCGTTGCGGTCGTCGAAGGTGTACATCTCTTTTTCGACGATGTCGGTCACTTCACCGATGGAACGCTTGAACAGTTCGGTGAACTCGACGATCGGCATGCGGATCTGCTTGTAACCGTAGTTATCCAGCAGGCGCGAAACGGTGCCTTCGAAATGACGCCACAGGGGAGTCTGTTCGGGCAGGATGTCGTTCATGCCACGAATGGCTTGCAGAGACTTGCTCACTTTAAATCCTTAAATTCGTTCGGCTCTTTAGTCAGGCTCAGCCACGCGCGATGACGGCAGCGTCAGCTTCGACCTTTTCGGCCGCTTTCTGGCGGATCAAGCGTTCAAGCTCATCCACCAGATTGTCATTCGTCAGTTTCTGCGACGGCTTGCCGTCGATGTAAATCAGGTTCGGCGTGCCGCCGGTCAAGCCGATATGGGCTTCCTTGGCTTCGCCCGGGCCGTTGACCACGCAACCGATGACCGCAACATCCAGCGGCACCAGCAAATCTTCGAGGCGCCCTTCCAGCTCGTTCATGGTCTTGACCACATCGAAGTTCTGCCGCGAGCAACTCGGGCAGGCGATGAAGTTGATGCCACGGGAACGCAGGTGCAGGGATTTGAGAATGTCGTAGCCGACTTTCACTTCCTCGACCGGGTCGGCCGCCAACGAGATGCGGATAGTATCGCCAATCCCTTCGGCGAGCAGCATACCGAGGCCCACGGCAGATTTCACCGTGCCGGAACGCAAACCACCGGCTTCGGTGATGCCCAGGTGCAGCGGCTGGACGATTTCCTTGGCCAGCAAGCGGTAGGCTTCGACGGCCATGAACACATCGGAAGCTTTAACACTGACCTTGAAGTCCTGGAAGTTCAGGCGCTCCAGGTGCTCGACGTGACGCAAGGCAGACTCGACCAGCGCAGCCGGGGTCGGTTCGCCGTATTTCTTTTGCAGGTCTTTTTCCAGGGAACCGGCGTTCACGCCGATACGGATCGGGATCCCCCGGTCACGGGCGGCATCCACCACCGCACGCACGCGGTCTTCGCGGCCGATGTTGCCCGGGTTGATCCGCAGGCAATCGACGCCCAGTTCGGCTACGCGCAATGCGATCCGGTAGTCGAAGTGGATGTCGGCAACCAAGGGCACCTTGACCAGTTGCTTGATCTTGCCGAAGGCTTCGGCAGCGTCCATGTCCGGTACGGAGACCCGCACGATATCGACGCCGGCCGCTTCCAGTCGATTGATTTGCGCGACGGTGGCCGCGACATCGTTGGTGTCGCTGTTGGTCATGCTCTGCACAGCGATAGGCGCATCGCCGCCAACAGGCACGTTACCGACCCAGATCTTGCGGGATTCGCGACGTTTGATTGGAGATTCGCCGTGCATGACTTATTGACCCAACTTCAGGCGAGCAGTCTCGCCACTGGTGAAAGGAGCGACATCAACCGGCTGGCCGTTGTAGCTGACCTGAGCGCCGCGGGCGAAGCCCAGGCGTACGGCGAACGGTGGTTTGCCATTGACTGCCAGACTGTCGCCTTTGCGTTTGAGACCGCTGAACAGCACCTTGCCGCTACCGTCGGTCACTTGTGTCCAGCAATCGCTGGTGAACTGCACCTGAACCTGGCCTTGACCGGTCACTGGCGCGGTTACCGCTGGAGCTGGAGTACTCGGGGCTACCGGCGCAGTGACCACCGGAGCCGGAGCGGCCGGAGTTGCCGGGGTCACCGGCGTTGCGACAACGGGTGCGGTAGTGTGAGCGGGTGCGGCGGGTGCGGCGGGTGTGGCGGGTGTGGCCGGCGCAGCAGGGGCTGCGGCCGGTGCAGTCGACTGAGCCTGCTCAGGTGCTTCAGCCGGAGTGTCGGCCTGTGGCAGCGCGAGGGCGGTTCCGCCTTCGGTCTGACCTTCCACGACGGCCTGGTCTTCCGGCTCGTCCAGCGGATGAATCTGTGTCGTACCGTCGGCGCCCTCGACTTCAACGTGTTCAGGAGCCAGACCGATCAGGTCCTTGGTGCGCATCGAGGTTTGGTCCTGCCACCAGACAAAACCGCCACCGATCACGGCAATCAGCAACAGCAGGCTGACAATTCGCAAGATGGTGTGGGAAACCCGAACCGGTTCTTCAATACGGCCCAGGCTGTGGACGTTGCTGCCCTGGGAGTCGCTGCCGGTGGATTGATCGAACTGCTGGACCAGAACGGCCTGATCCATGCCGAGCAACTTGGCGTAGGCACGAATATAACCGCGGGCAAAGGTATGCCCAGGCAGTTTGTCGAATTGGCCCGCTTCAAGATTGCTCAGGGAATTGACGGTGAGGTTGAGCTTGAGGGCCACTTCGGCCAGCGACCAGCCATTGCTTTCGCGGGCCTGGCGCAGAGTCTCACCGGGGTTAACGCGATTCGCTGCTACAACTTCGGGATGCGCCGCTTTCATCATTGCTCCGACAGGTATTGCTGATATTCCGGCGTACCGGGATAGAGTCGTTTTAGTTGCAGGCCGGCACTTGCGGCCTTGTCGCGATCTTCAAATACTTTTGCCAGTCGAACGCCGAGCAATAGACTACGTGCATTTTGTTCGGCGAGCTGGTTAAAACGGTCGTAAAAATCGCGCGCGGGCACATAATGCCTGTCTTCGTAAGACAACTCAGCCATTTCCAGCAACGCACGTGGTTGTTGGCGATTCAGGCGCAGGGCTTTTTCCAGTTGCTGCCGGGCCAAATCGCGCTGACCGAGCATCGCAGCGGTCATACCCAGGTTCTCGAACACCCGCGAACGCTCAGGATACAGGGTATCGGCAGCGGCTTGTTCAAAGCGCTCATAGGCTTCCTTGTAACGTTTCTGCTCGAACAAAAAACTGCCGTAGTTATTGAGAATTCGCGCATCGTCGGGACGGGAAGACAGTGCCTGGCGAAAATGCTCGTCGGCCAATTCCGGTTCCATCTCGGCCTGGAACACCAACCCCAGCGCCGCATTGGCATCCGGATCGGAGTCATCCAGCTCCAACGCTTTCTTCAGCGGAACCTTGGCGCGCTCGGTCATGCCTTGTTGCAAATACCCGATACCGAGTTGCACATACGCCGCACGCGCTTCATCACGGCCCTTGCTGGTCTTCATCGGGTTGTAGTCACCCGAAAGCACGCAGCCAGCACACAGGCTGGCCAACAGCAAAAGCAGCGCAAAGCGCAGTGACATAGAGATCCTCTCTCGGTTATTTCGCAGCGTTTTGAGCTATATCGTTGTCAGCGTTCAATTCACGCACGGCGATATAACGTTCGCTGCGACGGGTGCGATCCAGCACCTGCCCTACCAATTGACCACACGCGGCGTCGATGTCTTCACCACGGGTGGTGCGGACGGTGACGTTGAAACCGGCATGATGAAGCTGATCCTGGAAACGACGAATCGCGTTATTGCTCGGACGCTCGTAACCGGAATGCGGGAACGGGTTGAACGGGATCAGGTTGATCTTGCACGGGATGTTCTTGAGCAACTCGATCATTTCCACCGCGTGCTCGACCTTGTCGTTGACGTCCTTGAGCAAGGTGTACTCGATGGTCAGCACGCGCTTTTCGCCGAGATTCGACATGTAGCGCTGGCACGACTCGAGCAGCATCTTAAGCGGATATTTTTTGTTGATCGGCACCAATTGGTTACGCAATGCGTCATTCGGTGCGTGCAGGGACAACGCCAGGGAGACGTCGATGTGCTTGGAGAGCTCATCGATCATCGGCACCACGCCGGAGGTCGACAGCGTCACACGGCGCTTGGAAATGCCGTAGCCCAGGTCGTCCATCATCAAATGCATGGCCGCGACGACGTTGTCGAAGTTCAGCAGCGGCTCACCCATGCCCATCATCACCACGTTGGTGATGGCACGGTCGACGGTTGCCGGGACGCTGCCAAAGGATTTGTTGGCAATCCACACCTGGCCAATGACTTCGGCGGCGGTGAGGTTGCTGTTGAAGCCTTGCTTGCCGGTGGAGCAGAAACTGCAATCCAGGGCACAGCCTGCCTGGGACGAAACGCACAAGGTGCCGCGCTTGCCCTGGGGAATGTACACGGTCTCGACGCAGCTGCCGGACGCCACGCGCACCACCCACTTGCGGGTGCCGTCGCTAGAGATGTCCTCGCTGACCACTTCGGGACCACGGACCTCAGCAACAGCCTTGAGCTTTTCGCGCAAGGCCTTGCTGACGTTCGTCATGGCATCGAAATCATCGACGCCAAAGTGGTGAATCCATTTCATTACCTGACCGGCACGGAAACGCTTCTCCCCGATTGAGTCGAAGAATTTTTCCATTTCCAGCTGAGTCAGACCCAGCAGGTTAGTTTTTACAGTCGATGTAGTCATGGATTCACCTTCACTCTTAAGCCAATGCTTAGCGAGTGGTTACTTCAGTAGCTGCGAAGAAGTATGCGATTTCGCGAGCGGCAGCGGCTTCGGAGTCCGAACCGTGTACAGCGTTGGCGTCGATGGAATCAGCGAAGTCAGCGCGGATGGTGCCGGCAGCAGCTTCTTTAGGGTTGGTAGCGCCCATCAGCTCACGGTTCAGAGCGATAGCGTTTTCGCCTTCCAGAACCTGAACGACAACCGGACCGGAGATCATGAAAGCAACCAGGTCGTTGAAGAAACCACGAGCGCTGTGCTCAGCGTAGAAGCCTTCAGCTTCAGCTTTGGACAGTTGCTTCAGTTTCGAAGCTACAACGCGCAGGCCAGCTTTTTCGAAACGAGTGGTGATCTCGCCGATCACGTTTTTAGCAACAGCGTCAGGCTTGATGATGGAGAAAGTACGTTGAACAGCCATGGTGTAACTCCAGAAACGGTAATTTACGAAAAATTAAACCCGCGAATTATACGCGGGTTCTCGGGTATTGCCTAACCTGCGGCGTGGCTCAGTCGCGTTCTTCGATCCAGTGGGCCTGAATGGCCTCCAGGATCTTTTCGCCACAATGCTCAGGCATGTCGTCGAAATCGGGTAATTCCATTACCCATTTACGCAGATCGACGAAGTTGACCGACATAGGGTCCACGTCGGGCTTGCTTTCAGCCAGCTGGATCGCGATCTCCAGCACATCAGTCCACTTGAGTTTCATGACAATTCCTTGAATCAGTGCGGTGCTTCGGCTGCGTGGTTGAGCGAATACTTCGGAATTTCGATGGTCAGGTCTTCCGTACCGACCTTGGCCTGACACCCCAGGCGGGACTCACGCTCAAGGCCCCAAGCCTTGTCAAGATAGTCCTCTTCCAGCTCGTCAGCCTCTTCCAGCGAGTCGAAACCCTCGCGAATGATGCAGTGGCAGGTGGTGCAAGCGCAGACGCCACCGCAAGCGCTTTCCATCTCGATATGGTGCTCATGGGCCAGCTCGAGGATGGACGTACCGGTCTCAGCCTCTACAACCATGCCTTCAGGGCAGAACTTCTCGTGTGGCAGAAAAATGACCTGCGGCATCGTTATTCCTCAATCTCATTCAGGTTGCGCCCCGCCAGCGCGGCTTTCACCGTCGAGTCCAGGCGGCGGGCAGCAAAGGCATCGGTCACTTGCGACAGACGCTTGGTCTGCTGCTCGATGGCGTAACCATCGGTACCTTTCATCAGTTCGGTCAGTTCCTGCACCTGCATGTCGATGACCAAGCGCTCTTCGGCGTCGAGCAAACGCTCGCCATCGGCCTCCAGAGCGGCCTGCACTGCTTCGATCAGGCGTTGGGCGTCGACCTGCTGCTCGCGCAGTACGCGGGCAACCTTGTCGTCATTGGCGTGCTGGAACGAGTCCTTGAGCATCTTGGCGATTTCGCCGTCGGTCAGGCCGTAGGACGGCTTGACCTGAATGCTGGCTTCGACACCCGAACCCAGTTCGCGGGCGGAAACACTGAGCAGACCATCGGCATCGACCTGGAAGGTCACGCGAATCTTCGCCGCGCCGGCAACCATCGCCGGAATGCCGCGCAATTCGAAGCGTGCCAGGGAGCGGCAGTCGCTGATCAGCTCGCGCTCACCCTGCAATACGTGGATGGCCATGGCCGACTGGCCGTCTTTATAGGTAGTGAAATCCTGGGCGCGGGCGACGGGGATGGTGGTGTTGCGCGGAATCACCTTCTCCATCAGGCCACCCATGGTTTCCAGACCAAGGGACAACGGGATCACGTCGAGCAGCAGCAATTCGTCACCGTCGCGCTTGTTGCCGGCCAGCGTATCAGCCTGGATCGCGGCACCGATGGCCACCACTTGATCCGGGTCGATTTCAGTCAGTGGCTGGCGACCAAAGGCTTCGGCGACGGCTTCGCGAACGCGGGGTACGCGAGTCGAACCACCCACCATGACCACGGCATGCACGTCTTCCAGCTCGATGCCGGAATCGCGAACGGCGCGACGGCAGGCTTTCAGGCTGCGAGCCACCATCGGCTCGATCAACGCATCGAAAGCTTCGCGGGACAGCTCGGCCTTCCAGTCGCCATAGGCAACTTCAACGACCGCAACATTGGTCAGTGCTTCCTTGGCCGCGCAGGCGGTTTGCAGCAAATTGCGCTGCACACCCGGATCGAGGTCGGCGGACAGACCGGCGCTCTCAATGATCCAGCCAGCGATCGCGTGGTCGAAGTCATCGCCACCCAGGGCGCTGTCGCCGCCGGTAGCCAGGACTTCGAAGACACCGCCGGTCAGACGCAGAATCGAAATATCGAAGGTGCCGCCGCCCAGATCATAAATGGCGACCAGGCCTTCGGCATGCTGATCCAGACCGTACGCCACCGCCGCCGCCGTTGGCTCATTGAGCAAACGCAGCACGTTCAGACCGGCCAGCTTGGCCGCATCCTTGGTGGCTTGACGCTGTGCATCGTCGAAATAGGCCGGAACGGTGATCACCGCACCCACCAGCTCACCGCCGAGGGTGGCTTCGGCGCGCTGGCGCAGGACCTTGAGAATATCCGCCGAGACTTCGACCGGACTTTTCGGGCCCTGGATCGTCTCGATGAACGGCATGTGCGACTCGCCACCGACAAAGCGGTATGGCAGTTGCTCGCCCAATTGCTTGACGTCGGACAGACCACGACCCATCAAGCGCTTGACCGACAGCACGGTGTTCAAGGGATCGGTGGCGGCAGCCAGCTTGGCCGACTCGCCGACTTCGACGCGATCGGCGTGGTAGCGCACGGCAGACGGCAGGATGACCCGCCCTTCTGCGTCAGCCAGAGGCTCGGAAAGACCACTGCGCAATGCAGCGACCAGCGAATTGGTAGTGCCCAAGTCAATCCCCACAGCCAGACGACGCTGGTGCGGTTGAGGACTTTGGCCGGGTTCGGCGATCTGCAGTAGGGCCATCGTTATCAGGACTTATCTGTATATCAGGCGTGCGACCGGAGCGGCACTGGGTTAATCGTCGAGGCGCTCTTCTAACTGGCGCACTTCGTAGGTGAGCTTGTCGAGGAACTGCATGCGCCGCATCAGGCGCTCGGCCCGTTCGCGTTGCGCGGCATCGTTCCAGCAAGCTGCGAAGCTTTGGTTCAGTTCATCTTGGGCAGCCTTCAGGCGGCGCTTGAAGACAGCAACGCCGTTGAGGTCGGCGCTGTCCTGCAGGTCTTCGAGCTCTTCACGCAACTCCATCTGCTGCAGAAGAAACTCCGGATCATGCACCGTGACCTCCAGCGGCAACTCGCCACCACTCAAGGCGAGCAGGTAACGCGCGCGTTTGGGTGGGTTCTTGAGCGTCTGGTAGGCCTCGTTGAGGCTCGCGGATTGCTCTAGCGCCAGCCGCTGCTCACGCTCGGAAGCGTCGGCAAAGCGGTCCGGATGAACACTACGCGCCAACTCACGGTAGCGCGTAGCCAGCTGGTCGAGGTCCAGGTCGAAACTCGGTTGCAGCTCAAATAAAGCGAAATGACAAGGAGTACCCACGACAAGCCTCAGATGTTGAAGCTTTCGCCGCAGCCACATTCACCGCGTACGTTGGGGTTGTTGAACTTGAAGCCTTCGTTCAACCCTTCCTTGACGAAATCGAGCTCGGTGCCATCCAGGTAGGCCAGGCTTTTCGGGTCGATAATCACTTTTTCGCCATGACTCTCGAACACCTGATCCTCTGCAACCACCTCGTCGACAAACTCCAGCACGTAGGCAAGGCCGGAACAGCCCGTGGTGCGAACACCCAGACGAATCCCTTCACCTTTGCCGCGCCCGTCGAGGGAGCGCCGCACGTGTCGAGCAGCCGCTTCTGTCATGCTGATAGCCATCGGTGACTCCTTACTCGTCGCCAAAACTCGAAAATCAGATCAAGCCTTTCTTCTGCTTGTAGTCGCGAACAGCCGCCTTGATGGCGTCTTCAGCAAGTACCGAGCAGTGAATTTTCACTGGCGGCAGGGCCAGCTCTTCAGCCAGCTGAGTGTTCTTGATGGTTTCCGCTTCGTCCAGGGTCTTGCCCTTCATCCACTCGGTGGCGAGGGAGCTGGAAGCGATAGCCGAACCGCAGCCATAGGTCTTGAACTTGGCATCTTCGATGATACCGGCGTCGTTGACCTTGATCTGCAGGCGCATCACGTCGCCGCATGCCGGAGCGCCGACCATGCCGGTGCCGACATCAGGATCTTCCGCGTCCATCTTGCCGACGTTGCGCGGGTTTTCGTAGTGGTCGATGACCTTTTCGCTGTAAGCCATGATTCTTAATCCTCACTCATCAGAGAGTCGCTCTTTGAGCCCTGCCACCATCGTGCGCAGGGCTGGTTTGCGGCGACTTGAAATCAGTGTGCCGCCCACTCGATTTTCGAAATGTCGACACCGTCTTTGTACATGTCCCACAGCGGCGACAGAGCGCGCAGCTTGGTAACGGCCTCGCAGACTTTCTGCGCGGCGTAGTCGATTTCTTCTTCGGTGGTGAAACGGCCGAAGGTGAAACGGATCGAACTGTGTGCCAGTTCGTCGTTGCGGCCCAGGGCGCGCAGTACGTACGAAGGCTCGAGGGAAGCCGAGGTGCAGGCCGAACCGGACGAAACCGCCAGATCCTTGAGCGCCATGATCAGCGACTCGCCTTCAACGTAGTTGAAACTCAGGTTCAGGTTGTGCGGAACGCGGGCGGTCATGCTGCCGTTGACGTACAACTCTTCCAGGTGCTCGACCTGCTTGAAGAATCGGTCGCTCAGGGCCTTGATGCGCACGTTCTCGGCAGCCATGTCTTCCTTGGCCACACGGAAAGCTTCGCCCATGCCGACGATCTGGTGGGTCGCCAGGGTGCCGGAACGCATGCCGCGCTCGTGACCGCCACCGTGCATGGTCGCTTCGATGCGCACACGCGGCTTGCGGCTCACATACAGGGCACCGATGCCTTTAGGGCCGTAGGTCTTGTGGGCAGAGAACGACATCATGTCGACTTTCAGCTTCGACAGGTCGATGTCGACCTTGCCGGTAGACTGAGCAGCGTCGACGTGGAACAGGATGCCCTTGGAGCGGGTCAGTTCGCCGATGGCTGCGATGTCGTTGATGGTGCCGATTTCGTTGTTCACATGCATGACCGAGACCAGGATGGTGTCGTCACGCAGTTCCGCTTCGATCATCTCAGGCGTCACCAGGCCATCGGTGCGAGGCTCGATGTAGGTGACCTCAAAACCTTCACGCTCCAGTTGGCGCATGGTGTCGAGGACAGCCTTGTGCTCAATCTTGGTGGTGATCAGGTGTTTGCCTTTGGTGGCATAGAAATGCGCCGCACCCTTGATTGCCAGGTTGTCGGATTCGGTGGCACCGGAGGTCCAGACGATTTCACGCGGATCGGCGTTGACCAGGTCGGCGACCTGACGGCGAGCGTTTTCAACGGACTCTTCAGCTTTCCAGCCGAACACGTGGGAACGGGACGCCGGGTTACCGAAGTTTCCGTCGACCAGCAGGCATTCACTCATTTTTTGCGCGACACGCGGATCAACCGGGGTGGTCGCAGAGTAATCAAGGTAAATCGGCAATTTCATGGACTATCTCCTAAATCAGGCTGGCTGGCGTGCCGCTAGCTCTTTGGCTGTCATTCGACGGCGGACGCTTCAATCTTGTCCAGGCGTGGCACCTTGCTATTGCAACGGCGCTGGTCCTGACGCTGGGCTACTTCTTGCACCTCACGGCGAGTCACAAGATCAGCCAAGCTGATACCGCTCAGAAATTCGTGAATCTGCAGGCTCAGATCGCACCACAAGTGGTGGGTCAGACAGGTGTCGCCTTGATGGCAATCACCCTGCCCCTGGCATTTGGTTGCATCGACCGATTCGTTCACCGCATCGATCACCTGGGCGACCTGGATGCCCTGCATGTCGCGGGACAACTGGTAGCCGCCGCCCGGACCACGCACACTGGACACCAGATTGCTGCGGCGCAGCTTGGCGAAAAGCTGTTCGAGGTAGGACAGGGAGATGCCTTGGCGCTCGGAGATATCGGCCAGGGACACGGGCCCGTGCTGCGCGTGCAACGCCAGGTCAAGCATGGCGGTCACGGCGTATCGGCCTTTTGTAGTCAGTCGCATGGACAATTACCACGGAGTTCGGAATGAGGCGAGTATGCAATTCCCGAGTATTTAAGTCAACTATAAGACCTAGTACTTTAGTCAGGTTTACCCGCAAAAGAGCGCGCGCATCATAGCAAAGGCTGGGCCTGAACGACCAGCAATACCGCGTCACCGTTCTTCGCGAGCAAGCCCGCTCCCACAGTTGGCCAGACGGGCACAGCTCAATGTGGGAGCGGGCTTGCTCGCGAAGAGGTCGACGCGGTCTAGCTGGCCTGACTCTGATCCTTGTCCTTCACACAGGCGAAGTCTTCTTCGCGCAGCTCAGGCAGATCTTTCGCACAGTAATTACTGCCCAGATCCTTCAACGCACCACACATACCTTCCAGACGGCCATCGACCGCCTGCAGGTGATCGAGCAATTGATTGATGGCGCGGGCCACCGGGTCAGGCATGTCTTCGCTGACGCCGTAGGCATCGAACCCGATCTTTTCGGCCATGGCCTTGCGCTTGGCGTCCTGTTCTTCGTCTGACTTGACGATGATCCGCCCCGGAATCCCCACCACGGTCGCTCCCGGTGGTACAGCCTTGGTCACCACCGCGTTGGAACCGACCTTGGCGCCTGCGCCGACAGTGAACGGCCCGAGCACCTTGGCGCCAGCACCGACCACTACGCCATCACCCAAGGTCGGGTGACGCTTGCCCTTGTTCCAGCTGGTGCCGCCCAGTGTCACGCCCTGATAAAGAGTGACGTCATCGCCGATCTCGGCGGTTTCACCGATGACGATACCCATGCCATGGTCAATAAAGAAGCGCCGCCCCACCTTGGCCCCCGGATGAATCTCGATCCCGGTCAACCAGCGACCGAAGTTCGACACCAGCCGCGCCAGCCATTTCAGGTCCGCACGCCACAAGGCTGCCGACAAACGGTGAATCCAGATGGCGTGCATGCCGGGGTAGCAAGTCAGGACTTCAAAAGCGTTACGCGCCGCCGGGTCTCGGTGGAATACGCTCTGGATATCTTCACGCAAACGCTCGAACATCATTAATCCTTCCGCTTTAGTAGCTCACCACGGGCCGCTTTCTGGGTTTCCGTGAGGATGCCACGCAAAATATTCATTTCCGCCCGGCTGACCGAGCTGCGTCCGTACAACCGGCGCAGGCGCGCCATCAAGTGCCGTGGTTTTTCCGGATCGAGGAATTCGATGGCCACCAGGGTTTGCTCCAGGTGCTCATAGAATCGCTCCAGTTCGTCCATGGTCGCCAGCTCAGCGCTTTTGACGGAAGCCACTTCTTCCTTCTCGACCTTGCTCGGCTGACCTTGGGCCGCCAGCCAGGACATGCGCACTTCATAACCCAACACCTGCACCGCCGCCCCAAGATTCAGCGAGCTGAACTCAGGGTCCGATGGAATGTGCACATGGTAATGACATCGCTGCAGCTCTTCGTTGGTCAGGCCGGAATCTTCACGCCCGAACACCAGGGCGATTTCCGCACCCTGCCCCGCTTCCTCGACTACCTTCGCTCCGCATTCGCGGGGATCGAGCAGCGGCCAGGGAATGCGCCGGTCACGGGCACTGGTACCGAGCACCAGGTTGCAACCGACCAAGGCATCTTCCAAGGTGGCGACGACTTGCGCGTTTTCAAGGATGTCCCCGGCACCGGAGGCACGGGCATCGGCCTCGTGATGCGGGAACAGACGAGGCTCGACCAGCACCAGCCGCGACAGCCCCATGTTCTTCATGGCACGCGCAGCCCCGCCGATATTGCCCGGATGGCTGGTATTGACCAGGACGACACGAATGTTTTGCAGCAAGGGAGGCGCTCTCGAACACAATAATCGGGAGCAGAATCTTACAGCTACACCTACCGTTAAGCTATGAAAGCGAACGTCGTCCTTCTCCTGTAGAAACTTTCTGATAGAATGCCCGGCTTTCTTTAACAACCTTAGGTGACACATCCATGCAGCCCATGCTGAATATCGCGCTGCGCGCCGCCCGCAGCGCCAGTGAATTGATCTTCCGCTCCATCGAGCGCCTGGATACCATCAAGGTCGACGAAAAAGACGCCAAGGATTACGTATCCGAGGTGGATCGCGCCGCCGAACAGAAAATCATCGACGCCCTGCGCAAGGCGTACCCGAATCACTCGATCATGGGTGAAGAGACCGGCATGCACGCCGGCACCGGTATCGAAGGCGAAGAGTACCTGTGGATCATCGATCCGCTGGACGGCACCACCAACTTCCTGCGCGGCATTCCTCACTTCGCTGTCAGCATTGCCTGCAAATACCGCGGTCGCCTGGAACACGCCGTTGTTCTGGACCCGGTTCGCCAGGAAGAATTCACCGCCAGCCGTGGTCGCGGCGCCCAACTGAACGGTCGTCGCCTGCGCGTCAGCGGCCGTACCAGCCTGGACGGCGCCCTGCTGGGTACCGGCTTCCCGTTCCGTGACGACCAGATGGACAACCTCGACAACTACCTGGGCATGTTCCGCGCCCTGGTTGGCCAGACTGCCGGCATCCGCCGCGCCGGTTCGGCAAGCCTGGACCTGGCCTACGTGGCCGCCGGCCGTTTCGACGCGTTCTGGGAGTCGGGCCTGTCCGAGTGGGACATGGCGGCAGGCGCCCTGCTGATCCAGGAAGCCGGCGGTCTGGTGAGCGACTTCACCGGCGGTCACGACTTCCTTGAAAAAGGCCACGTCGTTGCCGGCAATACCAAATGCTTCAAGGCAGTCCTGACGGCTATCCAGCCGCACCTGCCGGCATCGCTGAAGCGCTAAGCTTCCCGCGACAGAAAAAAGCACCTTTCGGGGTGCTTTTTTTATGCCTGAAATCCAGCCCCAATAACACCACAGCACCAATGTGGGAGCGGGCTTGCTCGCGAAGGCGGCGTGTCAGCCAGCATTAATAGTGACTGATACACCGCCTTCGCGAGCAAGCCCGCTCCCACAGGGGGATTGGTGGTGATGCAGAAATTGCGGGCACAAAAAAAAGCACCCCGCAGGGTGCTTTTTTTATCTGGCGTCAGCAGATCACTGCCCCTGCTGATTCTCCGACAAGATCAGCTTGCCTTCCTTATCCACCGGAATCTGGTTGCCCGGATCTCGGTCCATGCGCACCTTGCCTTCCTTGCCATCCAGCGAGTAACGCACGTCGTAACCCACTACTTTGTCGCTGATGTCGTTCACCGTATTACAACGGGTCTGGGTCGTGGTGTAGGTGTCACGCTCTTGCATGCCCTCCTGAACCTTGTTACCGGCGTAACCACCACCGACAGCGCCCGCAACCGTGGCAATTTTCTTGCCGGTGCCGCCACCGATCTGGTTACCCAGCAAACCACCTGCCAATGCACCGACCACCGTACCGGCGATCTGATGTTGATCTTTCACCGGCGCCTGCCGGGTGACCGTTACATCCTTGCATACTTCACGTGGAGTCTTGATTTGTGTCTTGACCGGCTCAACGGCTAGAACCTGAGCAAACTCAGGACCGCTTTTCTTAACCAGGCTGTAGGTGGCCACAGCACCCCCGGCAGTCACACCGACAGCACCCAGTACCGCACCAACCAGCATCGACTTGTTCACATGAACCTCCTGGACCATCACATGCGGAACATGTCCGCGCTTCTCCCAGCCTTGGAGCACAAAAAAAGGCGCGAGTTCAACTCGCGCCTTTTTTGGACTACACCACCCTAGGAAATTTCCTTCAAGGACGGTCGTCGACTTCCTTCTCGGTATTCGCCGGAGGAATCAGATCTTCAGTGCTCAGGTTCAGCCAGATCAGCACCACGTTCGCGATGTAGATCGACGAGTAAGTACCCGCCAGAACACCGATGAACAGGGCGATGGAGAAGCCGAACAGGTTGTCGCCGCCGAAGAACAGCAGTGCCGCGATCGCCAGCAAAGTGGAGATCGACGTCGCCATAGTCCGCAGCAGGGTTTGCGTGGTCGAGATGTTGATGTTCTCGATCAGGCTGGCCTTGCGCAACACGCGGAAGTTCTCACGAACCCGGTCGAATACCACGATGGTGTCGTTGAGCGAGTAACCGATGATCGCCAATACCGCCGCCAGCACCGTCAGGTCGAAGGTGATCTGGAAGAACGACAGGATACCGACGGTCACGATCACGTCGTGGATCAGCGATACGATCGCACCGACCGCGAACTTCCACTGAAAGCGGAAAGCCAGGTAGATCAGAATGCCGCCCAGCGCCATCAGCATGCCGAGGCCGCCCTGGTCGCGCAGCTCTTCACCCACCTGCGGGCCGACGAACTCGACACGCTTGACCGCCGCCGGGTTCTCGCCACCGACCTTCTGCAAGGCTTCGGCTACCTGGTGACCCAGTTGCGGATCTTCGCCTGGCATACGCACCAGCAGATCGGTAGTTGCACCGAAGTTCTGCACGATGGCTTCGTGATAACCCGCGGTCACCAACTGCTCACGCACCTTGGTGACATCGGCCGGACGCTCGTAGGTCAGCTCGATGAGCGTACCGCCAGTGAAGTCCAGGCCCCAGTTCATGCCCTTGTGAAAGACACTGAACATTGCCAGCGCGGTAAGGAACAATGTGACGCCGAACGCAAAGTTGCGAACGCCCATGAAGTTGATTGTACGTAACATGGCAGCCCCTTAAATCCACAACTTCTTGAAGTCACGACCGCCGAAGATCAGGTTGACCATCGCGCGGGTCACCATGATGGCCGTGAACATCGAGGTAAAGATCCCGAGGGACATGGTCACTGCGAAGCCCTTGACCGGGCCGGTGCCCATGGCAAAGAGGATGCCGCCGACCAGCAAAGTGGTCAGGTTGGCGTCGAGAATCGCGGTGAATGCCCGGCCGAAGCCTTCGTTGATTGCACGCTGCACGGTCATGCCGGCGGCGATCTCTTCACGGATCCGCGAGAAGATCAGCACGTTGGCGTCGACCGCCATACCCATGGTCAACACGATACCGGCGATGCCCGGCAGGGTCAGCGTTGCACCCAGCAGTGACATCAGCGCCAGCAGCATCACCATGTTCACCGCCAGGGCGACGGTGGCGATGAGGCCGAAGAAGCGGTAGATGGCCATGATGAACAGCGAGACGAACAACATGCCCCACAGCGATGCATCGATACCCTTGGTGATGTTGTCAGCACCCAGGCTTGGACCGATAGTGCGTTCTTCAGCAAAGTACATCGGCGCAGCCAGACCACCGGCACGCAGCAGCAGCGCCAGTTCGGACGACTCGCCCTGGCCGTTCAGGCCAGTGATGCGGAATTGAGCACCCAGCGGCGACTGGATGGTCGCCAGGCTGATGATTTTCTTCTCTTCCTTGAACGACTGCACCGCCACGTCTTTTTCGACGCCATCGACCACTTGTTTGGTGTAAGTGGTGACCGGACGCTGTTCGATAAAGATCACTGCCATGCTGCGACCAACGTTCGAACGGGTCGCACGGCTCATCAGCTCGCCGCCATGACCGTCCAGACGAATGTTCACTTCCGGTGTGCCGTGCTCGCCGAAGCCAGCCTTGGCGTCAGTCACCTGGTCACCGGTGATGATCAAGCCGCGCTCGATCAGAGCAGGAGGACGCTTGCCTTCACGGAACTCGAAGGATTCGGAAGTGGCTTTCGAAGCGCCAGGCTCTGCCGCCAGACGGAACTCCAGGTTCGCCGTCTTGCCGAGGATACGCTTGGCTTCGGCGGTGTCCTGCACGCCTGGCAGCTCAACCACGATGCGGTTGGCGCCCTGGCGCTGAACGATCGGTTCGGCAACACCCAGCTCGTTGACGCGGTTACGCACCGTGGTCAAGTTCTGCTTGATGGAGTATTCGCGGATTTCCGCCAGCTTGGCCGGGGTCATCGCCAGACGCAGCACCGGTTGGCCATTGAGGTCGGCCGGAACAATGTCGAAATCGTTGAAGTTCTTGCGGACCAGCACACGGGCCTGTTCGCGGCTGTCTTCATCAGCGAAGCCCAGCTGGATGGCACCGTTGAGTTGCGGCAGGCTGCGATAGCGCAGCTTCTCTTTACGCAGCAGGCTCTTGACGTCGCCTTCGTAGACTTTCAGGCGCGCATCGAGGGCTTTGTCCATGTCCACTTCCAGCAGGAAGTGCACACCACCGGACAAGTCCAGCCCCAGCTTCATCGGGTGCGCAGCGAGGTTGCGCAGCCATTGCGGGGTGGTTTGTGCCAGGTTCAATGCAACGACGTAGTCATCACCCAACGCCTTGCGTACAACGTCCTTGGCCGGCAATTGATCTTCAGCCTTGGTCAGGCGAATCAGGCCGCCCTTGCCGCTGGCAGACAGGGTAGCTGCCTTGACGTTGATCCCGGATTCCTTGAGCGCTGTGCTCACACGATCCAGATCAGCCTGATTGACCAGCAGCGCAGTGCTTGCACCGCTGACCTGAATGGCCGGGTCATCAGGATAAAGATTGGGAGCGGAATAAATCAGACCGACCGCCAGCACCGCCAGGATCAGAATGTATTTCCACAGAGGGTATTTGTTCAGCATCACGCCGCCCGCTTATGACGCGGGGCGCCTTGCGCGCCCCGTCGATTGAGTATGAAGTTGAAACTTAGATCGCTTTGAGCGTGCCTTTTGGCAGCGTGGCGGCGATGGCGCCTTTCTGGAATTTCATTTCGACAGTGTCGGAAACTTCCAGAACGACGAAATCGTCGGCCACTTTAGTGATCTTGCCGGCGATGCCGCCAGTGGTCACAACTTCGTCGCCCTTTTGCAGGCTGCTCAGCAGGTTTTTCTGCTCTTTGGCGCGCTTGGCCTGTGGACGCCAGATCATCAGGTAGAAGATGACCAGGAAGCCGACCAGGAAAATCCACTCAAAGCCGCCGCCCATAGGGGCTGCCGCAGGTGCTGCAGCGTCTGCCATGGCATTAGAGATAAAAAAGCTCATTTAGCACTCCAGTTGCAAATGTTGAATATTGGGGTCAGAAAACTTAGTCCAAAGGCGGAACGGGAAGCCCGCGTTTGGCGTAGAAGGCATCGACAAAGGCGGCCAATGTACCCTGTTGAATAGCCTCGCGCAAACCAGCCATAAGCACTTGATAATGGCGCAAGTTATGGATGGTATTGAGCATGCTCCCCAGCATTTCGCCGCACTTGTCCAGGTGATGCAGATAAGCACGGGAGAAGTTCTGGCAGGTATAGCAATCGCAGGTCGGATCGAGCGGCGAATCATCATGGCGATGGAACGCGTTTCGGATCTTCAGCACACCAGTATCAATGAACAGATGCCCGTTGCGGGCATTACGGGTTGGCATCACGCAATCGAACATGTCCACACCGCGGCACACACCCTCAACCAGATCTTCCGGTTTGCCAACGCCCATAAGGTAACGAGGTTTGTCAGCCGGCATCATGCCCGGCAGATAATCCAGCACCTTGATCATCTCGTGCTTGGGCTCGCCCACCGACAGACCGCCGATCGCCAGGCCGTCGAAGCCGATCTTGTCCAGGCCTTCCAGGGAGCGCATGCGCAGGTCCTGGTGCATGCCGCCCTGAACGATACCGAACAACGCCGCGGTGTTGTCGCCATGGGCGTTTTTCGAGCGCTGGGCCCAACGCAGCGACAACTCCATGGACACGCGGGCGACGTCTTCGTCGGCCGGGTACGGCGTGCATTCGTCGAAAATCATCACGATGTCGGAGCCCAGGTCACGCTGGACCTGCATCGACTCTTCCGGCCCCATGAACACCTTGGCGCCGTCGACCGGAGAGGCGAAGGTCACGCCCTCCTCCTTGATCTTGCGCATGGCGCCCAGGCTGAACACCTGGAAACCGCCGGAGTCGGTCAGAATCGGGCCTTTCCACTGCATGAAATCGTGCAGGTCGCCGTGCTTCTTGATCACTTCCGTGCCAGGACGCAGCCACAGGTGAAAGGTGTTGCCCAGAATGATTTCGGCGCCAGTCGCCTCGATATCCCGTGGCAGCATGCCCTTGACCGTGCCGTACGTGCCCACCGGCATGAATGCCGGGGTCTCGACGGTACCGCGCGGGAAGGTCAGGCGACCACGACGAGCTTTGCCATCGGTGGCAAGCAGCTCGAAAGACATACGGCAGGTGCGACTCATACTGTTTCCTCTGGGCCGCGTGGCGCGGGATTACGGGTGATGAACATCGCATCACCGTAGCTGAAAAAGCGGTATCCGTTGTCGACCGCGGCTTTATAGGCGGCCATGGTTTCGGGATAACCGGCGAACGCCGAAACCAGCATCAACAACGTGGATTCGGGCAAATGGAAGTTGGTGACCAGAGCATCGACCACATGAAACGGCCGGCCCGGGTAGATAAAGATGTCGGTGTCGCCGCTGAACGGCTTGAGCACGCCATCGCGGGCGGCGCTTTCCAGGGAACGCACGCTGGTGGTCCCCACGGCCACGACGCGACCACCACGAGCGCGACAGGCGGCAACGGCATCGACCACGTCCTGGCCGACTTCCAGCCATTCGCTGTGCATGTGGTGGTCTTCGATTTTCTCGACCCGCACCGGCTGGAACGTACCCGCACCGACGTGCAAGGTCACGAACGCGGTTTCGACGCCCTTGGCCGCAATCGCCTCCATCAGCGACTGATCGAAATGCAGCCCGGCCGTCGGTGCCGCCACCGCGCCCAGGCGCTCGGCGTACACCGTCTGATAACGCTCGCGGTCCGAGCCTTCATCCGGGCGGTCTATATAAGGAGGCAACGGCATGTGCCCGACGCGGTCGAGCAGCGGCAACACCTCTTCGGCAAACCCCAGCTCGAACAACGCATCGTGGCGCGCCAACATTTCGGCCTCGCCACCACCGTCGATGAGGATCTTCGACCCCGGCTTCGGCGACTTGCTGGAGCGCACATGAGCCAGCACGCGATGACTGTCGAGCACCCGCTCCACGAGGATTTCCAGCTTGCCGCCGGAAGCCTTCTGGCCAAACAGCCGTGCCGGAATCACCCGGGTATTGTTGAACACCATCAAGTCGCCCGGGCGCAAATGCTCAAGCAAATCAGTGAATTGACGGTGTGCCAGGGCGCCGCTGACCCCATCCAGGGTCAACAGGCGACTATTGCGACGCTCGGCCAAAGGATGGCGGGCAATCAGCGAATCAGGGAGCTCGAAGGTAAAGTCAGCAACGCGCATGATGGGGTTCGTCTAGCAGGGCCGGGAAGTCTAGCGGAAATATCAAAAATTCTCCATGTACCTGATTGACCAGCGGTTATCTCATCTCTATACTTCGCCGCCATTGAGCCCTGATGGCGGAATTGGTAGACGCGGCGGATTCAAAATCCGTTTTCGAAAGGAGTGGGAGTTCGAGTCTCCCTCGGGGCACCATTTGCAGTACATAGACGACTACCAGCGTCTACGCAACACCCCTAGAGCCCGCTAACTGCGGGCTTTTTGGTCTCTGGGGTTCCATCCCCGTCCCTTGCAAGCCAACCTCTTTTTGGTACATTTTCTGTACAGATTCCAGTTCGAGAACTGGAGGTGTACAGCCATGCCCCTCACCGCCCTGCAAGTCAAAGCGTCCAAGCCTACCGACAAGCAATACACATTAGGTGATAGCTCGGGCCTTGCCCTTGGTTCAGCCGAACGGGCGCAAGTACTGGCATTTCCGCTATACGCAACAGGCAGCAATCGACCCAGGCTGTGTGAAAACGTTTTAGAGCGAGTTTGACACTCAGAACCGCAACGGAAATCGCATTCCTACGCAAATTTCAGGTCTGCTGAACCAGCCAAACGCTGCCAGATTTTACATAGCAACGCAGACTTCAAACGGTGCATGCGTTTTCACACAGCCTGGGCCAGAAGCTGCCTCTCAGCCAGGCTGTGAATCCTGCCTGGTTCAACTTTCTGGTTTGAGCGTCTCCCGTAGTTCCGCCCATTTCAACAGTGCATCTAGTGCTGGACACAGCGCTTGGCCCCATTCTGTCACGCGATATTCGACCTTAGGTGGTACTTGCGGATAGGCGGTGCGATGCACAATGCCATCCAATTCCAACTGACGTAACTGCTGGGCAAGCATCTTCTGGGATATCTCGGGGATCAGCTTTTCCAGCTCGGAAAAACGTTGTACCTGGCCTCCGAAGAGGTGGAACAGGATCACCAATTTCCAGCGTCCTTCGAGTTGCCTGAATACTGCTTCCACGCCACTGGCTGCGGTCGCCGGGGTATAGATTGCTCTCATATTTCCCTAACTTACTTTTTCGTGGGTTCTTGTCATTTGGTAATGCCTACAGCGAGCATGTGGGTGAAGCAATCCGTACACCAGCGAGGAAATACGCCATGAAAATCGAATTGCCTGAATCAATCGCCAGCTACCTTGCCGCCGAAAAAAATACCGACATCGAGATATTGGAGCGCTGCTTTAACAAGGACGCCACTGTGCGCGACGAAGGCCAGACGTACAATGGGCTGGAGGCCATCAAAGCCTGGAAGCAAGCTTCGCAGGCCAAGTATCAATACAGCATCGAACCATTGAGCAGCTCGCAGAAAGGACAGATTGTGACGTTGCTCGCCCGGCTTACCGGGAACTTCCCTGGTAGCCCCATCGAGCTTACCTACACCGTTGGACTCGCCGACGACAAGATCGCATCCCTGGAGATTCGCTGATGAGCATGGCTCTGGAACTTGAAGGCCGCCGTGCATTGATCACCGGAGGGGACCAAGGGTATTGGTGAAGCCGTTGTCTTGCGTCTGCACGAGGCTGGTGCAAAAGTCCTGACTGCTGCGCGTTCACGTCCCGAACACATTCCCGAGGACATCTTCGTCGCGGCGGACATCACCACCTCCGAGGGTTGCACCAGCGTCGTTGATGCCGTCTATGAGCATCTCGGCGGGCTCGATATCATCGTCCATGCCGCTGGCGCCCATCGGCTCCAGTGGGTAGCTATGAGGTGCTCGACGACCAGCAATGGCAACGAGCCCTGGACCTGAACCTGTTCCCGGCAGTTCGCCTCGACCGAGCACGGGGTCGCACGCTACCTTTCGCGACAGGCAGCGATCGGCCAAAAAGGAGCCCGTCGGATGCGTCCAGGAAATTAGAGGCACGAACTAGGAGGACCACCTCTTTTTCCGAGCTAGCACGAAACACTGACACATAATTCTTCAAGGGAGATATCCATGACGTCAGGGCAATGTCTTTGCGGGGCTGTACGCTTTTCTCTAGGGGTTGAGCCACGATTTTTTTATCGCTGCCACTGCACCCTATGCCGCAAGCAAACCGGGGTCGGCCATAATCTCGCCACGCTAGTAAGGGCCCGTGATTTTCGATGGGAAGAAGGGCAAGGAGCAATCAACAGCTGGCGCAAACCCAGCGGGTATAGGAATGACTTTTGCTCGCGATGTGGCTCGACCGTGCCTAATGCCCTGCGCGAGACGCCTTACTTTTGGATTCCGCTGGGACTTATCGAGGCCAAGCTGAGCATGGAGTGTGTTGGAGATTTCTGCACCGATGACTCTATGCCCTGGGATGAACAGCGCTCGGAGAAAAGCCATAGGGCAGCGCCAGATTCACTTGGATTTCTTTTGCATGAACTCCAGATCGACAATGATTGATCCAACAACGGTCGCTCGGAATGTCCACGAAACCAGATGCAATTCAATTCCCGCACCAGTCTCAGAATGCTTTTTTCGAGGATAAACAAAACCCCTACCTGCGTACGCAGATAGGGGTTTCGGAATTTAATCTTGACGATGACCTACTCTCACATGGGGAAACCCCACACTACCATCGGCGATGCATCGT
>NZ_JBWKXF010000063.1:0-32770 GCF_059422645.1 Pseudomonas sp. GW821-FHT01C01 | reverse complement strand
CGCGGTGTACCTGTTGCTGCCGTAACGGCGATCAACACAAAAATTGTGGCGAGGGAGCTTGCTCCCGCTGGGCTGCGTAGCGGCCCCCGCTTTTCTTCAGATCAATCATGTAGGCAGGTTTTGCGACGGCTTCGCCGTCGAGCGGGAGCAAGCTCCCTCGCCACAGATTTAACCCAACCACAGATTGAGGTAAAACCTCGGGTATCACCCCCGATACTGCCCCGGTGTCGCCGCCAGGTGTTGTTTGAATGCCCGTTGAAAATGCGCCTGATCGGCGAACCCCGCCTCAAGTGCCACGTCCGCAATCAGCTTGCCGCTGCGCAATTGATCCTGGGCGAACTGGATGCGTCGGTTCACCAGGAACGCGTGGGGCGTCATGCCGTAATGCTGTTTGAATGCGCGAATCAGGTAGGACGGCGACAGTTGCGCCGCCTCGCAAATGTCTTCGAGCTTCAGGGTTTGCGTGCAGTGGTCGCGGATGTAATCGGCGGCACGCTCCAGCTTGAAGTTGGGTTCGCGCAGCGGCTGATCGACCGGGTTGAGTCGTTGCTGAACGTCAGAAAAGAACTCCACGGCCACGCTGTGTTTGCGCAGGATATCTTGCTGCGGGTCGACCAACACGTCATACAAGCCCGCGAGGCCGGCAAACAGGTTGGCGTCCCGCGTATGGGTCAGCGAAAAGCGGCGAAACGCCGCGTCATCGCTGAACCCGAGTTGATGCTGCAAATCGGTCAGCCACGGCGTATCGACGTACAGCATCAGGTACGACCAGGGTTGGTCTTCGATTGGGTTGCAGGCGTGGACGTCGCCGGGGTTCATCAGCACGACCGTGCCGACGCTGACCTCGAATGCTGACTGCTCATGGAGATAGGTGCTGCGCCCGGCGGTGATTGCCCCGATGGAAAAGTGCTCGTGGGCGTGGCGGGTGTAGCAGACTTCGCGCCCGTCGGCGATGGAGCGGGCCTCGATGAAGGGCAGGGCATCATCGCGCCAGAAGCGCGGGGCCTTGTCGGCGTTTTTGGCAACGGCGTGCTTCATGCTCACTCCTCGGCAGGTCAGCGCCCGAGTGTATTAGCTCTCGCCGTCAAACGCGCGCTGCAACGTCGCAATATCGAGTTTTTTCATCTGCATCATCGCCTCCATGGCCCGTTGGGATTTTTTCGTGTCGGGGTCTTTGATCATGTCCATCATCGCGACGGGGACGATCTGCCACGACAGCCCGAACTTGTCCTTGAGCCAACCGCATTGCTGGGCCTCGGGCACGCCACCGGCCGACAGGTTGCCCCAGTAATGGTCGACTTCTTCCTGGGACAGGCAATTGACCTGAAATGAAACCGCCTCACTGAACTTGAACAACGGCCCGCCGTTGAGGCCGGTGAAACTCTGCCCGTCGAGCTCGAAGCTGACGGTCATGACCGAACCTTCAGGCCTGCCGTGGAACTCGAAACCGGCGTGGCCGTAATAGGTGACGGCAGTGATTTTCGAATGATCGAAGATCGAGCAATAGAATTTCGCCGCCGCTTCGGCCTGATCGTCGAACCACAGGCAGGGCGTGAGTTTTTGTACGCGTTGCATGGTGCCAACTCCTCTGCAGATTGCGCATGTTCCGGACTTTCAGCGTAGTCAGCCTCTGGTCGTCTGGCCGTACCGTAGATCGACAAATTTGCCCCAGTGTTGCGTAAACGTAGTCGAAAGGACTTCAAATGGAGATCAAAAAGATTGTCTGTGTGGTGAGGCCGAGGCCCTGGCGAACGTTTCCATAACCGCCCATTGAGGCGGCTTTTTCATGACCGGTGGTCGATGCACCTCGGCCTGCCGGCAAATTTGCGCTTAGCTGAAGGGATAGCCCGAGGCGCGCGCAGGCTTTAGATGGCCGCAGCGACGCCCCTTCAGGTCACCGTGAGTCTGAGGAACTGCGCCATGCTGACCCTGAACATCAATGGCCAGGATCAGGAGCTGGATGTCCCCGCCGACATGCCGCTGCTCTGGGTCCTGCGCGATGTCGCCCACCTCACCGGCACCAAATTCGGCTGTGGCATAGCCCAATGCGGGGCCTGCACCGTGCATGTCGACGGCGCTCCACTGCGCGCCTGTATCACGCCGGCCACGGCCGTGGCCCATGGGCAAAAGATTCTCACCATCGAAGGCTTGTCCGCGGATGGTTCGCACCCGGTCCAACAGGCCTGGGCGGAACTTGACGTCGTCCAGTGTGGCTACTGCCAGTCCGGGCAGATCATGTCGGCGGCGGCGTTGCTGGCGAAGATTCCGCAACCGACCGACAGCGACATCGATCAGGCACTGTCCGGCAACATCTGCCGTTGCGGCACTTACCCGCGGATTCGCGCGGCGGTCAAACGCGCCGCTGAGCTGGGTTGAGGCCGGGTTGAAGGGAGCTTGCGCCATGAACAGCATCAATGCGTTATCGCGCCGCGGTTTTCTCAAGGGCAGTGCCGTGTTGGGCGGTGGACTGGTGGTCGCGTTTGTCATTCCCGGTGCCCACCGTTTCGCCATGGGCGCGGAGAACCAGGGCAACGTGTTTGCGCCAAACGCCTTCCTGCGTATTGGCAATGACAATAGCGTCACCGTGTTGCTCGGCCATTCGGAAATGGGCCAGGGCATCTGGACCGGCCTGACCATGCTGATCGCCGAAGAACTGGACGCCGACTGGTCAAAGATCCGCGTCGAGCATTCCCCGGCATCGGCCGCCGATTACGGCATGCCCGGGTTTGGCGGGATGCAGATCACCGGTGGTTCGACGTCGACCTGGATGGAGTTCGACCGGTATCGCCAGGCCGGCGCGGCGGCACGCTTGATGCTGATCGAAGCCGCGGCCAAGCGTTTCAACGTCGCGCCGTCCGACATACAAACCGAATCGGGCGTGGTCATCGCCGGTGAACACCGTGCCACCTATGGCGAATTGGCCGATGACGCGGGGCAGTTGCCACGGCCGGACCCGGCTTCGATCAAGCTCAAGGACGCGAAAGACTGGCGGTTGATCGGCAAACCCACCAAGCGCCTGGACACGCCGGAGAAAATCACCGGCCGGGCGAAATTTGGCATGGACGTGCAGTTCGACGGCCTGATGACCGCCATGGTCGCCCGTTCACCCATCTTCGGTGGCAGCGTCAAATCCTTTGAAGGCGCCGAAGCGCTGGCGATTCCGGGCGTGCATAAAGTCGTGCAAGTGCCGACAGGTATCGCGGTGATCGCCGATCATTATTGGGCGGCGAAGCTGGGGCGCGATGCGCTGAAAATCGAGTGGAACCCGGGGCCGAACGCCGGGCTCGACAGTCGTGCGCTGCTGGAAAACTTCCGCAAACTCGCCACCACCCCCGGCCTGAACGCCGGTCAGGCGGGCGATACCCAGGCAGCGCTGGCGAAAGCGGCCAAGACCATCGACGCCGAATACAGCGTGCCTTATCTGGCCCACGCGCCGATGGAACCGCTGAACTGCACGGTGAGCATCAGTAAGGACAAGTGCGAAATCTGGACCGGTACCCAGTTCCAGACCCTGGACCAAATGGTCGCCGGGAAAATCACCGGGCTCAAACCGGAACAGGTCGAGATCCATACCGAGTTTCTCGGTGGCGGTTTCGGGCGACGGGCCAATCCGACCTCGGATTTCGTCAGCGAAGCGGTGTATGTCGCCAAGGCGGCAGGTGCACCGGTGAAAACCGTATGGGCGCGGGAGGATGACATCCGGGGCGGCTATTACCGCTCGGCGTTCCTGCACCATGCGCGTATCGGGCTGGGTGCCGACGGCTTGCCGCTGGCCTGGAAGCATGTGATGGTCGGGCAGTCGATCATGGCCGGGACCTCACTGGAAGCGACCATGGTCAAGGACGGG
Source organism: Pseudomonas sp. GW821-FHT01C01 (assembly GCF_059422645.1). Classification (NCBI taxonomy): domain Bacteria; kingdom Pseudomonadati; phylum Pseudomonadota; class Gammaproteobacteria; order Pseudomonadales; family Pseudomonadaceae; genus Pseudomonas; species Pseudomonas sp. GW821-FHT01C01. The sequence continues at coordinate 28,923 of NZ_JBWKXF010000063.1, read as the reverse complement.
ATCGACAAGACCTCGGTCGAAGGCGTGGCCGACAGCCCCTACATCGAAGGACTGGCCAATCACCAGATCGAACTGCACTCACCGAAAACCGGCATCAGCGTGTTGTGGCTGCGTTCGGTGGGGCACACCCACACCGCGTTTGTCATGGAATCGCTGATCGATGAGCTGGCCACGGCGACCGGCAAGGATCCGGTGGAATATCGACGCACCTTGCTCAAGGACCATCCACGCCACCTCGGTGTGCTGAACCTCGCGGTGGAGAAGGCCAACTGGAAGGCGCCGTTGCCGGATGGCCATGCGCTGGGTGTGGCGGTGCATGAGTCGTTTGGCAGTTATGTGGCTCAGGTGGCCGAGGTGTCCCAGGACAACCTCGCCATCCGTGTGCACCGGGTGGTGTGCGCGGTGGACTGCGGCATTGCGGTCAACCCGCAAAGCATCGCCGCGCAGATGGAGTCGTGCATCACCTTTGGCCTCAGCTTCGCCTTGCACAGCAAACTGACGATCAAGGGCGGGCAGGTGGTGCAGTCCAACTATCATGACTATCAGGTGTTGCGGCTCAACGAAATGCCGGTGGTCGAAGTGCATATCGTGCCCAGCAGCGATAAACCCGGCGGTATCGGCGAAGCCGGTGTGCCACCCACGGCGCCGGCGGTGGCCAATGCGGTGTTTGCCCTGACCGGGCAGCGCCTGCGGGAACTGCCGTTGCAGTTGTCGGGGGTGTGAGATGAAACGACATCATTGGTTGCTGGGAGCGGTGATCCTGATCTGTCTCGTAGCCTACGCATCGCACGTGTTCGCCGATGACCGCGAGGCCTTGCAGGCGTTTGATACCGTGCAGAAGGTCTTCCAGAGCCCGCGTTGCCAGAACTGCCACATTCCCGGTGATTCGCCGCTGCAATTCGATGCCGGAGTGCCTCACGCCATGAATGTCGTGCGTGGCATGGATGGCAAGGGCGCGGCCGGGTTGCCCTGTGCAACGTGCCATGCGCAAAGCAATCCGCCGGCCAGTTACGGTCCGCATGCGCCACCCGGTGCGCCGCACTGGAGCCTGCCACCGGCCGCGCACCGGATGGCCTGGATCGGCCTGCCAGCCGACCGGCTGTGCGCGATGATCAAGGATCGCTCCAGCAACGGCGATCGGGATTTCGCCGCGCTGATCAAACACGTCAGCGACGACAAACTGGTGCTGTGGGGCTGGAACCCGGGCGGCAATCGCGCGCCGGTGCCGGTGCCACACGATATCTTCGTCACCCAGTTCAAGCGCTGGGCCGATGCAGGAGGGCCGTGCCCGGTGTCGGGTAGCTGACCAGCGGCACGCTAACAGGGAGTCAATGTGGGTACGGACGACTCTAACGTGCATACCCGCCAAGGAGTGAACGATGTTGATTCCAGGCAAAACGGGCAAATCGGGCGGATCCGCAAACCCGTTGCTCACACCACAGCAAGAACGTGAACAGTTGCGCGATCTGGCGCGCCAGGCCGAGCAGGAACTGGCGGGCGTGCAGATGGCGAGCATGGACGAGCTGACGCTGCTGTCCAACCGCCATGGCTTCACCGCGCTGGCCCGGCTCGGGCTGGACGCCTGCCGGGAACTGGAGACGCCAGCGACGCTGCTGTACTTCACCCTCAATGAATTCAAGCACATCTGCTATCTGTATGGCCGGGCCAAAGGTGACGATGCGCTGAGGACGTTCGCCGATGTCCTGCGTATCGGCTTTCGTGAAAACGATGTGGTCGGCCGACTCGAAGGCGACCGGTTCGTGGCGTTGCTGACCGGTTCCAGCGTCGTGGAGGTTGCGGCGATCAAGGCGCGGCTCAAAGAGATTCTCGATGAGCGCAACGCCACGGCGCATCGCAGTTATGACGTTCGGTTCAGTGTTGTCCAGGTCGAATATGACCCGGTTGTTCATGGCTCAATCGAGGAGTTGCTGGGGGAGGCCGAGCGTGTGATGAGCCGTTAGAACAGTGGTGAATGGGCGGGCGCCTTCGCGGGCAAGCCCGCTCCCACACTGGCCAGTATTGTTCACGCAACCCCTGTGGGAGCGGGCTTGCTCGCGAAGAGGCCCGGACAGGCACCCCATCCGTTCACTTGGCAAACAACTGCCCGATATCCTTGAACGCCTTGAACTCCAGCGCATTACCGCAAGGATCAAACAGAAACATCGTTGCCTGTTCACCCACCAGCCCCTGAAAACGAATCCCCGGTTCGATCACGAAGCGAGTTTCCAGTGACTTCAACCGCTCGGCCAGCGCCTCCCACTCTGCCATCCCGAGCACTACGCCAAAATGCGGCACCGGCACATCGTGACCATCAACGGCATTGGTGTGCGCGGCTTCCTGCGCAGGGGTTTTCGGTGCCAGGTGAATCACCAGTTGATGGCCGAAAAAATTGAAGTCCACCCAATGATCGCTTGAACGACCTTCTTCAAGGCCAAACACCGCGCCATAAAAGTGCCGGGCGGCAGGCAAGTCGTAGACCGGAATGGCTAGGTGAAAAGGGCACAGTTGCATCGGGCGAACCTCGGTGGCGGTGGGAGTGTGTTGAGTTTAGCCCTGTGCTTTTTGATTGAAAGACGATAATTTTTGCATCGAGCTCAAATTATTTCGATCAATCGAGGCCGATATGTTGCGAGAACTGAAAACCTTTGTCGCCGTGGCGCGTCACGGCACCTTCGCCGCGGCCGGCATGCATATCGGCCTGACGCAATCGGCGGTCAGCGCACAGATTCGCAACCTGGAACACGCCCTTGGCATCCGTCTTTTCGATCGCACCGGCCGTCAGGCGCTGCTCAATGCAGCGGGGCAGCGTGCTTTGCCGATGGCCAGGGAAATGCTCGAAACCTTCAGCCGTATGGCCGTCAGTGACGATGTCAGTGAGTACCGTGGCGAACTGAAGATCGGCGCGGTGGCGACCGCCCAGACCGGGCTGCTGCCCCAGGCGTTGTTGCGACTGCGCCAACAGGCTCCCTTGCTGGAAGCCAAGCTGGTGCCTGGTGTGTCACTGAACCTGCTGAGTCAGGTGGACACCGGTGAAGTGGACCTGGCGATTCTGATCAAGCCGCCGTTTGAGTTACCCAAGGAGTTGTCCGCGCAAGTGATTCGCCGGGAGCCGTTCGTGTTGATCGTACCCGCGGACCTGGGTGGCGATGATCCGTTACTACTGCTCGCCGAGCACCCGCATGTGCGCTATGACCGCAATTCGTTCGGCGGGCGGCTGGTGACGCGGTTTCTGCGTGAACGGCAGATAGAGGTGCAGGTGGCGTTGGAGCTGGATGAACTGGAGGCCATCGTCAAAATGGTCGAATGCGGCCTGGGGATTTCCCTGCTGCCGGAGGCCGGGCTATGGCTCGAGCATGGGGCGGGGGTGCGGATCATCCCGCTGGGCGAACTGACGTTCTATCGGGAGATTGTGCTGTTGCAGCGTTATAGCCAGCGGACACAGCCGATTCAGCAGTTGTTTGCGCAGTGCCTGAATGCACGATGACCTTGTGGGCGCGAGCCTGCTCGCGATTGCCCCCAGGAGATATCACTTTTTCACAGATTTGCTGCTGGGCGGGATAAGCAGGTAAGACATTACGCTTTCGGTCAGTTCGGTCGCCAGCTTGACGGCTTCTTTATTGCGCGCCATCACACCCGCCACCAATCCTTCGATTAATGCGAGCACGGCGATGTTGGAGCTGGTCAATACCGGATGGTCGGCGGGGGCAAAGAGTACGTGTTCGGCAATGCCGGTGAGAGGCGACGCGGGGGAGTCGGTGATTGCCAGCACCGAGGCGCCGCGCTCCTTGGCAAAACGTGCGAGTTGCAAGGTGTCGAGGGAATAGCGCGGCAGGGAGATCGCCAGCAGTACGTCCTGATCGGTGATTGCGGCCAGACGGTAAGCGGCGTTTTCGTTTCCGCCCTCCATGCTGATCGCGGTGGCGTCCGCACAGAAGGGCATCAGGGTCGAGGCGGCGAGACCAGCGAAATAGACACTGTTGCCAAAGCCCAGGATGTAGATTTTGCGCGCTTTGATCAGGCGAGTGACGAACGCTTCGAAGGTGTCTGCATGGTTGTTGGTCGCAGCCGAGGCGAGGTTGCTGCTGGCGCTCTGGATTTGCTCATGCAGGCCAAATGCGCCACCGGGACGATGCGCCAGTTCGTTGCGCAGTTTGTCGACCGGCGACACCATCTGCTGCAACGTCGCGACCAGCTCGGCTTTCATGCCGGTGTAGCCCCCCAGGTTCAGAGCCTTGGCCAAACGATTCACCGCGGCTGGCGAGGTGGAGGTTTCATGAGCCATTTCTTCGATAGTCAGCGTTGCGGCCTTTAGCGGATGACGCAGGATAAAATCCGCCACCTTGCGCAGTGAAGGCGGTAACTCAGAAACGATTTCCGTCAGTTTGCGCATCACCGGCGCGGCATAGACCGTGGTGTTTTTCGAGGGGGTCGGCATATCCGGCTCAACATTTCCTGAGGGTTAAAGAGGGCTGGCTGGAGTGTATCCGAAGCCGCGGGCCGGTCGGTCAAGCAATTTCAACCACAACGCATACCTTGTAGCAGCTGGCGAAGCCAGCGTTCGGCTGCGAAGCAGTCGTGAAATCAGACCCTGCGGTCTGTCAGGAAGACCTCGCAATCAGGTTTCACGACTGCTTCGCAGCCGAACGCCGGCTTCGCCAGCTGCTACGGACCGGGTGCGGAGCGGGTTATTTCAGGCTGCCGGCCAGAAACTGCTGAAGACGCTCGGACTGCGGATTGACCAGCACTTCACGTGGATTGCCGCGCTCTTCGACCAGCCCCTTGTGCAGGAACACCAGTTGATTGGAAACCTCGCGGGCAAAACCCATTTCGTGGGTCACGACCACCATGGTGCGTCCTTCGAGTGCCAGATCCTGCATGACTTTAAGCACTTCGCCGACCAGCTCGGGGTCGAGTGCCGAAGTCGGTTCATCGAACAGCATCACTTCCGGCTCCATGGCCAGTGCACGGGCAATCGCCACTCGCTGCTGCTCGCCGCCCGACATATGGGCAGGAAAGGCATCCTTACGGTGTGCCACGCCAACTTTATTCAGATAGTGCCCGGCTTTTTCCAGGGCTTCTTTTTTGTTCATGCCCAGCACATGCACCGGAGCTTCCATGACGTTTTCAAGCGCACTCATGTGCGACCAGAGGTTGAAGTGTTGAAACACCATCGATAGTCGCGAGCGCATGCGTTGCAGCTGCTTGGGTTCGGCAGCCTTGAGCCCGCCGAGTTTATTGGTCACCAGCTTGAGCTGTTCGCCATTGAGGACGATATTGCCAGCGTTGGGTTGCTCCAGCAGGTTGATGCAACGCAGGAAGGTGCTTTTACCAGAACCGCTGGAGCCGATGATGCTGATGACATCACCGGCCTTCGCCTCCAGGGACACGCCCCTGAGCACTTCGTGGGCGCCGTAGCTTTTGTGAAGATCCTGAATTTCAAGTTTGTACATGGTTTCAACTCTCTGGAATCAGTCGCTGAGCAAGCGGCCTTGGCGAATAGGGGTACAGCCAGCGACTTTGGCCAACCACAATCCGGGCTGGGCAAAGCGCAGACGTTCGCGGGCATACAGGATGCCGTCGGTGCTGGCGTGCACCACGCTGTGGCGATCGGTCAGCGGATCCATCACTTCGAACAGCGGATCTCCAACTTTGACCTGTGCGCCCAACGGTTGCAGATAACTCACCACCCCCGGGTGTGGCGCATAGGCGTACTGCGCCCCGGCGAACGGTGTCGCTTCACAACGGCTCGGTGGCGCGGCGGGCCAGTCGCCGCTGATCATCCCTTGCTCGGCGAGATAGCCGAGAATGGCGTCGGCGCTGTCGATGCACTGCTCGCGCTCGGTGTCAGCCATGCCGCGTAACTCGATCGTGGTGGCTACGCAAGCCAGCGGAATATTGGCTTGAGGAAAGTGCCCGGCCAGGTGCAGCCAGGGAATTGCGCAGGCTTCATCGAAGGCATTGCCTCCCGCAGCCTCGGCCAGCAGGGCCACGCCAGCGCCCAGGCGGGCGGCCAATGAACGCAAGCGTGGCCAGTTTTGCGGCATGGCATACAGCAGCATGATCGACTCGAAGTCGCAGTGCAGGTCCAGCACCACATCGGCATCACAGGCATGTTGCATCAACAGGCGCCGCAAGCCATCGAGTTCTGATGCAGGTGCCGGCATGTTGGCGAGGGCATCGCTCATGGCACGGCGGATCAGCGCGATGTTGGTGCTGCTGTCGTCGCCCAGTTGACCTTCCAGCATCGGCACCACCGCTTCGGCGAGTTCCGGGAAGTCGCGATTGAAGTTCTTGCCGCTGGAGAACTCGAAGCGCCCCTGATGGGTGGCCTGGAACATCTGTGCGATACCAATCGGATTGGCCATCGGCACCAGCTCGATCACTGCGCTCAGGCGACCTTGCTCTTCCAGTTCTTGCAGACGGTGCTTGAGTTCGACCGCGACGCGCATCCCCGGCAGCTCGTCGGCATGCAGGGAGGCCTGGATGTATGCCTTGCGCGGCCCGCTGCCAAAACGAAACAGCGACAGGTGTCGTTCAGTGCCCGAGGCACTCCACGGCAACAGGTATTGAATGTGCTTCATAAAATTCCTTAGTGCTTGCGCGGTGCCAGATACGCCAGCCAGCGGCGCTCGGCCAGCTTGAACAGACGAACCAGGATGAAGGTCAGGGCCAGGTAGATGAGGCCGGCAGTGATGAACGCCTCGAACGGCAGATAGAACCGCGAACTGACCGTTCGCGCGGCTCCAGTGATATCCACCAGCGTGACGATCGACGCCAGGCTCGTGGTTTGCAGCATCATCAGCACTTCGTTGCTGTACTGCGGCAGCGCCCGGCGCAAGGCCGACGGCAGGAGAATGCGGCGGTACAGGGTCAAGCGCGACATGCCCATGGCCCGGGCCGCTTCGATCTCGCCGTGAGGCGTGGCCTTCAAGCTGCCGGCCAGGAGTTCCGCGCTATAGGCACTGGTATTGATCGCAAAGGCCAGGCAGGCACAAAAGGTTGCACTGGAAAGATAAGGCCAGAGCGCACTTGCACGTACCGCTTCGAACTGCGCGAGGCCGTAATAGATCAGGAACAATTGCACCAGCATCGGCGTGCCGCGAATCACATAGGTGTAGAGCCAGGCCGGGGCGTTGATCAACGGTGACCGGGACACTCGCATCAGCGCCAATGGAATCGCCAGCATCAGGCCGAAGGCCAGGGAAATCAGCAGGACTTTGAGGGTCAACAAGGCGCCACTGAAATACAGCGGCAGGTTTTCCCAGATCAGGTTGTAGTCGAGAATCATGGGGTTGCTCCCAATCACAGTTCGGCGGCTTTGATGCCGACCGAGTAGTGTTTTTCCAGATAGCGCAGCACCAGCAAAGACAGGCTGGTCAGCATCAGATAAAGCGCTGCTACCGCGAGGAAAAACGTAAATGGCTCATGGGTGGCGTCCGCGGCGTTCTTGGCTTTGAACATCATGTCCTGCAAGCCGATCACCGAGATCAACGCGGTGGATTTGGTCAGCACCAACCAATTGTTGGTGAATCCGGGAATGGCGAAACGAATCATCTGCGGCACCAGAATCCGCCAGAACACTTGCGCGCTACCCATGCCATAAGCCACGCCGGCCTCTGCCTGACCTTTAGGGATTGCCATAAAGGCGCCACGAAAGGTTTCCGAGAGATAGGCGCCGAAAATGAAGCCCATGGTGCAGACGCCAGCGATAAAGGGATTGATGTCGATATAGCGGGTGTAGCCGAGTGCGAGCGCAATGCGGTTCACCAGATCCTGGCCGCCGTAGAAGATCAGCAGAATCAGCACCAGATCGGGAATACCGCGAATCAGGGTTGTGTAACCTTCGCCCAGCACCGCCAGCCATTTAAACGGCGACAAACGAAAGGCGGCGCCGATCAGACCCAAGGCAATCGCCATGGTCATGGAGGTCAGGGCCAGGTTAATGGTCAGCCAGGCGCCATCGAGAATGCTCGATCCGTAGCCGTGAAGCATGATGAAGTTCCTCAAACGAGCGCCGCGAGGCGCGCGAGACAAGTCCAAAGCGGCGCCTGCGGGGAGCCGGCGCCAGGGTTGCGGGTCAGCGTTTATTCGCCGTAGATATCGAACGCGAAGTACTTGGCCATCACTTGCTGGTACTTGCCATTGGCGCGGATGGCGTCAATCGCTGCACTCAGGCGTGCAACGTTCGCACTGTCACCTTTACGCACCGCGATCCCGGCGCCTCTGCCGAAATATTTCGGGTCGTTGATGTCCGGCCCTGCCAGCGCGAAACCTTTACCGGCCGGTGTTTTGATAAAGCTCTCATCGGTGTTGACGATGTCGGCGAGCGTGGCGTCCAGGCGACCCGCTGCCAGGTCAAGGAAGGCTTCATTCTGTGATCCGTAGCGCACCACTTCGACGCCGGCTTTCTCAAGTTGCTCGGTGGCGAAACGGTCATAGGTCGAGGAGCGTTGCACGCCGACTTTCTTGCCTTTGAGATCGACCAGCGGGTCGTTGATCACGTTGCCGGCCTTCATCGCGAACTTGCCCGGCGTGTGGTAGTACTTTTTGCTGAAATCGACCGACTTCATGCGGTCTTCAGTGATCGACATCGACGACAGCACCGCATCGATCTTGCGCACCTTGAGCGACGGGATCATGCCGTCGAACTCCTGGATGACCCACTCGCATTTGATCTTCATCTCTTCGCACAGCGCGTTGCCAATGTCGTAATCGAAACCGCTGACGCTGCCCTCTGGCGTCTTGAAGGAGAAGGGTGGGTAGGCGGCTTCGATACCGATACGCAGGCTGTCTTCGTCGGCGTGTGCCAGGAAGCTTGCGGCGCACAGTGCCAGAGCACCTAGAAGTTCTGTCTTGTTCAAATTGTTGACTCCTTGGATGGGGTGTTTGGGTGATACGGGGAACTGCCAACCGATCGGGCGAGGTGGGCCGGTTCACGAGGCTATGATTGGCATACAATATTTCATAAATCAACAAACTGAAAAAAAACATATCAAAATGGGACGGCAAGTGACGGGGCTGGGGGGGCGGTAACCGCAGCCATATCACTGAATTTACTAACAAAATCGGGCGCCAATCAGGCGCAATGCCAGTCAGTTAAGCGGTAATGCGATCCGTAGCAGCTGCCGAGCCCGCGAGGCTGCGTTCGGCTGCGAAGCAGTCGTAAAATCGGTCATTGCGGTACGTCAGGCAGGCCGCGTCAGCTGGACTCACGACTGCTTCGCAGCCGAACGCAGCCTCGCGGGCTCGGCAGCTGCTACAAAGGGTGTCGCGGTTTGACTGGCATTAGGCGTCAGGCCTGAAATCAGGCCTGACGTGGTAGGGCGTATTACTCAGTGACGGTCGGAATCTTGCGCGGTGCCATGAAGTACATCCAGGTCAGCGCGATGAAGTACATCGCCGGAATCAGGGTGAACAGCACGGTGTAATTGTTGTTGGTGACGGTCAGGATATGGCCGACCAACTGGGTCATGAACATCCCGCCAATCGCTGCGCACATGCCGCCGAAGCCGAATACCGTGCTCATCATGTGTTTGGGTGTGTAGTCCATCACCAGGCTCCAGATGTTTGCGGTCCAGGCCTGGTGTGCGCCGATGGCCAGGGAGATGGCGAACACCGCGACCCACAGATTGCTGGAGCCGGCGGCCATGATCACGCCGATGATGCAGCAGGCGAACAGCAGCATCGACATCAGCCGCGCTTTGATCGGATTGATCCCGCGACCGATCAGGAACGAGGAGAGGATGCCGCCGCCAACGCTACCGAAGTCGGCAGTGAGGTAAATGATGATCAGCGGAATACCCATCTGGGTCACGTTGATGCCCAGGTTGTATTGCTGATTGAGGAACGGCGGCAGCCAGTACAGGTAGAACCAGAACACCGGCGCGGTCATCGAGTAGGCGAGGGCGAAGGCCCAGGTGCCACGCATGCGCAGGATTTTTGAGAACGGCACGCGGGATTGTTCCGGTTCGACTTCGTTCTGGATGTAGTCCAGTTCCGACTGTTTGACGCTCGGGTGGTCTTCCGGGTTGAAGTACTTCAGGCCCCAGAACAGCAGCCAGATCCCGCCCAGCGCCGACATGCACAGGAACGCCGCTTGCCAGCCCCAGACGTGCAGGATCAGTGGCAGTAGCATCGGCGTGAACATCGCGCCGACGTTGGTGCCGGCGTTGAAAATGCCGGTGGCTACGGCACGCTCGCCGGCCGGGAACCACAGCCGCGTGGTTTTCACGCAAGCCGGGTAGTTGGCGGCTTCGGTCAGGCCGAGGATGAAGCGGCAAACCATGAAGCCGACCGCCGAAGTGGCCAGGCCGTGGGCGCCGGTCGCCAGGCTCCAGAGCAGCACGGCGCAGAAGAACACGCGCTTGACGCCGACCCGGTCGATCAAGCGGCCCTGCAGCACGAAACCGATCGCGTAACCGACCTGGAACCAGAAGTTGATGTTGGCGTAGTCCATCGCCGTCCAGCTCATTTCCTTGGCCAGGATGGGCTGCATCACGCCCAGGGCAGCGCGGTCGATGTAGTTCAGGGTGGTGGCGAAAAACACCAGCGCCAGCATGCCCCAACGGGTTTTGCCGACCGCCATGGCGCCGCGAATCTTGTCGCCGATGCCACCGGCAGTGACGTTCATGGCCGGAGCCATGCGTGAGCTTTGGGAAGGAATCATGTGTACCACCCGTTTTTTGAATTTGTTATTTGGTGTTTTGGACATCGCGGCCGGTGCTGCGTGTCCGGACTCAATGTGGTGTCGATGTTGGGCAGTGGACAAAAAATCGTCAATTCGCCAACCACCATTGTGTTCGATAATCGAACACAAAACTAACCGGGTAGTACACTTTGAATTGCCCAATGGAAAACTCGGCTCAATAATCCGCTCACTCTTTTAAAAGCGGCGCAAATTCCCTGTAGCCGAAGCCTCCACCGGGAGCCGAAATATGCAGCGTTCCATTGCCACCGTGTCCTTGAGCGGTACCCTGCCGGAAAAACTCGAAGCCATTGCCGCCGCGGGATTCGACGGTGTCGAGATTTTCGAGAACGACCTTCTCTACTACGACGGCAGCCCGCGGGAAATTAAACAGATGTGCGCCGATCTCGGGATCGCCATCACCCTGTTTCAACCGTTCCGCGATTTCGAAGGCTGCCGCCGCGATCGGTTGTCACGCAACCTGGAGCGAGCCGAACGCAAGTTCGACCTGATGCAGGAGTTGGGCACAGACCTGGTGCTGGTGTGCAGCAACGCCTCGGCCGAATCCATCGGTGATGAACAGATTCTGGTCGACGACTTGCGGCTGCTGGCCGAGCACGCCGGGGCACGTGGTCTACGCATCGGTTACGAAGCGCTGGCCTGGGGCCGGCATGTGAACACGTATCAACAGGTGTGGAACATCGTGCGTCAGGCCGATCACCCAAGCCTTGGCGTGTTGCTGGACAGCTTTCACACCTTGTCGCTCAAGGGCGATCCAGAAGCTATCGCCGAGATTCCCGGCGACAAGATCTTCTTCGTGCAAATGGCTGACGCGCCGATCCTGGCGATGGACGTGCTCGAGTGGAGCCGGCATTTTCGCTGCTTCCCGGGCCAGGGGGAATTCGATCTGCCGGGGTTCCTTGCGCCGATCATCAAGAGCGGGTACACCGGGCCATTGTCGCTGGAAATCTTCAATGATGGTTTCCGCGCCGCACCGCCACGGGCCAACGCCGCCGACGGTTTGCGCTCGTTGTTGTACCTGGAAGAGAAAACCCGCGAGCGTCTGGCGCAGCAAGACAAGCCTGCGGCCAACCCCGGGATTCTGTTCGAAACGCCCAAGGCCAGCGAGTACAGCGGCATTGAGTTTCTGGAGTTTGCCGTGGACGAAAGCCTCGGCGCCAAGCTCTCCCATTGGCTGGAGCGGTTGGGTTTCGTCAAGGCCGGGCAACATCGTTCCAAGAGCGTCAGCCTGATGCGCCAGGGCGATATCAACCTGATACTCAACTCCGAACCGTACTCCTTCGGCCACAGCTTTTTCGAGGCCCACGGCCCTTCGTTGTGCGCCACCGCCGTGCGGGTCAAGGACAGCGCGAGCGCACTGGCCCGTGCCGTGGCCTACAAGGGCCAGCCGTATCGCGGACTGGTCGGCCCCAACGAACTGGAGCTGGCGGCGGTGCGCGCGCCGGATGGCAGCCTGATTTATCTGGTGGACCAGCACGCCGATGTTTATGGCACTGACTTCAATCTGTACCCGGCGGAGGCCGGCGGCGGTCTCAAGCGCATCGACCACATGGCCATGGCGCTGCCGGCCGACAGCCTCGACAGCTGGGTGCTGTTCTATAAGAGCCTGCTGGATTTCGAGGCGGACGATGAAGTCGTGCTGCCGGATCCTTATGGTCTGGTCAAGAGCCGTGCCTTGCGCAGCCGCGACAGTTCTATCCGCTTGCCGCTGAACATTTCCGAGAACCGTAACACCGCGATCTCACACGCGCTGTCGAGTTATCGCGGCTCCGGTGTGCATCACATCGCGTTTGATTGTGATGACATTTTTGCCCAGGTCAGCCGTGCAAAAGAGGCGGGCGTGCCGCTGTTGGATATCCCGCTCAACTACTACGATGACCTGGCGGCGCGGTTCGATTTCGACGACGAGTTCCTCAGCGAATTGGCTTACTACAACGTGTTGTACGACCGCGACGCCCAGGGCGGTGAACTGTTTCATGTGTACACCGAGCCGTTCGAGGGGCGATTCTTCTTTGAGATCATCCAGCGTAAAAACGCTTATGCCGGTTACGGTGCGGCCAACGTCGCGGTACGGCTGGCGGCCATGGCCAAATCCCGTAGCGGCGCAGTGCGCCAGGCGAAGTTGTAGGAAATTCGTAAACGCTGGATTAAACGTGGGCCGCGCGGCTTCCTTCACCGTGTCGCGCAGCCCATAATCGCCAGCCTGTGCAGTGATGGCCGTGAGCCCGCAATGACAATGAACTCAGAACTCCCCGCAGCCTCCGTCGAACCGGGTGTCGAGCCGCGCAAGAGTCGCAAGAACAACCCGGAAAAGACCCGCGAAAACATCCTGCAGGAAGCGATTGTCGAATTCGTCCAGCAAGGGCTTTCCGGTGCTCGCGTCGATGCCATCGCCGAGCGCATCCACACCTCCAAGCGCATGATCTATTACTACTTCGGCAGCAAGGAGCAGCTTTACGTCGAGGTTCTGGAAAAGCTTTACGGCGACATTCGCAGCACGGAAAACCGCTTGCACCTGGTCGAACTGGCGCCGGTGGAAGCGATCCGGCGTCTGGTGGAATTCACTTTCGATCACCATGACCGCAACGTCGATTTCGTGCGCATCGTCAGTATCGAGAACATTCACAACGCCGAGTACGTGAAGCGCTCCGATGCGATCAAGGCGATGAACAACACTATCCTCGACTCACTGGGCGAGATTCTGCGTCGCGGCGCCGAGCAAGGGCTGTTCCGTGCCGGTCTTGATCCGCTGGATGTGCATCTGTTGATCAGTTCGTTCTGCTTCTATCGCGTCTCGAACCGCCACACGTTTGGTGAGATTTTTCAGATCGACCTGCCGGACGAACGCATCAAACAGCGTCATCGCGAGATGATTTGCGAGTCGGTGCTGCGCTACCTGCAGGCCTGATACACCGCGTCGCCTGTAGGAGCTGGCTTGCCAGCGAAGGCGGCTCACCTGACACACCGCATTGTCTGGTTCGCCAGCAAGCCGGCTCCTACGGGTCGTCAACCATTCATGCTCTGGAAATGCTCAAGCATCCGTTGGGCATCCGGCACCACGCCGCTGAACAATTCGAACGCCTTCACCGCCTGAAACACCGCCATGTTGCCGCCGTCCAGTGTCCGGCAACCCAGTGCGCGGGCGTTTCGCAGCAATTCGGTTTCCAGCGGGAAGTAGACGATTTCCGCCACCCACAATTCGGCCCGCAGCAGCTCGACCGGCACTGGCATGCCTGGCAGTTTTTTCATGCCCATCGGCGTGGTGTTCACCAGGCCGTCAGCCTGGGCCATAGCGCTGGGCAGGTCATACCCGGCCACCGCTCGAGCTACGTCGAAATGCTGATTGAGATTGTCAGCCAAATCCTGGGCGCGACGGATGTCCACGTCAAAAATGCTCAGCTGTTGTACGCCTTCGCTCAACAACGCGTGGGCCACCGCCGCACCTGCACCGCCGGCGCCCATTTGTACGACACGTTCAACGGCAACGTCCTTCAAGCCTCGGCGAAACCCTTCGGCAAAGCCCAGGCAATCGGTGTTGTGGCCGATGCGTTTGCCATCCTTGAGCACCACCGTGTTGACCGCGCCGATACCGCGGGCCTCCGGCGAGAGTTCGTCGAGCAGCGGGATGATCGCCTGCTTGCATGGAAAGGTGATGTTCAGTCCGGTGAAGTTCATCCGCTCGGCAGCCATCAACAGGTCGGGCAGGGCGTTGCTGTCGAGTTTCAACTGATCAAGATCAATCAGGCGATAGAGGTAGCGCAGCCCCTGGGCATCGCCTTCGTGTTCGTGCAGCGCTGGAGTGCGGGAAGCCTGGATGCCGGCGCCGATCAGCCCGGCCAGTATCACGTGGTTCTGAGTCACGGCGATCACCCCTTCAAACGTTGACTGAAATGCTCCAGCGCCAGGCGATAGCCGTGGCTGCCGAAACCTGCCAGTACGGCGGTGGCAATGCCTGAAACGAAGGAATGGTGGCGGAAGGATTCGCGAGCGTGGACGTTGGACAGGTGGACTTCGATCACCGGCAGTTCGCTGGCGACCAGGGCATCGCGGATCGCAACGGAGGTGTGGGTCCACGCGGCAGGATTGATGACGATCCCGGCGCAGCGACCGCGGGCGGCGTGAATCCAGTCGAGCAATTCGCCTTCATGGTTGGTCTGGCGAAACTCCACTGCCAGGCCGAATTCTTCGGCGGCACGTCCGCACAGGGCCGAAATGTCTGCCAGGGTTTCGTGGCCGTAAGTCGCCGGCTCACGGGTGCCGAGCAGGTTCAGGTTCGGGCCGTTAAGCACCAGAACGATAGGGGACATCGAAATCTCTCCACTTATTGTTTTTGGAATCGGCCGAGGGTTTCAGCCTGTGGAGATAAATTGTACTAACTGGTTAATTCGGTCAATTGAAGTGAAGGCACCCTGGCTGTTTGTGGGCGGTGATCGGACACTTTCGCAGGTCAGCGCGGCAGGTGCTCCACGAGGAAATCGATAAACGCCCTCAAGCGCAGCGGCACATGACGACTTTGCGGGTACAGCAAGGTAAACGGCCGCGAGCGCCCACCATAGGGCTTGAGCACTTCCACTAGCGAACCGTCGGCCAGTTCCTTTTCAACGATAAAACGATAGGTCTGAAACAACCCCGCCCCATGTTTGGCCAGGGTCACACCGCCCAGTACATCGTCGGAACAACTGAGGCTGCCCTCGGCCAGAATCTCTCGAGGCACGCCTTCTTCGTTGAACAACCAGGCAATCCGCCGGCCGCTGCTGGGCAGTTCGTACTGAATGCATTCGTGGTTCTGGAGGTCGTCGAGAGTTTGCGGAATGCCGGCCCGCTTCAGGTAGTCGGGGCTTGCAATCATCACCAGGGCGGCATCTTCCAACTGTCGGGCAATCAGGCCGGAATCCGGGATGGCTCGCACACGGATAGCCATGTCATAGCCTTCACCGACGAAATCGATGTTGCGATTGCTGATGTGCGACTCGACCTTCACCGCCGGATATCGCGCGCGGAACTCGGGCAACAGCGGCAGGATTCGATGATGTGCGTAAGTGGTCGGAATACTGATGCGCAGGGTGCCGGACGGCACTTGTTGCTGGCCCATGACCTCGCGCTGGGCCTCGACCAGTTGCGCAAGGGCCTGGCGACACTCTTCGTGATAACGGCGACCACTGTCGGTCAACTTCACACTACGCGTGGTGCGCGCGAACAGGCGCACGCCCAGGCGTTCTTCCATGCGCGACACCGAGCGGCTCACCGCGGCTGGCGTCACACCCGCCACCAGCGCAGCGGCGGTAAAGCTGCCAGCCTCGGCCGCGAGACAAAACAGCTCGATGCTGCCCAACTGAAGATCGTCGAATTGTCGCTGCATGATTGATGACACCGGGGATCAAATGAAGAAACTGGATCAGTATTTATCAGGTGCCAGCGTCGTAATGAAAGGATTTCTTACCATTTCGCGTGGTGTTCCGCAGGCCCGGGAAGCGCCCGGACGCTAGCCTGAGGACGGGAGAAAGATTCGACTGCCAATGCCAGCGGTCGGATTTTCCAGGGAATGCCGGATCCTCGGATTCATAAACCTAACTGATGGGTTAGCATGAAGGTATGCAGTTACAAAGGACTGTCGGTAGTGATCATGTTGCGAGACGAGCATTGTCCACCTCATGCGCATGTGGAGGCGGGTACTTGGAGTGCGGTCGAGTTATGAAAACGATAAAAGCCAAGATTCAGGCCGATAACCCCATAACGGAACGTAGCCTGGACAAAGCCATTGGACGTGGCGAATTACGTAGAAAAAACAGCCTGCAAGCGACAGCAGTTACCTACCTGGCCCCCTGTCTAGCTGTCAGCTTCGAAGACGGCAGCGGCGTATTGTTGCCCGTGGCCAACTATCCGGAGTTCGATGATTTTGAGGGTGAGGATTTCGCCAGCCTGACTGTCGGCTACGCGGGTACTGCACTGCGCCATGACGGCAAGGACCTGCATATATCTATCGCCGGGATGATTTCTGCGAGCAAGCCGCTGATGGACATGGCGGCCTCGGTCGTTGCTTCGCGCAATGGTCGCCAGAGTAGCGCCGCAAAGTCTGAAGCCGCGCGGGCCAACGGCAGGAAAGGCGGGCGCCCGCGCAAGGTCGATGTTGTCTTGTAAGTGCCCACAAAAAAGCCGTCGTGAAGACGGCTTTTTTGTGCCTGGCAATAGCCATCAACGCCGGGTCAACAACACCCCGGATTCCATGTGATGGGTCCACGGGAACTGGTCGAACATTGCGCATCGGGTGATGCGGTGGGTGTCGTGCAGTTGGGCGATGTTGGCTGCCAGGGTTTCCGGATTGCAGGAGATGTACAGGATGTTGTCGAAGCGCCGGGTCAGCTCGCAGGTGTCCGGGTCCATGCCGGCGCGAGGCGGGTCGACGAACACGCTGCCGAACTCGTAGCTCTTGAGGTCGATGCCGTGCAGGCGACGGAACGGACGTACTTCATTCAGGGCTTCAGTCAACTCTTCGGCGGACAAACGCACCAGGGTGACGTTATTCACAGCGTTTTCGCTCAGGTTGCTCAATGCTGCATTGACTGAGGTCTTGCTTATTTCAGTGGCCAGCACTTTGCGTACGCGGGTGGCGAGCGGCAGGGTGAAGTTGCCGTTACCGCAATACAACTCCAGCAAATCATCGGAGCGATCCCCGAGCGCATCGTATGCCCAGTTGAGCATCTTCTGGTTCACGGTGCCGTTAGGCTGGGTGAACGCGCCTTCCGGCTGGCGGTAGCTGAAGGTGCGGCCGCCGACGTCCAGTTGTTCGACCACGTAATCGTGGCCTATGACTTCGCGTTTGCCCTTGGAGCGGCCAATGACGCTGACATTCAGGTCGGTCGCCAGTTTTGAAGCCGCGGCGTGCCAATGCTCGTCCAGCGGGCGGTGATAACACAGGGTGATCATCGCATCGCCGGCCAGGGTGGTCAGGAACTCGACCTGAAACAGCTTGTGACTCAGGGCTGCGCTGGCTTGCCATGCAGCCTTTAGCTGCGGCATCAACTGGTTGATGCGCAGGCTGGCAATCGGGAACTCTTCGATCAGGATTGGCGTGCGCTTGTCTTCCTGGGAAAACATCGCGTAATGACGCTCGCCGGCTTCGCGCCACAGGCGGAACTCGGCGCGCAGGCGGAAGTTTTGCAGCGGTGAATCGAAAACGGCTGGCTCGGGCGCATCGAACGGGGTCAGCAGGTCACGCAAACGCTGGACCTTGGCTTCGAGCTGAACGGCGTAGGCCTGGGAATCGAAAGTCATGCGTTGAACCAACCCAGCTTGATCACGAACAGAATCGACAGGATTACCAGCGCCGGGTTCAGCTCACGGCCACGACCGGACATCAGCTTGATGGCGGTCCAGGAAATGAAACCGAAGGCGATGCCATTGGCGATGGAATAAGTGAACGGCATCGCCAGCGCGGTGATCACCACTGGCGCGGCAACGGTGATGTCGTCCCAGTCTATTTCGGCCAGGCCGGATGTCATCAGCACGGCGACGAACAGCAGGGCCGGTGCGGTGGCGAAGGCTGGAACACTGGCGGCCAGTGGCGAGAAGAACAACGCCAGCAGGAACAGGATCGCGACGACGACGGCGGTCAGGCCGGTGCGGCCACCGGCACTCACGCCGGCGGCGGATTCGATGTAGCTGGTGGTGGTCGAGGTGCCCAGGAGGGAACCGGCCATGGCTGCGGTGCTGTCGGCGATCAGCGCGCGACCCATTTTCGGCATATGGCCGTCCTTGCCCATCAGGCCGGCGCGCTTGGCGACGCCAATCAGGGTGCCGGAGTTATCGAACAGGTCGACGAACAGGAAGGCGAAGATCACGCTGACCAGACCAATGTCCAGCGCGCCCTTGATGTCCAGTTGCAGGAAGGTCGGGGCCAGCGATGGTGGCATCGACATCACGCCGCCGAATGGAGTGAAGCCCATCACGATCGAAACGATGGTCACCACCAGAATGCCGATCAGCACTGCGCCGCGCACGGCAAGGGCTTCAAGCGCGACGATCAGGGCAAAACCGAGGGTGGCGAGGATTGGCGCCGGTTGCTTCAGGTCGCCGAGGCCGACCATGGTCGCCGGGTTGCTGACCACGATACCGGCGTTGTGCAGGGCAATCAGCGCCAGGAACAGGCCGATACCCGCGGCAATCGCCGAGCGCAGCGGCAGCGGGATGCTGTTGATGATCCATTCACGGATGCGGAAGATCGACAGCAGGAAGAAGCACACCGCCGAGATGAACACCGCGCCCAGTGCCACTTGCCAGGTGTGGCCCATGTGCAGGACCACGGTGTAGGTGAAGAAGGCGTTCAGGCCCATGCCCGGCGCGAGGGCGATCGGGTAGTTGGCGATCAGGCCCATGGTCGTGGAGCCGATGGCGGCTGCCAGGCAGGTGGCGACGAATACCGCGCCCTTGTCCATGCCGGTCTCGCCGAGGATGCTCGGGTTGACGAACAGAATGTAGGCCATGGCCAAAAAGGTCGTGACGCCCGCCAGAATCTCGGTCCGCACGTTGGTGTTGTGTGCCTTGAGTTGAAACAGCCTTTCCAGCATGTCTGCTCCCCGTGGCGCGCCGGGCGCCGTGAATGTATCGACCTCAACAGCAAAGCACAGGCAGCAGAACGCGCCTGGAAATTACTGTGGGCCGGAAAAAGCCGCGCATCATACCAGTAGCTTGGGAATATGGCTGCTTATGGCGGTGATCGTCGTCGATGTTTTGCGACAAAGCCAAGTGCGCCATACTGCGTGCTGGTTTTTTGGGGTGGATGGGTCCTGCATGAAAAAGCGTCTGGTTGCCGCCTTCGCAGTATGGATGGCGTTGTTTCTCGGGGCTCAAACGGCCGTGGCGGCCTCGGCTGCGCCACTGACGCAATTGAAAGTACTCAAAGTCGCATCGCCGTCCTGCGGTGTCGAGAACATCGACGAAGGGCAAACCCGGACGCGCTGCGATCACAATGGTCCGAACATCACGGTGTACGTGCTGGAAGTGGGTTACGGGCGTGAGGCCCATGTCGCCCTCGACGGTTTCGAGGTGAACGGAACACGGACGCCGGTTTGCGCGTTCAAGAACGGCAACCTGACCAGCTGCACCCCCGGGGAAAAAACCGTCGGCTATTTGTATGCCCTTGATCTGGCGGGCAAGCAGGAAGGCACTCTGACCTTCAGCAATACCTCGATCAACGCACCCGGCAACACGATGTCGACGCAGCTTTACATCAAGTAACCGCAAGCCTCGAACAAGGGGCAGGAAAGCTGACTACGCTTAAAAGATCACTCAGCGGACAATACCTGATGACCTTTAGAGCATTGATTGCCCTCGCCGAGGGCACCGACGACCTGCAAACCGTGACCCTGATCGACGTGTTGCGCCGCGCCAAAATAGAAGTGGTGGTGGCCAGCATCGAGGGGCGGCGCATGCTCACCTGCGCCCGTGGCACTCGCCTGACCAGCGATGCAATGCTGGTGGATTTGCTGGCGCAACCGTTCGACCTGATTGCCCTGCCGGGTGGTGCCGTGGGCTCGCAGCACTTGGCAGCACATCAACCTCTGCAACAATTGATCAAGGATCAGGCGGCCGCCGGTCGCCTGTTTGCCGGTATCGCCGAATCACCCGCTGTGGCGCTGCAAGCCTTTGGCGTTTTGCGTCAACGGCGCATGACCTGTCTGCCATCGGCCAGCCATCAACTGTTGGGCTGTAACTTCGTCGATCAACCGGTAGTGGTCGATGGCAACTGCATCACCGCCCAGGGCTCGGCTGCCGCATTGGCATTTGCCCTGGCGCTGGTGGAACAGCTTTGCGGTAAAGCCACTCGTATGGCAGTGGCGGGGGAGTTGTTGGTTTAGAAGGCTCAGGCGTGCGTGGCGATAGGTTTGATATTCGGCTGTTCACGCTGTTCCGCTTGCCAGAGATCGTAATCAGTCTGGACCCCAAGCCATATCCGCGCTTTACCGATTCCAGCCCTTTCCAGTCGCACTGCCAGGTCCGGGCTGATCGGTGCATGGCCGTGTAGGACCCGGGAAAGATGCGGGCGAGCAAAACCCAAATGGCGGGCCAACTCAGCGACGCTGATACCCAACCCGGGTAACACATCCAATAATAGTGTTTCACCAGGGTGAGGCGGGTTGTGCAAGGGCATGTCCTGCCTCCTGTCAGTGGTAGTCCAGATAGTCGACCAGTTCGATATCGGAACCGATAAAACGAAAAACAATACGCCAGTTCCCTGAAACGCTCAGTGACCAGTAATTGAGCAACTCACCCTTGAGCGGGTGTAAGCGCAATCCCGGAAGGTCGAGGTCGCCAGGTGCAGTCGCGCGGTCCATAAACTGCAACATCCGCGACAGACGCTTCGCATGATCTGCACGAATCCCACGAGTCGAACCTGTTTCATAGAAGCCCCGAAGGCCCTTGTGCTGAAAGGGTTTGATCATGGGGCGAGTGTAAGGCGATACATTACACTTTATGCGTTAACTATGTATTGCACCTTGTCGGTCAATTTGTGCCTGAGAGCTGTTTCAGGCTTTCGCCTCTTCCTTCGGCATATGCATGCGATCGCGGCTGGCCAGGGTCGGGAACAGTTTGACCCACACCCCGGTCACCACCAGCGTGCCGATCCCGCCCATGACCACGGCTGGCACGGTGCCGAACCAGTGGGCGGTCAGGCCTGATTCGAATTCACCCAACTGGTTCGAAGCACCTATGAACAAGCCGTTTACGGCGCTGACCCGGCCGCGCATTTCGTCCGGGGTTTCCAGTTGTACGAAAGACGCGCGAATGACCATGCTGATCATGTCTGCCGCGCCCAATACCACCAGCACTGCCAGGGAAAACCAGAACGAGGTCGACAGGCCGAAGGCAATGGTTGCCACGCCGAAGATGCCCACGGCGGTAAACATCACCCGCCCGACATTACGTTCCACGGCAAAACGCGCCAGGAACAGCGACATCAACAGCGCGCCCACCGCCGGTGCCGAGCGCAACAGGCCGAGACCCCATGGGCCGGTCAGCAGAATGTCCTTGGCGAACACCGGCAGCAACGCCGTCGCTCCACCCAACAGCACCGCAAACAGATCGAGGGAGATCGCCCCGAGTATGTCCGGACGACTGCGGATAAAGCGAATGCCCGCGAGCAGTGAATCCAGCGTGGCCTTGCCCTTGTTCAGCGGCGTCTGCCGGGCCGGCAGGTTGAGCATCAGCGAACAGGCGATGACATACAGCAGCACCGTCGGGCCATACACCCAGACGCTGCCGAAGGCGTAGAGCAAACCGCCGAGGGCCGGGGCGACGATGGTGGCCGATTGCTGGGCCGATTGGGCGGCGGCCACCGCGCGGGGAAACAGCGCGCTGGGCACGATGCTTGGCAGCAGGGCTTGGGTGGTCGGCATTTCAAAGGAGCGAGCGGCACCGAGCAGGAATGCGAGGATAAAGATCATTTCCCGGGTGACATGGTCGGTCGCGCTGCCAATGGCCAGCGACAGGGCGATCAATGCCTGCAAGGACTGGCAGATTGCCGCGACCTTGCGCCGGTCATAGCGGTCGGCGACGTGCCCGGTGTGCAGCATGAACAGCACGCGCGGGGCGAACTCGACCAGGCCAACCAGACCCAGGTCGAGCACGTTGCCGGTCAATTGATACAGGTTCCAGCCGATGGCCACGGTGAGCATCTGGAAGCCGCTGGCGGTAAATACCCGGGCCAGCCAGAACGCAAGAAAAGGGCGATGGTGACGTAACAGCAAGGGCTCTTGGCTGGGCATTTGCGGGAAAATCTGGGGGGAGGGGAAAGGCGAGGTTATCACCAACCTGTAACAGGGAGTTGCCATGACAAAAAAATTAGTTAGCTAGATACCTATCTTGGGAGCACAGGAAGCACTGTGGGAGCGGGCTTGCCCGCGAAGAGGGCGGTACATACGACATAAGATATCGACTGACACTCCGCTTTCGCGAGCAAGCCCGCTCCCACAGGAAATGTATTTCAGTTCGTGACCAAGGCCATGAGGCAACTTGTCACGCGGCAATAGACCACGCGGGTTATCCCCGAAAATGGGACTACTCTTTCAACGTTGATTGATCCAGATCAAAACCCACAAAAGGAATTGATCCGGCGGCCGCAAGGCCAGACTCCCTGCGTTGTGATGCGTGCAAAAAAAGAACAAACAGAGATTCGCCACACTCCATATCCGTGGGGGCCGTGGGTGCAGGCTTCCAGCCAGCAGCCGTACTACCTGACAGAGGAAGACTTATGTTCGGTTTAGAGGCACTTGATCTCGCCCGAATTCAGTTCGCGTTCACCATCTCGTTCCACATCCTGTTTCCGGCCATCACCATCGGTCTGGCGAGCTACCTGGCGGTACTCGAAGGCCTGTGGCTGAAAACCCATAACGACACCTACCGTGACCTCTACCATTTCTGGTCGAAGATCTTTGCCGTCAACTTCGGCATGGGGGTGGTTTCCGGCCTGGTGATGGCTTATCAGTTCGGCACCAACTGGAGTCGCTTCTCCGACTTCGCCGGTTCCGTGACGGGGCCGTTGCTGACCTATGAAGTGCTCACGGCATTCTTCCTCGAAGCCGGATTCCTCGGCGTCATGCTGTTCGGCTGGAACAAGGTCGGGCGCAAGCTGCACTACTTTGCCACGGTCATGGTCGCCATCGGCACACTGATCTCGACGTTCTGGATCCTGGCCTCCAACAGCTGGATGCAGACCCCGCAGGGTTTCGAAATCGTCAATGGCCAAGTGATTCCAACCGACTGGCTGGCGGTGATCTTCAACCCGTCGTTCCCGTACCGCCTGATGCACATGGCCACGGCGGCGTTCGTGGCGACGGCGTTCTTCGTCGGCTCCTCGGCGGCCTGGCATTTGCTGCGCGGCAAGGACAACCCGGCGATTCGCAAAATGTTATCGATGGCCATGTGGATGGCCCTGATCGTCGCACCGATCCAGGCAGTCATCGGTGACTTCCACGGCCTCAATACCCTTGAACATCAACCGGCAAAAATCGCCGCGATCGAGGGACACTGGGAAAACAAAGGTAATGAGGCGACTCCACTGATCCTGTTCGGCTGGCCGGACATGAAGGAGGAGAAAACCAAATTCGCCGTCGAAATCCCGTACCTGGGTAGCCTGATCCTCACGCACTCGCTGGACAAACAGGTGCCGGCGCTCAAGGAGTTCCCACCTGAAGACCGGCCGAATTCGACCATTGTGTTCTGGTCGTTCCGGATCATGGTTGGCCTGGGCATGCTGATGATTTTCACCGGTTTGTGGAGCCTGTGGCTGCGCAAGCGCGACACGCTCTACACCTCGCGGCCGTTCCTGTACCTGGCGTTGTGGATGGGGCCGTCCGGCCTGATCGCAATCCTCGCCGGCTGGTTCACCACGGAAATCGGCCGTCAGCCGTGGGTGGTCTACGGCTTGATGCGTACGGCGGATGCGTCGTCCAACCATAGCTTCATGCAGATGAGCATCACCCTGATCCTGTTTGTCGTGGTCTATTTCGCGCTGTTTGGCGCCGGTCTTGGCTACATGATGCGCCTGGTGCGCAAGGGGCCGAAAACCGACGAAGGCAAAGAAACCAACGACGGTGGTCCAGGCCAGAAACGCACACCGGCCCGTCCGCTGTCCGCAGCCGACGACGATCAC
Source organism: Pseudomonas sp. GW821-FHT01C01 (assembly GCF_059422645.1). NCBI lineage: Bacteria > Pseudomonadati > Pseudomonadota > Gammaproteobacteria > Pseudomonadales > Pseudomonadaceae > Pseudomonas > Pseudomonas sp. GW821-FHT01C01. The sequence continues at coordinate 4,570 of NZ_JBWKXF010000063.1, read as the reverse complement.
GCCGATGCCGGCCACAGCCTGACCAAGGAGATTTGAATCATGGGTATTGATCTTCCGCTGATCTGGGCCGTGATCATCATCTTCGGCATCATGATGTACGTGGTCATGGACGGTTTCGACCTGGGCATCGGCATTCTCTTCCCGTTCATTCCGGGCAAGACCGATCGCGATGTGATGATGAACACCGTCGCCCCGGTCTGGGACGGCAACGAAACCTGGCTGGTGTTGGGGGGCGCGGCGTTGTTCGGCGCGTTTCCGCTGGCCTATTCGGTGGTGCTCTCGGCGTTGTACCTGCCGCTGATCCTGATGTTGATCGGGTTGATTTTTCGCGGTGTGGCCTTCGAGTTCCGCTTCAAGGCCCGGGACGACAAGCGCCACCTGTGGGACAAGGCGTTCATCGGGGGATCGGTCACTGCGACGTTCTTCCAGGGGGTTGCGCTCGGTGCGTTCATCGATGGGCTGCCGGTGGTCAATCGGCAGTTCGCCGGTGGTTCACTGGACTGGCTGACACCGTTCACGATGTTCTGTGGTGCGGCGCTGGTGGTGGCGTATGCGTTGCTCGGCTGCACCTGGCTGATCATGAAGACCGAAGGCAAGTTGCAGGAACAGATGCATGACCTGGCGCGGCCATTGGCCTTCGTGCTGCTGGCGGTGATCGGCGTCGTCAGCATCTGGACCCCGCTGGCCCACGCAGAAATCGCCGCACGTTGGTTCACCATGCCGAATCTGTTCTGGTTCATGCCGGTGCCGATTCTGGTGCTGGTGACGATGTACGGCCTGATCCGCGCCGTGGCCCGCAATGCGCATTACACGCCGTTCCTGCTGACACTGGTGCTGATCTTCCTGGGTTACAGCGGGTTGGGCATCAGCTTGTGGCCGAACATCATCCCGCCGTCGATCTCGATCTGGGATGCCGCCGCGCCGCCGCAAAGCCAGGGCTTCATGCTGGTGGGCACGCTGTTCATCATCCCGTTCATCCTGGGCTACACCTTCTGGAGCTACTACGTGTTCCGCGGCAAGGTCACCCACGAAGACGGTTACCACTAGCCCTCAGCACCACGAACCTGTAGGAGCGAGCTTGCTCGCGATGGCGTCGGAAGCGACGCCATTTATCTGGAGGAGGATTGAAGCAATGAGCAGCAAACATTCCCTGCACGACATTGAAGAAACCGAAAAAAAACCGCTGTGGCAGCGGCTCGGTTGGCTGGCCCTGATTTGGGTTGGCAGCGTGGGCGCCTTGTTCATCGTCGCCAGCCTGATGCGCCTGTTCATGAACGCGGCGGGCCTGACCACGCACTGACATCCCTCCCGTGGCCTCAAGGCACGGTTTTATAACCCTCCTGCCGGAGGGTTTTTTTTGCTTGTTATTTGCGTGCCTTGAGGATCACGAATTTCGGATTGGCCGCCACTTGCTCGACGCCACGGAACAACCGCGCCAGCTTGCTGTGATAACCCAGGTGACGATTGCCGACGATGTACAGCGCGCCGCCCACGACCAGCGCTTCGCGCGCCTGCTGGAACATCCGCCAGGCCAGGAAGTCGCCCACGACTTGTTGCTGGTGAAACGGTGGATTGCACAGCACGACGTCAAGCGATTGCGGTTCCTGGCCGGCCAGGCCATCGCCGGCACGCACGATCACTTCCCGCCCGGCCAACGCAGCGCGCCAGTTTTCGGCGGCCGATTGCACGGCCATGAATGATTCGTCCACCAGCGTGTAGTGAGCGTCGGGGTTTTGCAGGGCGCTGGCGATTGCCAGAACGCCATTGCCGCAACCGAGATCGGCGACCCGCGCCGAACCGAGGTTTTTCGGCAGGTGTGGCAAAAACGCCCGGGTGCCGATGTCCAGGCCTTCGCGACAAAACACGTTCGCGTGGTTGATCAGTTCGATGGCCGGTTCATCGAGCTGATAGCGGGTCGGGTAGGGGGATATGGCGGGCACTTTGGTTTCAGCGATTGCAATCAACAAGCGGGCCTTCTTCACCGCCAGCGAGGCTTGCACCGGGCCGATGTAACGCTCCAGCAAATCCCCCGCCGCCCGGGGCAGATGCTTGATCATGGCCGCGGCAACCACTTGGGCGCCGGGTGCCAGTTGGCCTTGCAGGCGGATCAGTTGTTCTTCCAGCAACGCCAGGGTTTTCGGTACGCGGATGAGTACCCGGTCGAACGGTCCGACAGGGACCTCGCTGGCGGGTACGCTCGGCACCGCATCAAACGCCAGGCCGTTGCGCACCAGATTCTTTTCCAGTCCCTGGAAGGCCAGGAACGAGTCGCCGCTGCTGACCACCTGCACCTTGCCCGCGAGGCTGGCCGCCAACGCACCGAAACTGTCATTGAGCAGCAATACCCGAGTGTCCGACGCCGGTTGCTGTTCGGCCAGATGATTGAGCAGGTATTCATCGGCCGCGTCGAAAGCTTGCAGCGGTTCGTTCTGCTGTTCGGGCTGGCGGATCAGGTCGAGGCTGGCAAAGGGTGTTTCGAGCAAAGGCATGGGGCGGGGCTCTGGGTAATCAACGGATGTCCCGCTGCCCGAAGGCGTTGAAGCGGGCGGAGCCGTCCGAGTGTACTGCGTCGTGAAGGTCTACACGCCATCACTCAGGAGGGACCGCAAATGGTACGTTTTTTTTGATTGGATTACCCGCAGGTTTTCCCGGAACCGGGCGCTTTCAGATGGCTCCGGAGCGGGCCGCGGCGATGACTGCCGCAATCTTGTTGTTGACGCCGAGCTTCTCGATAGCCCTGTGCACATGAAAGTTGACGGTGCGTTCACTCAAATTGAGGATCCTGGAAATTTCATAGGCCGTCTTGCCATCGGCCGACAGTTTCAATACTTCGAGTTCCCGCCGTGACAAGGGAGGAGCGTGAGGACGAGCCGGTTTTTTCGGTTGCATCCCGATCGCCAGAGCGTGCAAGTGGCGACTGATGAACACCGAGAATCCAAGGTTCTCGTACAACTCATAGGCTGAAATCGGGCAATGGCTTCTGGCCAGGCTGAGAATACTGTGCAGGCCGGTTTCCTCATCAAAGATCGCTTGGGACCAGCCATGCTGCAAACCTTGTTGCTGCAGCAACTGCCATAGCCATGGCGCCATGGAAAAAAGCTCTTCGCTCCAGAGAACAGGTAGCATTGACTGATTGCAGTGAGCCACTACTGGATCTATTTGCGTAGCATTGTTTCTTTCATATTGAATGTTCCACTCATGCGGAAAATTGTTCAGGTTCACCGTATTGGTGTGGGTCCCGGCTGTGTTTGAAGTAATTGAAAAGCCACAAAATTTATATCCAAGGTTTCTAGCGAAGTTGAGCGCGATTCGATAGGCAGTATTGATATCTTGCGTGTGCGCCAATTGATTAAGCTGTGACTCCTTCCAGATCTCCATACAACGATCTCCATCAGCGTGTCTTCTGGGTGCGTGATTGGATCCGAGATCCGGCACGTCACGGAGTGTAGGACAGTTCTTACGGAGGTGGTGCGAAAATTTTGCTCTTTTGAGTGTTGGAAAAGTGTGGTTCAGGTTATTAGGAAATAGATGAGTTGTAAGATGCCATGCGCCATTTTATATGGGGGCTATTTCTCGTATTTAGTAATCAATAACTTGTGTGCTTAATGTCACTACAAAATGTCGGTGTTTACGCTGCTGTCTTTGCGGGACACTGGGGGTGTCTTTCGATTGGAGCCTTCCATGTCCGTCAGTGAAGAAAAATTTACTTGTCAAACCTTGCTCGAGGTTCAGCCGTTGACCCCGAACCTGTTTACCTTGCGTGCCACCCGGGATGCAGGGTTTCGTTTTCGAGCGGGGCAGTTTGCCCGGCTGGGTGTCACCAGGGCTGACGGCAGCACGGTATGGCGCGCCTACTCCATGGTGTCCTCGCCCTTTGACGAGTTCCTCGAATTTTTTTCCATTGTCGTACCGGGCGGTGAGTTCACCAGCGAACTCAGCCGCCTGGGTGTTGGCGATGCTTTGCTGGTCGACCGCCAGGCCTTCGGCTACCTGACACTGGACCGTTTTGTTGATGGGCGCGATCTGTGGTTGTTATCCACAGGCACGGGCGTGGCGCCGTTTCTGTCGATACTCCAGGACTTCGAAGTCTGGGAGAAGTTCGAGCGGATCATCCTGGTCTACAGCGTACGCGAGGCCCGGGAACTGGCTTATCAGGAATTGATCGCGGGGCTGGCGAAACTTGAGTATCTGGCGGAGTACGCACACAAACTGCAATTCATCGCCACAGTCACTCGTGAACAGCATCCTGGCGCATTGAACGGGCGGATCACCACGCTGATTGAAACCGGCGAATTGGAGCGCGAAGCGGGTGTTGCGCTGACGCCCGAACATTCACGGGTCATGCTGTGCGGCAATCCGCAGATGATCGATGACACGCGCAAGCTGCTCAAGCAGCGTGACATGCACTTGAGCCTCAGTCGGCGACCTGGCCAGGTGGCGGTGGAAAACTTCTGGTAAGAAAAACGGCGCCTCAAAGGCCTAATACCAGTCAATTAAGCGGTAATGCGATCTGTAGCAGCTGCCGAGCCCGCGAGGCTGCGTTCGGCTGCATAGCAGTCGTGAGTCCAGC
>NZ_JBWKXF010000062.1:0-33340 GCF_059422645.1 Pseudomonas sp. GW821-FHT01C01 | reverse complement strand
CGCTCCCACAGGGATTGCGCAATCCCTGTGGGAGCGGGCTTGCCCGCGAAGAGGCCATCAGTCTTGGCGAAGATTCAGGGCTGAAACGCGCCAATAAAGATAGCCGGGTCGACCCGCGCATCGTTCAGGCTGACGTTCCAGTGCATGTGCGGTCCGGTCGCGCGGCCAGTCGCCCCGACCTTGCCAACCACACCGCCCCGGTCCAGTTGTTGGCCCACCTTCACGTCGATTTTCGACATGTGGCAGAACATGCTGATAAAGCCCTGGCCATGGTCGACGAACACCGTGTTGCCGTTGAAAAAGTAGTTGCCGATCAGGATCACCTTGCCCGCGGCCGGGGTCTTTATCGGCGTGCCGGCCGGCACGGCGAAGTCCAGGCCTGAGTGGGGGTTGCGCTCTTCACCGTTGAAAAAGCGACGCACGCCGAACTTGCTCGACAGCGGCCCGTTCACCGGTTTGTCCAGCAGCACGTTGCTCGGGGTGTTGGGGCTGAACGTGCGGTAAGCGGTAATCTGCTCGGCCAATTCACGCTCGATGCGCTTGAGGTTTTCCGGGTCCGGATTGACCTGTTGGGTGTTCTTCAGGGTGATGCGTTGTTCCGGGTATGTCTTGTTGCCAACTGTAAAACTCAGATTACGACCGCCGCTGCTGATCGATTGAGCCCCTGGTTTGACCGTCAGCGGCAGGCCGACGATGGCCAGCCAGTTGTTCTGTTCCTTGACCACCAGCACCGGTTTGCCTTGATAACTGGCTTTTGGCGCCTGGGTGGATGTGCCCAGGTCGACCACCGCAACGCCGCCCGGCACCGGTTTGTTCAACAGGCGGGTGATGTAGCTATCGGCGTGGGCATTGAAGGTCAGGCACAGCAACAGCAATGGAGCCAGGAAGCGCGGCATGGATCAGTCCAGTAAAGAAAGGGTGACGGGCGTCAGGTGATTGTCTTCGACCCGCACTTGCAGTTCGCCTTCGCCCAGTTTGGCCTTCAGGCGCTGGCCAGTATGGGTTTGCGCGGCGCTGCGGATCGCGTTGCCGCGCTCGTCCAGCAAAATGCTGTAACCACGGCCGAGGGTCGCCAACGGGCTGACTACATGCAGTGTCTGCATCTGGCTGTGCAATTGCAGGCGACGGTTCTTCAGCCCTTCGCGGATGGCGCGCGGCAGGCGTTCGGCCAGGCTGTCGAGGCGCTGGCGCAGCATTGCCAGTTGCCGGCCCGGATGTTGTGCGGCCAAACGGGTTTCCAGACGGATCAAGCGTTCGCGACGGGTGTTGAGGCTGCGTTCGAAGGCGCGGCGCATGCGCATGTCCAGGTCATCCAGGCGTTGCGCTTGCTGGCGCAGGCGCTCTCCGGGATGGCGCAGGCGGCGAGAGATACCTTCCAGGCGTAGTCGATCGCGCATCAGGCGGTCACGCATGCGCATCACCAGTCGGCGGTGCAGGCTTTCGACCCGACGCACCAGATCGCTGGAATCCGGTGCCAGCAATTCAGCGGCAGCGGAAGGGGTGGGGGCGCGAACGTCGGCCACGAAGTCGCTGATCGAAACGTCGGTTTCATGGCCGACCGCGCTGACAATCGGCGTCACGCAAGCGTCTACGGCGCGGGCCACGGCTTCCTCGTTGAAGCACCAGAGGTCTTCCAGCGAACCGCCGCCACGGGCCAGGATCAGTGCGTCAAACCCGCGGGCATCCGCCAGTTTCAGGGCGCGGACAATCTGCGCGGTAGCTTCGCGGCCCTGTACGGCGGTGGGGATCAGCGTCAACTGCACCTGCGGTGCGCGACGGCGGAACACGCTGATGATGTCGCGAATCACCGCCCCGGTGGGTGAACTGATGATGCCGATGCGTTGCGGATGCGCCGGTAGCGGTACCTTGCGCTCGGCACTGAACAGACCTTCGGCACTGAGTTTTTCCTTTAGTGCATCGAAGGCCAGGCGCAAGGCGCCATCGCCGGCCGGCTCCACGGTGTCGAGGATCAGTTGATAATCACCACGCCCTTCGAACAGCGAGACTTTGCCGCGCACCTTGACCGCGAGCCCGTCCTTCAATGCCTGGCGAACCCGTGCCGCGTTCTGCCGGAACAACGCGCAACGCACTTGGGCGCCGCTGTCCTTGAGGGTGAAGTACACGTGGCCCGACGCCGGGCGGGCGAGGTTGGAGATTTCGCCTTCGACCCAGATGTTGCTGAACACGTCTTCGAGCAACACCCGCGCGCGGCCGTTGAGCTGGCTGACGGTCAGGACTTCGCGGTCCAGGCCGAGTCTTGCAAAGGGATCTTTAATCATGTGGCGCAGTTTAAAGGCATTTGCCCGGCAATCTCCATGACCCAGCATAAATCCCTTGTGGGACAGCTTGATGTGGGAGCGGGCTTGCTCGCGAAGACGGTGTGTCAGCCACATTGATCCGGGATGTTAGTCCGCTTTCGCGAGCAAGCCCGCTCCCACAAAGGTAAAGTCACCGACGGGTATTCAAGGAAGATACGTGAATGAATGTGTTTGAGCTGTTGAACCAGTGGCCGTTCGGCTCGCTGGACTGGCTGGTCATCGGTGCGGGCATCGCCCTGGCCTACATCGTGTTCGGCATCGCCGGTTTCGGCACCGCGCTGGTGGCGGGGCCGATTTTGATCCTGTTCATGCCGTTGTCGAAGATCGTGCCGTTGCTGGTGTTGCTCGATTTTGTCGCGGCATTCGGCAATCTGTTGCCTTCGCGGCGCGATGTGGCGAGGCCGGAGTTGTTGCGGTTACTGCCCTGCATGGCGGTGGGGTGCACGCTGGGGGTGATTTTCCTGCTGAACCTCAAGTCTGACCTGTTGCTGCTGTTGATGGGGTTGTTTATCAGCGCCTATGCGGTTTACAGCCTGTGGATCAAAACCCGTCCGACGCAACTGTCCGCCGTGTGGGCGTTGCCGATGGGGACGGTGGGCGGAATGTTTGGCGCGTTGTTTGGCAGCGGTGGTTTTTTGTATGCGATCTATCTGAACAGCCGTTTGCCCAAGGAAGCGGCCCGGGCCACCCAGAGCGCACTGATCAGTTGCAGTACGGTGGTGCGTTTGAGCCTGTTTGCAATCGCCGGTGTGTACGCCGATTTGCCATTGCTGGCGCTGGCGGCGTGTCTGTTGCCGGCCATGGCACTGGGGCTGTGGTTCGGTCGACGGTTGACCATGCGTTTGTCACGCGAGGCGTTCGTGCGCCTGGTGACGTGGCTGGTGCTGGTCAGCGGGATCGCGTTGATCGGGCGATATTTGAGCGCTTGAACTGCATTTTGCTTTCTGTAGGAGCGAGCTTGCTCGCGATGGACTTTAACGATAACGCGTGTTCCCTGATAAACGCGTCGCCCTCACGTTCTTCGCGAGCAAGCTCGCTCCTACAAAAAAAGCTGCCTCAGTCGTTGTACTGGCTCAACAACCGCTCAAGTCGTGCGCTGAGGCGGCGTTTGATTTCGGTTTCGATGTGCGGGGCGAAATCGTCGATCACGTCTTGCATGATCAACTGCGCAGCGGCGCGCAATTCGTTGTCCAGGTGCAGCAAGTCATCCGGGTTCTTGCTGGCGGCAGGCATCGATGCCGTCGCGGTGACAGGTTCAACGGCAGGGGCTGTCGGTAGTAAGACGGGCGGCGAAGGCTCGCTCACGGTGTCGAACAACATGGGAATCTGTTCCTGATCGCCGTCCTCGACTGTGTCGGTCAGCAGGGGCGGTTGCAGGTTGTCATCGCCGAGCAATTGGCGGATCGACTCAAGGTCGTCCAGCAGGTGCGCGGACTGTTGCAGCGGTTTTGGAGTGTCCATTGGAAGGCTCAGAGTCGCTGTAAACGGTGATCTTGCAGAGGATAGCCCTGTTCGCGGTAGAAACGGAAACTCTCCCGCGCGGCCTGGCGAATCGTCGGGTCTTCCACCACCACTTCCGCCACGCGGGCGAAACGCTGGGCGAAGGCCGGGACTTTCAGGTCAAGATTGACCAGCAGGTCCTGATGCTGACCACAATCGTCACCCAGACCCAGGACGATCAAGCCGTCCGGTTCGTTTTCGGCGGGACCGTGGGGCACGAAGCTTTCACCTTTGAATGCCCAGAGGCGCGCGTCGAGATCGTCGCGCTGGGAGGCGTCGCTGCAATGCAGGTAGACACGGTGACCCATGCGCCAGGCTTTTTCGGTGAGCTTGCAGGCGAAATCCAGGCGTGCCGATGGATCGGCGCTGGGCAGGATATAGAAGTCGACTTTGGTCATTGCGGTTCCTGAGCTTCACGTGGCGTCACCGCATAAGTGACGCCACGTGAAGTCATCGGTTTCAGGCTTTGGCGCGATCCAGCAGGTATTGGGTCAGCAGGGGAACCGGACGGCCGGTGGCGCCCTTGTCCTTGCCGCCGCTGGTCCAGGCAGTGCCTGCGATGTCCAGGTGCGCCCAGTTCAGGTTCTTGGTGAAGCGCGACAGGAAGCAGGCCGCGGTGATGGTGCCGGCCTTCGGGCCACCAATGTTGGCGATGTCGGCGAACGGGCTGTCCAGCTGTTCCTGGTACTCATCGAACAGCGGCAGTTGCCAGGCGCGGTCGTCGGCAGCCTTGCCAGCGCTCAGCAGTTGGCCGATCAGTTCGTCGTTGTTGCCCAGCAGGCCCGAAGTGTGGGAACCCAGGGCTACCACGCACGCGCCGGTCAGGGTCGCGATGTCGATGACCGCTTGTGGCTTGAAGCGCTCGGAGTAGGTCAGGGCGTCGCACAGCACCAGACGGCCTTCGGCGTCGGTGTTGAGGATTTCCACGGTCTGGCCGCTCATGGTGGTGACGATGTCGCCTGGACGCGAAGCATTGCCGCTTGGCATGTTCTCGGCGCAGGCCAGGATGCACACCAGGTTGATCGGCAGTTTCAGTTCGAGAACGGCACGCAGGGTACCGAACACGCTGGCAGCGCCGCCCATGTCGTACTTCATTTCATCCATGCCGGCGCCCGGTTTCAGGCTGATACCGCCGGTGTCGAAGGTGATGCCCTTGCCAACCAGCGCGTATGGCTTCTCGGATTTTTTACCGCCGTTGTATTGCATGACGATCAGGCGCGGAGGTTGGGCGCTGCCCTGGCCTACGGCGTAGAACGAACCCATGCCCAGAGCCTTGATCTTCTTCTCGTCGAGGACTTCGACTTTCAGGTCCTTGAACTCTTTACCCAGCTCTTTTGCCTGCTCACCGAGGAAGGTCGGGTGGCAGATGTTCGGCGGCAGGTTGCCCAGATTACGGGTGAAGGCCATGCCGTTGGCAATAGCGGTGGCGTGGGTCACAGCGCGTTGCACTTCAGCCTGAGCGGCCTTGATGGTCAGCAGGGTGATTTTCTTCAGGGCGCGGGGATCGGCTTTCTGGCTCTTGAACTGCTCGAAGGTGTACTCGCCGTCCACCAGGGTTTCGGCCAGCAGACGGGTCTTGCCATAGCTGTCGCGACCTTTGACGACCACTTCGTCCAGGGCCAGCACCGCATCGCTGCCGCCCAGGCCTTTCAGGGTATTGAGGATGCCCGCGATGATTTTGCGGAACGGGCGGTCACCCAGCTCGTCGTCCTTGCCCACGCCCACCAGCAGCACACGCTCGGCCTTGAGGTTCGGCAGGCTGTGCAGCAACAGGCTCTGGCCAATCTTGCCGGCCAGGTCGCCGCGCTTGAGCACTGCGCTGATCGCGCCGCCGCTCAATTCGTCGAGTTGCTTGGCAACCGTACCGAGCTTGCGGCCTTCGCCGACGGAAACCACCAGCGTGGCGGTCTTCAACGTTTCCGGGTTGACGCTTTTTACAACCAGTTCCATGTCCGGGTCCCTGAATTGATGGTTAGCACGCAAGCGCCCGACACCGTATGTGCGTCACTTGCCTATAAAAAGAAAGGCGCCAGGTTCGACCGGCGACAAAGGCCGCAGTTTGAACCTCGCTACCGGCGGCTGACAACCCTCGGTTGTACGATTGTAGGAGCGAGCTTGCTCGCGAAGAACCTGAGGCCGCCGCGGGGTTTCAGGTTCTTCGCGTTATCGTTGACGACCATCGCGAGCAAGCTCGCTCCTACACTTGCCCGGGATGCATTGCGCAGTGACAGGCGCACCCAATCACAGGATAATGCGCCATCTTTTTTCGGCGGCTCTGCCTTGCGGGTTGTCCGATACGTTTGCTTGTTTGGCCGCCTTAGCCTGACAACCCTGGAGTGTCTGGTTTGATTGTCTTCCGTTATCTATCCCGCGAAGTCCTGTTGACCTTGAGCGCCGTCAGCGCCGTGCTGCTGGTCATCATCATGAGCGGTCGCTTCATCAAATACCTCGCCCAGGCGGCCTCGGGCCTGCTGGATCCGGGTTCGCTGTTCCTGATCATGGGCTTTCGCCTGCCGGGTTTCCTTCAGCTGATCCTGCCGTTGGGGCTGTTTCTCGGGATCCTGTTGTCCTACGGGCGCCTGTACCTCGAAAGCGAAATGACCGTGCTCTCTGCCACCGGCATGAGCCAGCAGCGGCTGGTTTGGATGACGCTGTTTCCGGCCACCCTGGTTGCGATCGTCGTAGCGTGGTTGAGTCTGAGTCTGGCACCACAGGGGGCCAATCAGTTTCAGCTGCTGCTGAACAAACAGGATGCCCTGACCGAATTCGATACCCTGGAGCCGGGGCGCTTCCAGGCCTTGCGTGACGGCACCCGGGTCACCTACACCGAGCGCATGTCCGATGACCGCGTCAATCTGGGTGGTGTGTTCATCTCGCAAAAAAACATCAGTTCCAATAACAAGGATCGCGGAATCTCTGTCCTGGTCGCAGAAAAGGGACGTCAGGAAATTCGCCCGGACGGCAACCGCTACCTGATCCTCGATAACGGCTATCGCTATGACGGTAGTCCGGGGCAGGCCGATTACCGGGCGATCAAGTACGATGAGTACGGTGTATTGCTGCCAAAACCCGACGTCAGCGACGAAGTCACCGACCGTGATGCGATGCCGACCAGCACGTTGGTCGGCAGTGAAGACATTCGCCTGCGCGCCGAGTTGCAGTGGCGCATATCGCTGCCAGTGCTGGTATTCATCGTGACCTTGATGGCGGTGCCGCTGTCGCGGGTCAACCCGCGTCAGGGCCGGTTCCTCAAATTACTGCCGGCGATTCTTCTTTATATGGCTTACCTGACCATTCTGATTGCCGCCCGCGGTGCCCTGGACAAGGGCAAGATCCCCGCGGCGCTGGGCTTGTGGTGGGTGCACGGGATTTTCCTGGCCATTGGCCTGGGCCTGCTCTATTGGGAACCCTTGCGTTTGAAGAGGGCGAGTCGCCGCAGCGCGCTGGAGGTGGCCCGTGGTTAAGCTGGATCGCTACATTGGTAGCAGTGTGTTGATTGCGATTCTGGCGGTGCTCGGGATCATCCTTGGTCTGGCGACACTGTTTGCCTTCATCGACGAGATGAGCGAAGTCAGCGATACCTACACCCTGGTCGATGTTCTGAGTTATGTGACGCTGACTGCGCCGCGCCGGATGTACGAAATGCTGCCGATGGCCGCGTTGATCGGCTGCCTGATCGGTCTGGGCAGTCTGGCCAGCAACAGTGAGCTGACCGTCATGCGCGCCGCCGGTGTGTCGATCGGCCGGATCGTCTGGGCGGTCATGAAACCGATGCTGGTTTTGATGCTGGCCGGCGTGTTGATCGGGGAGTACGTCGCTCCGCCCGCTGAAACCGCCGCGCAGGCCAATCGCTCGCTGGCCCAGGGCAGCGGCGATGCTCAAAGTGCCAAGCACGGCTTGTGGCACCGCCAGGGCGATGAGTTCATTCACGTCAACTCGGTGCAACCCAACGGCATTTTGTATGGCGTGACCCGCTACCGTTTCGACAACGAACGGCACATGCTATCGGCGAGTTTCGCCAAGCGTGCCGACTTCGACACGGATCACTGGCAGTTGACGGACGTCACGACCACGCTGTTCCACGAAAGCAGCACTGAAGTGGTGTCGACCCCGGTCGAGCGATGGGGCGTGGCCTTGAGTCCGCAATTGCTGAGCACTGTGGTCATGGTGCCAGAGTCGCTGTCGATCAGCGGTCTGTGGGGGTATATCCACTATCTGGCGGAGCAGGGGTTGAACAACAGCCGCTATTGGCTGGCATTTTGGGTCAAGGTGTTGCAGCCGCTGGTGACCGCCGCCCTGGTGTTGATGGCGATTTCCTTCATCTTCGGTCCGCTGCGTTCGGTGACCCTGGGGCAGCGAGTATTCACCGGCGTGCTGGTGGGCTTCACCTTCCGCATCGTTCAGGATCTGCTGGGGCCTTCGAGCCAGGTATTCGGCTTCCCACCCTTGCTTTCGGTGCTGGTGCCGGCGGGTATTTGTGCCGTGGCGGGGCTCTGGCTGTTGCGCCGGGCAGGCTGACGGCGGGCATTTTTCGACCGCTTTGACGATAAAAAACGCCCTTGTCGCAAGACCGGGGCGTTTTTGTAGGTGCCGTCTGACCTGCGAACGTGACGCTTGCGCCGTGGATCAGGTACAATTCCCGGCTATTTTTCGGCGGGCTATGCCTGCAGCCTTTTTGAGTGTTGATCCGTGAGTGATTTGAGTCATATCCGCAATTTCTCCATCATCGCCCACATTGACCATGGCAAGTCGACGCTGGCCGATCGCTTCATCCAGATGTGCGGCGGCCTGGCCGAGCGCGAAATGGAAGCCCAGGTCCTGGACTCCATGGACCTTGAGCGTGAACGCGGGATCACCATCAAGGCGCACAGCGTCACCCTGTATTACAAAGCTCGCGATGGTATCAACTACCAGCTCAACTTCATTGATACCCCAGGCCACGTTGACTTTACCTATGAGGTGAGCCGTTCGCTGGCAGCCTGTGAAGGTGCGCTGCTGGTGGTCGATGCCGGTCAAGGCGTTGAAGCGCAGTCGGTTGCCAACTGCTACACGGCGATCGAGCAGGGCCTGGAAGTGATGCCGGTGCTGAACAAGATCGACCTGCCGCAGGCCGATCCGGACCGCGTCAAGGAAGAAATCGAAAAAATCATCGGCATCGATGCCACCGACGCGGTCACGTGCAGTGCCAAGACCGGTCTGGGCGTCGATGAAGTGCTCGAGCGTCTGGTGGCCACCATTCCGGCGCCGACCGGCAACATCGAAGATCCGCTGCAAGCGTTGATCATCGACTCCTGGTTCGACAACTACCTGGGCGTTGTCTCCCTGGTTCGCGTTCGCCACGGCCGCGTGAAGAAGGGCGACAAGATTCTGGTCAAGTCCACCGGCAAGATCCACCTGGTGGACAGCGTCGGCGTGTTCAACCCGAAACACACCGCCACCGTTGACCTGAAGGCCGGCGAAGTGGGCTTCATCATCGCCGGCATCAAGGACATTCACGGGGCGCCAGTGGGCGACACCCTGACCTTGAGCTCGACTCCGGACGTCGACGTACTGCCTGGCTTCAAGCGCATTCAGCCGCAGGTATACGCCGGTCTGTTCCCGGTCAGCTCCGACGACTTCGAAGATTTCCGTGAAGCGCTGCAGAAGCTCACCCTGAACGACTCGTCGCTGCAGTACACCCCGGAAAGCTCCGACGCCCTGGGCTTCGGCTTCCGCTGCGGGTTCCTCGGCATGCTGCACATGGAGATCATCCAGGAGCGCCTCGAGCGCGAGTACGACCTGGACCTGATCACCACGGCGCCGACGGTAATCTTCGAACTGTTGCTCAAGACCGGCGAGACGATCTACGTCGATAACCCGTCGAAGTTGCCGGACCTGTCTTCCATCGAAGACATGCGCGAGCCGATCGTGCGCGCCAATATTCTTGTGCCGCAAGAGCATCTGGGCAACGTCATTACCCTGTGCATCGAGAAGCGTGGCGTGCAGCACGACATGCTGTTCCTCGGCAGCCAGGTCCAGGTGACCTATGATCTGCCAATGAACGAAGTGGTCCTGGACTTCTTCGACCGTTTGAAGTCCACCAGCCGCGGCTATGCTTCGCTGGATTACCATTTCGATCGTTATCAATCGGCTAATCTGGTGAAACTGGACGTGCTGATCAACGGTGACAAGGTCGATGCCCTGGCGTTGATCGTGCACCGTGACAATTCGCACTACAAAGGTCGCCAGTTGACCGAGAAGATGAAGGATCTGATTCCGCGGCAGATGTTCGACGTGGCAATCCAGGCCGCCATTGGCGGGCAGATTGTGGCGCGGACAACCGTCAAGGCGCTCAGAAAGAACGTATTGGCCAAATGCTACGGCGGTGACGTCAGCCGTAAGAAAAAGCTGCTGGAAAAGCAAAAGGCCGGTAAAAAACGCATGAAGCAAGTCGGCAACGTGGAAATCCCACAGGAAGCCTTCCTTGCAGTGCTCAGGTTGGATAGTTAGGTCCTATGTCACTAAATTTCCCGCTGTTGCTGGTCATCGCCGTGTTCGTCTGCGGCCTGTTGGCGTTGCTCGATCTGTTGATCCTGGCGCCGCGTCGGCGTGCCGCCATCGCCTCCTATCAGGGCAGCGTCAGCCAGCCAGACATGGTCGTGGTCGAGAAGCTGAACAAAGAGCCGCTGCTGGTTGAATACGGCAAGTCGTTCTTCCCGGTGTTGTTCATCGTGCTGGTGCTGCGTTCGTTCCTGGTGGAACCGTTCCAGATTCCTTCCGGCTCGATGAAGCCAACCCTGGATGTCGGCGACTTCATTCTGGTGAGCAAGTTTTCTTACGGGATCCGCTTGCCGGTGATCGACAAGAAAATCATCGAAGTCGGTGATCCGCAGCGCGGCGATGTCATGGTGTTCCGTTACCCGAGCGATCCGAACGTCAACTACATCAAGCGTGTAGTCGGCCTGCCGGGCGACACGGTTCGTTATACTGCCGACAAACGCCTGTTCGTCAACGGTCAATCGATTGCCGAACAGCTGGTCGGCTCCGAGCCGGGCACGCTGGGCAGCGCTGAGCTCTACAAGGAAAAACTCGGCGCCGCCGAGCACATGATCCGCAAGGAAATGAGCCGCTACCGTGCAACGCCGGACCATTCATGGACCGTGCCGGCCGGGCACTACTTCATGATGGGCGACAACCGCGACAACTCGAACGACAGTCGCTACTGGGATGATCCGAGCATTCCCAAGAATCTGCTGGGCATGGTTCCCGACAAGAATATCGTCGGCAAGGCCTTTGCGGTCTGGATGAGCTGGCCGGAACCCAAACTCAGCCACCTGCCGAATTTCTCGCGGGTTGGCCTGATCAAGTAATCAAACACGGCGCTGTTGAACACAGCGCCGAATGCATTTCTGGAACCGGCACATTCGGGGTCTGGAAGCATGAAGCCAATGATATTCAGGACGTAATTTTTGAACACAGCGTTAATTGTCCCAAGCCTGCGCCGCATCACGGCGATGGCGGTGGAATCCAGCCACGAACTCAGCGTGGGTAAACCGTGAGCGTCTCCTTAAGCCGTCTAGAGCGTCAGCTCGGCTACACCTTCAAGGATCAGGAACTGATGGTCCTGGCCCTGACTCACCGCAGTTTTGCCGGGCGTAACAACGAACGCCTGGAATTCCTCGGTGACGCCATTCTCAACTTCGTCGCCGGTGAGGCGCTGTTCGAGCGTTTCCCGCTGGCCCGCGAAGGCCAGTTGTCGCGTTTACGCGCGCGTCTGGTGAAAGGTGAGACCCTGGCCGTACTGGCTCGTGGTTTCGATCTGGGCGAATACCTGCGCCTGGGTTCCGGTGAACTGAAAAGCGGCGGCTTTCGTCGCGAGTCCATCCTGGCCGATGCCCTGGAAGCGCTGATCGGTGCGATCTATCTCGATGCCGGCATGGAAGTGGCCCGCGAGCGCGTACTCGCCTGGCTGGCCGGAGAGTTCGAAGGCTTGACGCTGGTCGATACCAACAAAGATCCAAAGACCCGCCTGCAGGAGTTCCTGCAGTCCCGTGGTTGTGAGCTGCCGCGTTACGAAGTGGTGGATATCCAGGGTGAACCGCATTGCCGGACGTTCTTCGTCGAATGCGAAATCATCTTACTGAATGAAAAAAGCCGAGGTCAGGGTGTGAGTCGTCGTATTGCCGAACAGGTAGCGGCCGCCGCAGCACTGATTGCCCTGGGTGTGGAGAATGGCAATGACTGATACAAACGCAACTCGCTGTGGCTATGTTGCCATCGTCGGCCGTCCGAACGTGGGCAAGTCCACGCTGCTGAACCACATTCTTGGCCAGAAGCTGGCAATCACCTCGCGCAAGCCGCAGACCACCCGTCACAACATGCTCGGTATCAAGACCGAGGGCGACGTGCAGGCGATCTACGTCGATACCCCTGGTATGCACAAGGGCGGCGAAAAGGCTCTGAACCGCTACATGAACAAGACCGCTTCGGCGGCGTTGAAAGACGTCGACGTAGTGATCTTCGTGGTCGACCGCACCAAGTGGACCGAAGAAGACCAGATGGTTCTCGAGCGCGTCCAGTATGTGACCGGCCCGCTGATCGTGGCGCTGAACAAGACCGATCGCATCGAAGACAAAGCCGAGCTGATGCCGCACCTGAGCTGGTTGCAGGAGCAACTGCCGAATGCGCAGATCATGCCGATTTCCGCGCAGCACGGGCACAACCTCGATGCGCTGGAGCGAGTGATTGCCGGGCACCTGCCGGAAAACGATCACTTCTTCCCGGAAGACCAGATCACCGACCGCAGCAGCCGTTTCCTCGCCGCCGAGCTGGTGCGCGAGAAAATCATGCGCCAGATGGGCGCCGAGCTGCCGTACCAGATCACCGTCGAAATCGAAGAGTTCAAGCAGCAGGGCAAGACCCTGCATATTCATGCCTTGATCCTCGTTGAGCGCGATGGCCAGAAGAAAATCATCATTGGCGACAAGGGCGAGCGCATCAAGCGCATTGGCACCGAAGCGCGCAAGGACATGGAGCTGCTGTTCGACTCCAAGATCATGCTCAATCTCTGGGTCAAGGTTAAGGGTGGCTGGTCCGATGACGAGCGTGCCTTGCGTTCGTTGGGTTATGGCGACCTGTAATCTCAGACTGTACAAAGATTCAAATGTGGGAGCGGGCTTGCTCGCGAAAGCGGTTTAACATTCAACATCCTGGTTGACTGTCACGCCGCCTTCGCGAGCAAGCCCGCTCCCACATTTGGTTTGTGTTGATCTCACGATGGCGCTCCTCCAACGAGATACCCATGTCCTCAACCCTGCCAATCGGCCAACCCGCCTACGTCCTTCACAGCCGCGCCTACCGCGAAACCAGCGCGCTGGTGGACTTCCTGACGCCGCAAGGTCGGCTGCGGGCGGTGTTGCGCAGTGCCCGGGGCAAGGCCGGGACGCTGGCGCGGCCGTTCGTGCCGCTGGAAGTCGAGTTCCGTGGACGTGGTGAATTGAAGAACGTCGGGCGCATGGAAAGTGCCGGTGTTTCCACCTGGCTCAACGGCGAAGCGTTGTTCAGTGGCCTTTACCTCAATGAACTGCTGATTCGCCTGTTGCCCGCCGAAGACCCGCATCCCGGTGTATTCGATCACTACGCCGCGACCTTGCTGGCCCTGGCCGAAGGTCGACCGCTGGAGCCGTTGCTGCGCTCCTTTGAGTGGCGCTTGCTCGATGATCTCGGCTACGGTTTTTCCCTGACTACCGATATTCATGATCAACCCATTGCTCCGGACGGCCTCTACCGTTTGCAAGTGGATGCCGGGCTTGAACGTGTCTATCTGCTGCAACCGGGTCTGTTCAACGGCACCGAACTGCTGGCGATGGCTGAGGCCGACTGGTCAGCCCCCGGCGCTTTGTCTGCAGCCAAGCGTCTGATGCGTCAGGCTCTGGCTGTTCATTTGGGCGGTCGGCCCTTGGTTTCCCGAGAGTTGTTTCGAAAGCCGTAAATTCCCCGTGTATGCTGTGCACCGAACTTTCTCTTCTTCTGGAGCGCTTCCGTGACCACCAGCACCCGTATTCTTCTTGGCGTGAACATCGACCACGTTGCCACCCTGCGTCAGGCCCGGGGCACCCGTTACCCGGACCCGGTCAAGGCAGCACTGGACGCGGAAGAGGCGGGCGCTGACGGCATCACCGTGCACCTGCGCGAAGACCGTCGGCACATCCAGGAGCGCGACGTTCTGCTGCTCAAGGACGTGCTGCAGACCCGCATGAACTTCGAAATGGGTGTCACCGAAGAAATGATGCAGTTCGCCGAGCGTATCCGTCCGGCGCACATTTGCCTGGTGCCGGAAACCCGTCAGGAACTGACCACCGAGGGTGGCCTGGACGTGGCGGGTCAGGAAGCGCGGATCAAGGCGGCGGTCGAGCGCCTGTCGAAGATCGGCTCCGAAGTATCGCTGTTCATTGACGCCGATGAGCGCCAGATCGAAGCCTCCCGCCGTGTCGGCGCGCCAGCCATCGAACTGCACACCGGGCGTTATGCCGATGCCGAGACGCCGACCGAAGTCGCCGAAGAACTCAAGCGGGTGGCCGATGGCGTGGCCTTCGGCCTGGCCCAGGGCCTGATCGTCAATGCCGGCCATGGTCTGCACTATCACAACGTCGAAGCCGTGGCGGCGATCAAGGGCATCAACGAACTGAACATCGGCCATGCGCTGGTGGCCCATGCGCTGTTCGTTGGCTTCAAGTCGGCTGTTTCGGAGATGAAAGCGCTGATTCTGGCGGCGGCTGCCAAAGCTTAAAAACCAACACAAAACCCTGTAGGAGCGAGCTTGCTCGCGATGGACTTGAGAGCGCCGCGTTCTTTCAGAAAACCCGCGTTATCGTTAGCCACCATCGCGAGCAAGCTCGCTCCTACAGGGGCGAAGGTTCCTGCGCCGGTTTGGTCTTGTCGATCCCCGGGACAAGCAGTTTGCCCTCGGCAACCTGATCGCCTTCAAGCTGCGGCTGCGTAACCCAGGTCAGGATGTCGTAGTAGCGACGGATGTTCGCCACGAAATGCACCGGTTCGCCGCCACGGGCGTAGCCGTAACGGGTTTTGCTGTACCACTTCTTTTCCGACAGGCGCGGCAGGATCTTTTTCACATCCAGCCATTTGTTCGGGTTCAACCCTTCCTTGGCTGCCAGTTTGCGTGCGTCATCCAGGTGGCCGCTGCCGACGTTGTAGGCCGCCAGGGCAAACCAGGTACGGTCCGGCTCCTGAATCGAAGCGTCGAGCTGGTCTTTCATATAGGCCAGGTACTTGGCGCCGCCCATGATGCTCTGCTTGGGGTCCAGGCGATTGGACACGCCCATGGCCTGCGCGGTGTTCTGGGTCAGCATCATCAGGCCGCGCACGCCGGTCTTGGACGTGACGGCCGCTTGCCACAACGACTCCTGGTAACCGATGGCTGCCAGCAGGCGCCAGTCGACTTTCTCTTTCTTGGCGTACGACTTGAAGTGCTGTTCGTACTTGGGCAGGCGTTGCTGCAAGTGCTGGGCAAACGTGGTGGCGCCCATGTAGCCGAGAACGTCGACATGCCCGTAGTAGCGGTCCTTGAGGCGTTGCAGAGTGCCGTTTTTCTTGACCTTGTCGAGGTAATCGTTGATTTCGTTGAGCAGGCTGTTGTCGTCGCCCGGCGCGACAGCCCAGCTCTGGTTGCTGGCGTCACCGAGGTCGAAGGCGACCCGGATGTTGGTGAAGTACACCTGGTTCATCGCGACTTCGTTGGAGTCGACCAGGGTCAGGTCGATCTGACCTTCGTCCACCATGCGCAGGAGATCGACGACCTCGACCGCGTCAGACTCTTCGTATTCGATGCCGGGAAACTTCTGTTTCAACTGCGCCAGTTGTTCGGCATGGGTGCTGCCCTTGAGCACCATGATCTTCTTGCCCACCAGATCCTTCGCATCGGTCGGCCGTGACTGGCCGTTGCGGTAGATGATCTGCGGGGTGACTTCCAGGTAAGAGTGCGAGAAACGCACCTGCTTCTTGCGTTCGTCGCTGCTGACCAGGCCGGCAGCCGCCAGCACCGGGCCGTTGGGCTTGCCGATCTGGTTGAACAGGTCATCGAGGTTGTCGGCGGTCTCGATCTTGAGCTCGACCCCCAGATCGTCGGCGAAGCGCTTCACCAGCTCGTATTCGAAGCCGGTTTCACCGTTGCGATCCTGAAAGTAGGTGGCGGGGCTGTTTCGGGTAACCACCCGCAGCACACCATCCTCCTTTACGCGCTCGAGCGTGTTGGGTTTATCAACACAGCCACCGAGCATCAGGAAGAGTCCGGTTGCGATCAGCCATTTGGCGTACCGCGGACGCAAAGCCGTTGGGAAAAACATCTGCGCAGTATACGCAAAGGACCACGGGCGCCATATCTCGACAGTTAAGGGCTAGTCTGCTAGAGATCACAAATCCGGCCGAAACCCCGCAGGAACGGGCCTTGTCTGCATTTTGTTACAGTAAAAATAAGCTGTCGTCACACGCCCGGTTAACCTGACTTTCGAGGCAGAAACACAGATCGACACCCGAGTGCAACCGTGCGTAGCGTTTCGGGTGATGTCGCGGGCTGTTTAGGCTAGAATGCACGGCCTCAAAGCACACCCCTTCCCGAGGCTGTCCCGAAGATGTTGATCCTGCGCGGCGCTCCTGCCCTTTCCGCCTTTCGCCACAGCAAGCTCCTTGAGCAACTGAGCCAGAAGGTTCCGGCTGTCAGCGGCCTGTATGCTGAATTCGCTCACTTCGCCGAAGTTACCGGCGTCCTGACCGGCGACGAACAGCAGGTGCTTGCGCGCCTTCTGAAGTACGGTCCAAGCGTTCCGGTACAGGAGCCGACCGGTCGTCTGTTTCTGGTACTGCCGCGTTTCGGCACCATCTCGCCGTGGTCGAGCAAGGCCAGTGACATCGCCCGCAACTGCGGCCTGGCGAAAATCCAGCGTCTGGAGCGCGGCATCGCGTTCTACGTGGCCGGCCAGTTCAGCGACGCTGAAGCCCGGTTGATCGCTGACGGTCTGCACGACCGCATGACCCAGATCGTCCTGGGCAATCTCGAACAGGCCGCCGGCCTGTTCAGCCACGCCGAACCGAAACCCCTGACCGCCATCGACGTGCTGGGTGGCGGCCGCGCCGCGCTGGAAAAAGCTAACACCGAACTGGGTCTGGCCCTGGCCGAAGACGAGATCGACTATCTGGTCAATGCCTTCGTCGGCTTGAAGCGCAACCCGCATGACATCGAACTGATGATGTTCGCCCAGGCGAACTCCGAGCACTGCCGTCACAAGATCTTCAACGCGAGTTGGGACATCGACGGCGAGAGCCAGGAAAAAAGCCTGTTCGGCATGATCAAGAACACCTATCAGATGCACAACGAAGGTGTCCTGTCGGCTTATAAGGACAACGCTTCGGTAATCGTCGGCTCCGTGGCCGGTCGCTTCTTCCCGGACCCTGAAACCCGCCAGTACGGCGCGGTGCAGGAGCCGGTGCACATCCTGATGAAGGTTGAAACCCACAACCACCCGACCGCGATTGCCCCGTTCCCGGGCGCGTCCACCGGTTCCGGTGGCGAAATCCGCGACGAAGGCGCTACCGGTCGTGGTGCCAAGCCGAAAGCCGGCCTGACCGGTTTCACCGTGTCCAACCTGCAGATCCCGGGCTTCGAACAGCCATGGGAAGTGCCGTACGGCAAGCCGGAGCGCATCGTTACCGCGCTGGACATCATGATCGAAGGCCCGCTGGGCGGTGCCGCGTTCAACAACGAATTCGGCCGTCCGGCGCTGACCGGTTACTTCCGTACCTTCGAACAATCGATCACCACGCCACACGGTGATGAAGTTCGCGGCTACCACAAGCCGATCATGCTGGCTGGCGGCATGGGCAACATCCGTGAAGAGCACGTCAAGAAAGGCGAGATCCTGGTCGGCTCCAAGCTGATCGTGCTCGGCGGCCCGGCGATGCTGATCGGCCTGGGCGGCGGCGCGGCTTCCTCCATGGCCACCGGCACCAGCTCGGCGGACCTGGACTTCGCATCGGTACAGCGCGAAAACCCGGAAATGGAACGTCGCTGCCAGGAAGTCATCGACCGTTGCTGGCAACTGGGCGACAAGAACCCGATCAGTTTCATCCACGACGTGGGTGCGGGCGGTCTGTCCAACGCCTTCCCGGAACTGGTCAACGACGGCGACCGCGGTGGCCGTTTCGAACTGCGCAACATTCCAAACGACGAGCCGGGCATGGCCCCGCACGAAATCTGGTCCAACGAATCCCAGGAACGTTATGTTCTGGCGGTCGGCCCGGCGGATTTCGAACGCTTCAAGGCGATCTGCGAACGTGAGCGTTGCCCGTTTGCCGTCGTCGGCGAAGCCACCGCCGAACCGCAGCTGACTGTCACCGACAGCCATTTCGGCAACAGCCCGGTGGACATGCCACTGGAAGTGTTGCTGGGCAAGGCGCCGCGCATGCACCGTTCGGTGGTTCGTGAAGCTGAACTGGGTGACGACTTCGATCCGTCGACCCTGAACATTGCCGAATGCGTCGAGCGCGTCCTGCATCACCCGGCCGTGGCGAGCAAGAGCTTCCTGATCACCATCGGCGACCGCACCATCACCGGCCTCGTGGCCCGTGACCAGATGGTCGGCCCATGGCAGGTTCCAGTGGCCGACGTTGCCGTCACCGCCACCAGCTTCGACGTCTACACCGGTGAAGCCATGGCCATGGGCGAGCGTACTCCGCTGGCGCTGCTGGACGCTCCGGCGTCGGGCCGCATGGCTATCGGCGAAACCCTGACCAACATCGCGGCCTCGCGCATCGGCAAGATCTCCGACATCAAGTTGTCGGCGAACTGGATGTCGGCTGCCGGTCACCCGGGCGAAGACGCGCGTCTGTACGACACCGTGAAAGCGGTCGGCATGGAACTGTGCCCTGAGCTGGGCATCACCATTCCGGTGGGCAAGGACTCGATGTCCATGGCCACGCGCTGGAACGATGAAGGCGTGGACAAGTCCGTCACTTCGCCGATGTCCCTGATCGTCACCGGTTTCGCGCCAGTGACTGACATCCGTCAGACCCTGACCCCGCAACTGCGCATGGACAAGGGCACCACCGACCTGATCCTGATCGACCTGGGCCGCGGCCAGAACCGCATGGGCGCCTCGATCCTCGCGCAGGTTCACGGCAAGCTCGGCAAGCAGGCTCCGGACGTCGACGACGCCGAAGACCTGAAGGCCTTCTTCGCCGTGATCCAGGGCCTCAACGCCGACGGTCACCTGCTGGCTTACCATGACCGTTCCGACGGTGGCCTGCTGACCAGCGTTGTCGAGATGGCGTTCGCCGGTCACTGCGGCCTGAGCCTGAACCTCGACGGTCTGGCGGAAACCTCCGCCGACATCGCCGCGATTCTGTTCAACGAAGAACTGGGTGCCGTGATCCAGGTTCGCCAGGACGCCACCCCGGACATCCTCGCGCAGTTCAGCGCTGCCGGTCTGGGTGATTGCGTATCGGTGGTCGGTCAGCCGATGAACAACGGCGAGATCAGCATCACCTTCAACGGTGACACCGTGTTCGAAGGTCAGCGTCGTCTGCTGCAGCGTCAGTGGGCCGAGACCAGCTACCAGATCCAGCGTCTGCGTGACAACGCCGACTGCGCCGAGCAAGAGTTTGACGTGCTGCTGGAAGAAGACAACCCGGGCCTGAGCGTCAAGCTGAGCTACGACATCAACCAGGACATCGCTGCGCCTTACATCAAGAAAGGCATCCGCCCACAGGTTGCCGTGCTGCGTGAGCAGGGCGTCAACGGTCAGGTGGAAATGGCGGCGGCGTTCGACCGTGCCGGTTTCAACGCGATCGACGTGCACATGAGCGACATCCTGGCCGGCCGTGTCGACCTGAACGAGTTCAAGGGCATGGTCGCTTGCGGTGGTTTCTCTTACGGCGACGTATTGGGTGCCGGTGAAGGCTGGGCGAAATCCGCGCTGTTCAACAGCCGCGCCCGCGATGCGTTCCAGGGGTTCTTCGAGCGCAACGACAGCTTCACCCTCGGCGTGTGCAACGGTTGCCAGATGATGTCCAACCTGCACGAGCTGATCCCGGGCAGCGAGTTCTGGCCGCACTTCGTGCGCAACCGTTCCGAGCAGTTCGAAGCGCGCGTGGCGATGGTGCAGATCCAGGAGTCGAACTCGATCTTCCTGCAGGGCATGGCCGGTTCGCGCATGCCGATCGCCATCGCCCACGGCGAAGGTCATGCCGAGTTCGCCAGCGAAGAAGCACTGCTGGAAGCCGATCTGTCGGGTTGCGTGGCGATGCGTTTCGTCGACAACCACGGCAAGGTCACCGAAAACTACCCGGCCAACCCGAACGGCTCGCCGCGCGGGATCACCGGTCTGACCAGCCGCGACGGTCGCGTAACGATCATGATGCCGCACCCGGAGCGTGTGTTCCGCGCCGTGCAGAACTCGTGGCGTTCCGATGACTGGAACGAAGATGCACCGCTGATGCGCATGTTCCGTAATGCTCGTGTGTGGGTTAACTGATAGCCGTGTACAAGCTCAGTTTTTTTGTACCAACCAGTCACGTCGAAGACGTGAAGAGCGCCGTATTCGCCGCCGGTGGCGGGCGAATCGGCGCTTACGACCACTGCGCATGGCAGGTGTTGGGCCTGGGCCAGTTTCGTCCACTGGACGGCAGCCAGCCGTTCATTGGGCAAGCGGGGCAGGTCGAACAGGTCGAGGAATGGAAGGTTGAGCTGGTGGTGGCGGATGAGTTGATTCGCCCGGTGGTGGCGGCTCTGAAACAGAGCCATCCCTACGAGACGCCGGCTTATGAAGTGTGGCGGCTGGAGGATCTCTGATTCTGCGCCGCTGAAGTGAAAAACCCGCTGATTCGTCAGCGGGTTTTTTGTTGTCTGCGATTCAACAGATGTGCGCGGATCAAAATGTGGGAGCGGGCTTGCTCGCGAAGAGGGAGTGTCAGTCGACATTAATGCAGCTGACACGCCGCCTTCGCGAGCAAGCCCGCTCCCACACTGGTTCGGTGTGTTTCCAGAATCTAGACCTTGGCACTGACCTCACTGCGATTGACCAATGCCTCCAGCGCATTACTCAAGGTCGACGCCTTGTCGCCAATCAACAGATGCCAGATGCCTCCGTCCAGTTGACTCACACCCTGGCAACCCAGCGCTTTCAAATCACATTCCGACAGGGCTTTGCCATCGGCCAGTTGCAGACGGAGGCGGGTCATGGCGATGCAATCGAGTTGCAGCACATTGTCGCCACCGCCCAGCGCATTGAGCCATTGCTGCGCCTCGGGTGTCGCCACGGTGGCAGGTTGCGGTGCCTCGATTTCTGCCGCCGGTGAAGACACGATGGCGCGGCCCAGCGCCGGCATCGCCAGGCGAATCTCGTCAGCGATGGCGTCGGCCATCGGCCCGACCACCACCTGCAAACTCCCGCCCTTGCCAGGACGTACCACGGCCATGGCGCCGAGCGCTTTCAAATCTGTATCCGAGGCCTTGTGGCGATCCACCATGTCCAGACGCAACCGCGTGGTGCAGGCGCCGACGGTGATCAGGTTTTCCGCACCGCCCAAGGCCTTGATGTAAGCCCCGGCACGCTCGTTGTCGGCCACGGCGACCTGCTCGGTGGCCGCGACACCTTCACGTCCCGGGGTTTTCAGGTCGAAGCGGCGGATACAGAAATCAAACACCACGTAATAGATCACGGCATACGCCAGGCCCACCGGGAACACCAGCCAGCCGTTGGTGGACTTGCCCCAGCCAAGAATCATGTCGATGAAGCCACCGGAGAAGGTGAACCCCAGGTGGATGTTCAGCAGATTGGTGATGGCCAACGACAGGCCGGTCAGCAGCGCGTGCAACAGGAACAGCAGTGGCGCAAGGAACATGAAGGCGAACTCGACGGGTTCGGTGACGCCGGTGAGGAACGAGGTCAGGGCCATCGACAGGAAGATCCCGCCCATGACTTTGCGCCGCTCCGGCAAGGCGTTGCGGTACATCGCCAGGCACGCGGCGGGCAGGCCGAAGAGCATCATCGGGAACATGCCGGTGGTGAATTGGCCGCCCTTGGGGTCGCCGGCGAAGTAGCGTGAGATATCGCCGGTCACAAGGGCGCCCGTAGCCGGATCGGTGAAGTTGCCGAAGACGAACCATGCCATGTTGTTGATGATGTGGTGCAGGCCAGTGACGATCAACAGACGGTTGAACACGCCGAAGACGAACGCACCGATGCTGCCGCTTTCCATCATCAGTGTGCCGAAGCTGTTAATGCCGTGCTGGATCGGCGGCCAGATGTAGCCGAACACCACGCCCAGGCCCACAGCGGCGAACCCGGTGACAATCGGCACGAAGCGCCGGCCACCGAAGAACGCCAGGTATTCCGGCAGCTTGATGTCCTTGAAACGGTTGTACAGCGCACCGGCCATCAGGCCGCTGACGATCCCGGCGAGCATGCCCATGTTGATGCTCGGGTCGAGCACTTTGAGCGTGGCGATCATCACCAGGTAACCGATCACCCCGGCAAGTCCCGCCGTACCATTGTTGTCCTTGGCGAAACCGACCGCGATGCCGATGGCGAAGATCATCGCCAGGTTGGCGAAAATCACCTGGCCGGCGTCGTGGATGATCGCGATGTTCAGCAGGTCGGTATCGCCCAGGCGCAGCAGCAGGCCGGCAATCGGCAGGATCGCGATCGGCAGCATCAGCGCGCGGCCGAGGCGTTGCAGGCCTTCAATGAAAAGTTGGTACATGGCGGATCTCCCTGGATTCTTGTTGTTCTTTAGCTCAGAGGCCAATGCTGGTGGCAGGCGTGACGCACGGCGCTGGCGCTGCTCAGCTTGAGCAGGCCGAGGCTGATGCGCCGGCATTCGCTGGCATCGAGATGACGTACGCGGTCCTTGATTTCACCGACCTGCACCGGACTCACCGACAACTCGCTGACCCCCAGGCCGATCAACACCGGCGTGGCCAGTGGATCGGACGCCAGTGCCCCGCACACACCGACCCAACGCTTGTGCTGCGCGGCCCCGGCACAGGTCTGTGCGATCAACCGCAGCAGGGCCGGGTGCAGCGCATCGACGCGCGCGGCGAGCCCGGCATGGTCGCGGTCCATGGCCAGGGTGTATTGCGAAAGGTCATTGGTGCCGATGGACAGGAAATCCGCGTGCTCCGCCAGTTGCTCGGCCAGCAGCGCGGCGGCCGGCACTTCAATCATCACCCCCAGCTCCGGGCGTTGCGCCAGACCGAGTTCATCGCACAAGGCGTCGAGGCGCTGGCGAATGTGCAGCAGCTCATCGACTTCAGTGATCATCGGCAGCAGGATCCGGCAGCGTGACAACGGGCTCAGGTGCAGCAGCGCGCGCAGTTGCTGGTCGAGCAGTTCCGGGCGAACCTGGGCCAGGCGAATGCCGCGCAGGCCGAGCACCGGATTGGCCTCGGCGGGCAGTGGCAGGTAGTCGAGTTGCTTGTCGCCACCGACGTCGATGGTGCGGATGATCACCGACTTGTCGCCCATGGCATCGAGCACCGCTTGATAAGCCTGGTGTTGCTCCTGTTCATCCGGGGCAGTGTGGCGGTCGACGAAGAGAAACTCGGTGCGCAGCAAGCCGACGCCGTCGGCGCCATTGGCCAATGCGTCTGCCGCTTCCGTGCTGGACGCCACATTGGCCGCGACTTCGATGTGCAGGCCATCGGTGGTCAGTGCCGGTGTATGCGCCTGGGCCTGTTGTTCGGCGCGGCGTTGTTGCTGTTGCTGTTGCAGCTGGCGCACGTCCGCCAGGCGCTCTGCATTGGGTGTCAGCTCGAGACGGCCGCCGTCGGCGTCCAGCACCACCGGTTGCCCCTGTTGCTGATCGAGCAACGTCAAGCCCAGTGCGACCATGCACGGCAGGCCTTTGCCCCGGGCCAGAATCGCCACATGGGAGGTCGCGCCGCCTTCGGCCATGCACAGCCCGGCGACGCCTTGCTGGCTCAGTTGCAGCAAATCGGAGGGCGTCAGTTCATGCGCCGCGACGATGGCTCCAGCCGGCACATCGTAATGCCAGGTATCGCCGAGCAGTACGCGCAGCACCCGTTGCTTGAGGTCGCGCAGGTCGTTGGCGCGTTCGGCCAGCAGCGAGCTGCCGGTTTGCTGGAGGACTTCGCATTGCACTTCGATGGCCTGGCTCCAGGCATGAGTCGCGGCCGTACCCTGGGCGACGGATTGACTGGC
The DNA here is from genome assembly GCF_059422645.1 of Pseudomonas sp. GW821-FHT01C01. Classification (NCBI taxonomy): domain Bacteria; kingdom Pseudomonadati; phylum Pseudomonadota; class Gammaproteobacteria; order Pseudomonadales; family Pseudomonadaceae; genus Pseudomonas; species Pseudomonas sp. GW821-FHT01C01. The sequence goes on along the minus strand of NZ_JBWKXF010000062.1, from coordinate 9,309 downwards.
GGCGTCCAGCAACGCCGGATCTTCGAGCAGCGCGAGGTGTGCGGCGAAGATCGCCTCTTCGGCGCTGTCCTTGTGTTTTTTCGCCAGGGCCAGCGTGTGGTCGATGTCGCTGCGCACCTGGCTCAGTGCCGCATCCAGAACCTGCCGTTGTTGCTGCGGATCATGATGGCCGGCATCCACCGGCAGGCTGATCGCATTCAGGCGAAACAGCGGCCCGCCGACCAGACCGGGCGCCGCGCAGACGCCGTGCAATACACCCGCTTCGGCGGGGCGACTGCGTTGAGCAATCGTGGGTGGCGCGGCGGCGTGACTGTCTTCGGCCAGGGCTGTGGATAACGCGGTCAGCAAAGCTTGCAGGGCGGCTTCGGCATCCGGGCCCTGGCAACTGACCTGGACTTCTGCCTGTTCGCCGATGGCTAGTCCCATCAGGCCAATCAGGCTGTCGCAGGTGGCCGACTTGCCGGCGAAATGCAGTTGCGACTTGCTTTTGAAACCTTGTGCAGTCTGACGGATCAACGCCGCCGGCCGCGCGTGCAGGCCGCCACGGTGAGCAATGCGTACGAGGCCGACAATCTCTGCGCCGGCAAACTCGACATCGACCTCTGCGGTCGATGACTGTCGACGAATGATGTGCAGCAGCGGTTCACCGACTTTCACCGATTTGAGGGTGATGGGTCGCGCCTGAAAGTCCTGGCTGTTAGTAAGGATCAGCAGGCTGACCAGGCTTTTGCACTGTTGCGCGACCTTGTCCAGGTCGTAACGCAGCAGGGGTTGGCCATTGGCGACGCGCGCACCTTCCTTGACCAGCATCGAGAAGCCCTGGCCCTGCAATTCGACTGTGTCGAGGCCCAGGTGCAGGAGCAATTCCGCGCCGTTGTCGGCACGCAAGGTCACCGCGTGACCGGTGCGCGCGACATGCACCACTACACCCGCGCAGGGGGCGTGGAGTGTGTCGTTGAGCGGATCGATGGCGATGCCGTCGCCCATGGCACCGCTGGCAAATACCGGGTCCGGGACTTTGGCGAGCGTGAGCACCGGGCCGCTGAGCGGGGCGCGTAAAGTCAGCTCTTTATTGTTGTTGTGCATGGCTCGGTCTCATCAGGAAATACAATAATTCGGATCAACTCGCCCCCTGTAGGAGCTGGCTTGCCAGCGAAGGGGCCCTGGAGGCCGGGCGTCATTTTTGCGATCGCCTTCGCTGGCAAGCCCGCTCCTACAGGGGAATTCGCATTTCGGTTCAGTGGGTGCGCGTCACTTTGCTCAAGTGCCGCGGCTGGTCCGGGTCCATGCCGCGGGCCACGGCCAGGCCGGCGGCCATCACGTAGAAACTCTGGATCGCCAGAATCGGGTCGAGGGCCGGGTGTTCGGCGCGTGTCAGCGTCAGGTCGCGTTCGAGCACGTCATCCGGTGCGGCCAGCAGGACACGGGCGCCACGCTGGCGCATGTCGGCCGCCAGGCTCAGCAAACCGGCCTGCTCGGGACCCCGTGGGGCGAACACCAGCAGCGGGTAGTTGTCGCCGATCAAGGCCATCGGGCCGTGACGGACTTCGGCGCTGCTGAAGGCTTCGGCCTGGATCGCCGAGGTCTCTTTGAATTTGAGCGCCGCTTCCTGGGCGATGGCGAAACCGGCGCCCCGGCCGATCACCATCAGCCGCTGGCAATCGCGCAAGGCGTCAATGGCCGGGCTCCAGTCTTGCTGCGCGGCGTCGCGCAGTCCCTCGGGTAAGGCGGAACCAGCCTCGAGCAGTTCGGCGTCTTCTTTCCAGTGACCAATCAGCCGGGCGCTGGCGCTGAGGGTGGCGATAAAACTCTTGGTCGCGGCGACGCTGCTTTCGGTGCCGGCACACAGCGGCAGGCTGAACTCGCAAGCGGCCTCCAGCGGCGAGTCCTCGGCATTGACCAGCGAAATGCTCAAGGCACCGCGCTTGCGCAGCAGGCGCAGGCTGTTGACCAAGTCCGGGCTTTGCCCTGATTGCGAAAAGGCGAATGCCACCTGGCCGCTGACTTTCAACGGCGCCTGTTGCATGGTCACCACCGACATCGGCAACGACGCCACCGGGATGCCCAGCAGTTGCATGGTCAGGTAGGCAAAGTAGCTGGCGGCGTGGTCGGAGCTGCCGCGGGCCACGGTCATGGCCACTTGCGGCGGCTGACGGCGCAGGCGTCCGGCGATCTCGATCATCTGCGGATCGAGTTGTTTCAGCTGGGCTTGCACGGCCTCGAACGAGGACAGCGCCTCTTCAAGCATTTTTGAAGTCAATGTCTTCTCCTTCGACCATGACGGCGGTCAGTTTCAGTGAGCGATCCAGCCGCACGCAGTCGGCCCAGGCCCCCGGTTGCAGGCGCCCGCGTTCGGTGATGCCGAGGTAGTCGGCGGGGAATTGCGACAGGCGCTGCGAGGCTTCGGCGATGGGCAGGCCGATCTTCACCAGGTTGCGCAGGGCCTGATCCATGGTCAGGGTGCTGCCGGCCAGGGTGCCGTCGGGCAGGCGTACGCCGCCCAGGCATTTGGTCACGGTGTGGCTGCCGAGTTTGTACTCGCCGTCAGGCATCCCGGCAGCGGCGGTCGAGTCGGTGACGCAGTACAGGCATGGGATCGAACGCAGGGCCACGCGGATCGCGCCGGGATGCACGTGCAGCAAGTCCGGAATCAGTTCCGCGTATTGGGCGTGGGCCAGTGCTGCGCCGACGATCCCCGGTTCGCGGTGATGCAGCGGGCTCATGGCGTTGTAGAGGTGGGTGAAACTGCTGGCGCCGGCCGCCAGCGCAGCCACGCCTTCCTCGTAACTGCCCAGGGTGTGGCCGATCTGCATGCGGATGCCGCGGGTGCTGAGGTCACGGATCAAGGCGTCGTGGCCGGCAATTTCCGGGGCAATGGTGATCACCCGGATCGGCGCGAGCGCCAGGTACGCTTCGACTTCGGCCATCAGCGCGGTGTGGGCGAAGTTGGGTTGCGCACCGAGTTTGCCGGGGTTGATGTAGGGGCCTTCGAGGTGCACGCCGAGCACCCGGGCGCAACCTTGGGGCCGCTGCTCACAGAATTCGCCGACGGCTTTGAGCACGCTGGAAATTTCTTCGCTCGGTGCCGTCATGGTGGTCGCCAGCAGCGATGTGGTGCCGAAGCGCACGTGGGTGCTGGTGATGGTTTCGAAGGCCGGCGTGCCCTCCATGATGTCTTTGCCACCGCCGCCGTGAACGTGCAGGTCGATGAAACCCGGCAGCAGGTACGGCAGATCGTTGTCCGCCGGATCGCAGGGCTGGCCTTCGATCGACACGACTTTGCCGTGTGCGTGGACCAGTCGGCCACGAACCCAGCCGTGGGCGGTGAGGATGTTGTCTTCGGACATGATCGGTTCTCTGGTTTGGCGGCTTCGCGGTGCAGCGTTCTAGCGGCGAAGTTCTGCCACAAAGTCGTAGTAGTCGTTACGGCAATAGGTGTCGGTGACTTCGATCGGCGTGTTGTCTTCCAGGTAGCCAACCCGGGTCATCAGCAGCATGGCGGTACCGGGGGCGATGCCGACCAGCGCGGCGAACTCGTCCGAGGCGTTGATCGCCTGGATATGCTGCAAGGCGCGGACAACCGGTTTGCCGATGCCGTCGAGGAATTCGTAGAGGGAGTCGCCGAGCATTTGCGGCTTGGGAATGATCGAGGCGGGCAGGGTGCTCATCTCGATAGCCATCACGGTGTCGTCGGCTTTACGCAGGCGTTTGAGGCGCACGACTTTGTCGTTGGGCGACAGGCCGAGGCGGATCAGTTCTTCGTGGGTCGGCAGGGTGATTGCCCGCTCCAGCCATTGCGAGCTGGGAACAAATCCCTTGAGGCGCAGCATTTCGCTGAAGCTTGAAAGGCGCGATAGCGGTTGTTCAAGGCGCGGCGTGATGAAGGTGCCGGAGCCCTGGTTGCGACGGATCAGGCCTTGTTCGAGCAGCACTTCCAGCGCCTTTCGGGCAGTGACGCGGGAGATGCCCAGTGTCTCGCTCAGGTTGCGCTCCGAAGGCATGGCCTGCTCGGCTTTCCACTGGCCGGCATGGATCGCCGCTTCCAGGTTGCGCGCCAGTTGCAGGTAGAGCGGCGTGGGCTGGGTGTCGTCGGGGCGCAGGGCGTGGAGATCGTTCATGGCGGTGTCCGGGGCGGATATTGGAGTGTTGTCACCCTTGAATGGAGCAAAAATTAATACCACTTGAATACCATGTCAACGCCACTGGCTGGCAGGATGCACGGTAAATCCAGCTCTGAAGAGCGATTGAAATGGGAGGGTGTTCGAAGTGGTATTAGAGATGGGGGAGTTCAATAGCAAAGATCGCAGCCTGCGGCAGCTTCTGGGAAAGGAACTGGTATCTCCCCGGCAGGTGCTGTCGCCGGCCGCGATCTATTGAATTTATTTTTTCGAGGGCGACCGACGGTGGCGGTCAGAAGAAGAAATTCGCCCTGTAGCAGCTGGCGAAGCCTGCGTTCGGCTGCGAAGCAGTCGTGAAATCAGCCGACGCGTTGTGTCAGGAATACTTCGCACTCAGGTTTTACGACTGCTTCGCAGCCGAACGCAGGCTTCGCCAGCTGCTACAAGGCAGGTGTTGCGATTACGGACGAATCTCGATCATCGTGCCGTCCGGCACCAGGTTCCAGACTTCGCGCATGTCCATGTTGCGCATGGCGATGCAGCCGTCGGTCCAGTCCAGGGTGTGGAACAGGTCTTCCGGGGTGTCTTCGCTGTCTGGCGTGCCGTGGATCATGATCATGCCGCCGGGCTCGACGCCTTCACGACGGGCGCGGGCCGAGTCACTGATGTTCGGGTAGGAAATGTGCATCGCCAGGTTGAAGCGATCGCTGATCTTGCGCCAGTCGACCCAGTAGAAGCCTTCCGGGGTGCGCTTGTCGCCTTCCATCAGCTTCGGCCCCTTGGGACGCTTGCCCAGGGAAATGCGATAGGTCTTGAGCGGCTTGCCGTCATTGATCAATTGCAATTGATGGGAAGACTTGAGAATCAGGATTTTCTCGATGACCTTGCCGTCCAGGGGTTCCACGGCAGAAGCCTGGGACACCGTGACGAACAAAAAACAGAACAGGGCAAGCAACCAGCGCATTGAAACGATTCCCCAGGAGGTGTCGCGACTATTTATGTATAGAAGTTTTTGCAGGAGCTGCCGCTGGCTCGGGCCGCGTTCGGACAATATTTCGGCGCCTCCCGGTGATGCCGAGATGACATCAGATAATGGCAGGCTGAGCAAGCGGCGGGATCGATTCAGACCGAACGGGATAGACTTCGGTCCGCCGGTCAGCGAAGAAGCATTCTAAGGTACGACCCACCGTGCGGAAAGCCAGCTCATCCCATGGAATGTCCGCTTCGTCGAATAGTTGCACTTCCAGGCTCTCGGGGCCGGCAGAAAAGTCCAGGTCCGCAAGCGTGGCACGGAAGAACACATGCACCTGGCTGATGTGCGGCACGTCGATCAGGGTATAGATGCTCAGGTTGCGCACCCGGGCGCAGGCTTCCTCGGCGGTTTCGCGAATGGCCGCCTGCTCGATGGTCTCGCCGTTCTCCATGAAGCCGGCGGGCAGGGTCCAGTAACCGCGTCGCGGCTCGATGGCCCGCCGGCACAGCAACACCTTGCTGCCCCAGGTCGCCACGCAGCCGGCGACAATATTGGGGTTCTGGTAGTGAATGGCATGACAGCTGTCGCAGACAAAACGCAGGCGGGAATCGCCTTCGGGAATGCGCTGGGTCACCGGGTTACCGCACTGGCTGCAAAATTTCATGCTGGGGTTCCTGAATGCTGCGCCTATCTTGGCGTGCGGCAGTGTCTGTCGGCAAGTTGTCGTTTCGCGACATGGGGCTGTTGCGGGGGTTGGGCGACCGCAGCGATTGGTGCATGATGCCGGGTAAGGCACAGATCGAGAACACTCATGCTGGACGAGCTACTGCATCGGGTAAGTAACCACACACCACGCACATTGGAGACCGACCGTCGTTTTCCCGAGGCTGCGGTGCTGGTGCCGATCACCCGCAGTGACGAGCCTGAGCTGGTGTTGACCCTGCGAGCCAGCGGACTGTCGACCCATGGCGGTGAAGTCGCCTTTCCCGGCGGGCGTCGTGACCCCGAAGACCCCGACCTTATTTTCACCGCCTTGCGTGAGGCCGAAGAAGAGATCGGCCTGCCACCGGGGCTGGTCGAGGTGATCGGCCCGCTCAGCCCGCTGATCAGCCTGCATGGCATCATGGTCACTCCGTATGTCGGGGTGATTCCGGATTTCGTCGAATACCGGGCCAACGATGCCGAGATCGCCGCCGTGTTCAGCGTACCCCTGGAGTTCTTCCGCAAGGACCCTCGTGAACATACCCATCGCATCGATTATCAGGGCCGCAGCTGGTATGTGCCGAGCTATCGCTTCGGTGAATACAAGATCTGGGGGCTGACGGCGATCATGATCGTCGAGTTGATCAACTTGCTGTATGACGCGAAAATCAGCCTGCACCAACCTCCCAAAAGCTTTATCAACATCTGAAGCCATCGTTCGTATGGTTTGAACCTGCCTGCCTGAGCCTTGAGGACAACACGATGAAATACCGCCTGGGCGACGCCCGCGTCGAAACCCACCCACAGAGCTGGGTCGCACCCAATGCCGTGCTGGTGGGCAAGGTCAAGCTGGAAGAGGGCGCCAACGTCTGGTTCAACACCGTACTGCGCGGCGACAACGAGTTGATCCTGATCGGCAAGAACAGCAACGTCCAGGACGGCACCGTGATGCATACCGACATGGGCTACCCGCTGGTCATCGGCACCGGCGTGACCATCGGCCACAACGCCATGCTCCACGGCTGTACCGTTGGCGACTACAGCCTGATCGGCATCAACGCAGTGATTCTCAATGGCGCGAAGATCGGCAAGAACTGCATCATCGGCGCCAATTCGCTGATCGGCGAAGGCAAGGAGATTCCCGACGGATCGCTGGTCATGGGCTCGCCCGGAAAAGTGGTGCGCGAGTTGACTGAGCCGCAAATCAAGATGCTCGAGGCTAGCGCGGCTCACTACGTGCACAACTCGCAGCGTTATGCCCGTGATTTGGTTGAGCAGGAAGAATGACCACCACCGAACGCCCGGTAGCATCGCCCTGCGTGAACATTTGCGCGCTGGACGACGATGACATCTGCACCGGTTGCCAGCGCACGGTGGAAGAAATCACCCGCTGGAGCCGCATGGACAACGATGAGCGGCGCAAGGTGCTGGGTTTGTGTCACGAGCGGGCCAAAGCCAGCGGGTTGATCTGGATGCTCAACAAGGCACCGAACCGGTAGCAGCTGGCGAAGCCTGCGTTCGGCTGCGCAGCAGTCGTAAAACCTGAGCAAACGGTATATCTGACGAACCGCATTGGCTGAATCCACGACTGCTTCGCAGCCGAACGCAGGCTTCGCCAGCTGCTACAAGGATCGCGTTGCATTTGGCGGCATTGCATGACTGAAGTACCCTGTGCGCCTTGAATCCTCAGGCATCCCACTGTCCATGCTCTTCCTGATTGCCTACATCAGCAGCGTCGTGCTGATCAACTACGCCTTTTCCACCGCGCCGCACCTGGACATCATCTGGTCGGCCTGGGGCGGACTGGTGTTTGTGTTGCGCGACATGGTGCAAGCCCGATTCGGGCATGGTGCCCTCGTGGCGATGCTGGTGGCGCTGGTGCTGTCCTATATCACCTCCGATCCGTCCATCGCTCTGGCCAGTGCCACGGCATTCGCGATTTCCGAGTGCATCGACTGGCTGGTGTTCAGCATCACCAGGCGCCCGCTGCATGATCGCTTGTGGATAAGTTCGGCCCTGAGCATTCCCCTCGATACCTTTATCTTTTTCGGCATGATCGACGCGCTGACGCCGGGGGTGATCCTTACTGCCCTGGGTTCGAAGTTCGCCGGGGTCACCGCCGTATGGCTGATCATGGCCTGGCGCCTGCGCAAACAGGCTGTCGTCAGCTGAAGTTCATGTAAAATGCCGCGCTTTCTCCCCATGGGAAGCGTGCTTCCCTCGATGATCCGCTTCTTTGAGGACCTTCAGATGACCCGTATCGGAACTCCATTGTCGCCCACCGCGACCCGCGTATTGATGTGTGGCTGTGGCGAGTTGGGCAAGGAAGTGGTGATCGAGCTGCAACGCCTGGGCGTTGAAGTGATTGCCGTGGATCGCTACGCCAACGCGCCGGCCATGCAGGTTGCGCACCGCAGTCATGTGATCAACATGCTCGATGGTGCGGCCTTGCGCGCCGTGATCGAGGCCGAGAAGCCGCACTTCATCGTGCCGGAAATCGAAGCCATCGCCACCGCGACCCTGGTGGAGCTGGAGGCCGAAGGTTTCACCGTGATCCCGACCGCCCGCGCCGCACAACTGACCATGAACCGCGAAGGCATCCGTCGCCTGGCCGCCGAAGAACTGGACCTGCCAACCTCGCCGTACCACTTCGCCGACACCTTCGAGGACTACAGCAAAGCCGTGGAAGACCTCGGTTTCCCATGCGTGGTCAAACCGGTCATGAGTTCTTCGGGCAAGGGCCAGAGCCTGCTGCGCAGCGTCGATGACGTGCAGAAAGCCTGGGACTACGCCCAGGAAGGTGGCCGTGCCGGTAAAGGTCGCGTAATCATCGAAGGCTTCATCGATTTCGATTACGAAATCACCCTGCTGACTGTGCGCCACGTCGGCGGCACCACGTTCTGCGCGCCGGTCGGCCATCGTCAGGAGAAGGGCGACTATCAGGAATCCTGGCAGCCGCAAGCCATGAGCCCGATTGCCCTGGCTGAATCCGAACGCGTCGCCAAAGCCGTGACCGAAGCCTTGGGTGGCCGTGGTCTGTTCGGTGTCGAGCTGTTCATCAAGGGTGATCAGGTGTGGTTCAGCGAAGTCTCGCCGCGCCCGCATGACACCGGTCTGGTGACCCTGATTTCTCAGGACCTGTCGCAGTTCGCCCTGCACGCACGGGCCATTCTCGGCCTGCCGATTCCTTTGATCCGTCAGTTCGGGCCGTCGGCGTCGGCGGTGATTCTGGTGGAAGGCCAGTCGACCCAGACCGCTTTTGCCAATCTGGGTGCCGCACTTAGTGAGCCGGACACTGCGCTGCGCCTGTTCGGCAAGCCTGAAGTCAACGGCCAGCGCCGCATGGGCGTGGCCCTGGCGCGCGACGAATCGATCGAAGCCGCCCGCGCCAAGGCGACCCGTGCCGCCCAGGCGGTCGTCGTCGAACTGTAAAAAACCGTAACCCTGTGGGAGCGGGCTTGCTCGCGAAAGTGGAGTGTCAGACACATTAATGTTGACTGACACTCCACTTTCGCG
>NZ_JBWKXF010000061.1:0-34712 GCF_059422645.1 Pseudomonas sp. GW821-FHT01C01 | reverse complement strand
AACGATGCCGCGTGTTTACTGACTAAACGCGGCGCTCTTGAGTCCATCGCGAGCAAGCTCGCTCCTACAGAATCCTTGATTGAACAGCATTACGCTGATGGCGGGGTTTTCTTTTTCTGTCTGTTACGTGGTCTGACGTCTATAAAGTCGGCAGGAGTTTGCAGCCATCGACCTCGACCATTTTTTTGCGCAAATGATCGGGCACAGTGACGCGCTCACCAGTTTGGTTCACCAGCCACACACAGACGGAGTAGCCATGGCCGACCAGTAAGCCATTCCACACCGCAAACTCCATGCGAAAACTGGTGTTTTTGACCCAGGCAATCCGCGCACAAACCAGAATTTTTTCCCCCTGGAACACCGGCCGGTCATAGGTGAAGCCGACGTCCTTGATCACCGGCCCCGGTGTATCCGCAGTGAGGCGTGGCACACCAATTTCGGTCAAATAGCCAACTCGTGCCTCTTCGCACCATGTGAGGTACGCACCATTGTTGGCATGGCCGAAAGGGTCCAGATCGCTCCAGCGCGTCTCCAGCTCCTTGGCGAACCACCAGCCCTGTTCGACGCCGTAGCGCACGCGGTTTTCTTCGTTCAACCCATTCATTGCACTTTCCCTGCTAAATCATCAAATGGCGGTCGCACGGCGAGCCGGCCGGCGCAACCGCCTCAAGCCTCAAAGCGTTCGCGCCACCAGTTCACGCATGATGTCGTTGGCGCCGCCATAGATGCGCGTCACGCGGCTATCCAGGTAATGCCGTGCTACCGGGTACTCGAGCATGTAGCCGTTGCCGCCGTGCAGTTGCAGGCACTGATCAACCACCTTCGAATACAGTTCCGAGCAATACAGCTTGGCGGCCGCTGCGGCTTCGCTGGTCAGCTTGTGCGCAAGGCACAGTTCCATGCAGCGGTCGACATAGGTCTGGCCGACGGTGATCTCAGCCTTCAAGTCGGCGAGTTTGAAACGCGAGTTCTGGAAATCGATGATCGGCTTGCCGAACACGGTGCGGCCACGGGTGTAGTCGATGGTGTGATCGAGCACGGCCTGGGCACCGGAAATGCTGCTGACGGCAATCGACAAGCGCTCCCAGGCCAGTTCCCTCATCAACTGAATGAAGCCCTGCCCCGGTACATCGCCGAGCACGTTCGCTTTGGGTACGCGCACATCCTCGAAGAACAGCATGGTGGTGTCCTGCGCATGCAGTCCGACTTTTTTCAGCGGCGTGGATTTGCTCACGCCGGGCCGGTCAGCCTCGACCAATATCAGCGAAATATCCTGCGAGCCCTTGCCGGTATTTCCGGTCCTGGCCACCAGGACGATGATGTCGCAGTTGGTGCCATTGGAGATGAAGGTCTTGGACCCGTTGATGATGTAGTCATCGCCATCGAGCACCGCGCGCGCCTTGACCGCTTGCAAGTCGGAGCCGGTATTGGGTTCGGTCATGGCCACGGCGGCAATGGCTTCGCCGCTGGCCATTTTCGGCAGCCACTGCTGCTTCTGGGCCTCGGTGCCAAAGTTAATGAAATAGCCGGCGCAGATGTCATGCACCGAAAAACCGTTCAGGCCCGTGGTATTGGCGAAGGCGATTTCTTCGGAGGCGATCATCGAGAAGCGACGATCCAGGCCCAGGCCACCATAGGCCTCTGGCGTTGTTGCGTTGAGCATGCCGAGTTCACCGGCACGTCGCCAGATTTCGCGCGGCACGCAGCGGTTTTCTTCCCATTGCTCGTGAAACGGGGTGCACTCTTCGCTCAGGAAGCGGCGAACGGTGTTACGGAATTCTTCGTGTTCATGCTCGAACAAAATACGGGGGATCATGGCTTTTCCTCAGGGACAAGAGCCGAACATTGCCGGCCAGGCTTGTCCACGATAGGAAATGCTGAGGGGGTACTGTCCCCCTCAGGGAGAGGGGGACGATTGGCTGTTCTCAGTTGGCCGGTGGTGTCAATTTCTGCAGCTTCATCATCGCCTGTTTAACCGCCAGGCTCTGATAGCTGATATTGGCCGCGTTGAGGCTGACACCTTCCTGGAACGGGTACTGCGCAAGGGTGGCCATGAACGCCTGGATCTTGTCCTGGATCGGTACGAACAGCCACATCTGGTCGCCAGCCCATCGCGCCGACATTGCCGAGTCCCGGCGTGCTGTTTCGAAGGGGTCAGCCTTCAGATTGGTAACCACCGGCACATTGGTGACCGTTCGGGTTGCAGAGCCGAACGAGCCGGTCATGCTGGCAAAGGTCACCTTCCAGTCACGCCAGCGTACTGCGTTCAATTCGCCGCCCATGCCGAAGTAGAAATACTCCTCGCGCGGGCTCTCCTTGGCCTCACCCTTGAAGAAAGGCAGGAAGTTGTAGCCGTCCAGATGCACCTTGTAAGGTTTGCCGTCCAGGGTCGTGCCCTTGGCAAGGTCCTCGCGCAGCTTGGGCAGGCCGACCGCCGCGGCCAGGGTCGGCATCCAGTCGTTATGGGCGATCAGGTTGTTGAAATGGCTGCCCGGCTTGATCACACCCGGCCATTTCACCAGCAGTGGCACCCGGTGCCCGCCTTCGTTGGTGGTGCCCTTTTCGCCATTGAACGGCGAGGTGCCGCCATCCGGCCAGCTGACCTTTTGTGCGCCGTTGTCGGTGGTGTAGATGATGATGGTGTTGTCGGCGATGCCCAGGTCGTCGAGCTTCTTCAACAACTGACCGACCTGCCCGTCGTGTTCGACCATGCCGTCCGGGTACAGGCCGATGCCGGTCTTGCCATCGGCTTCCTTGCTCAGGTGAGTCCAGACATGCATGCGCGTGCTGTTGAACCAGACGAAAAACGGTTTATCGGCCTTGTGGGCCTTGTCGATGAAGTTCTCGGTGGCCTGGACGAATTCCTCGTCGATGGTTTCCATACGCTTGCGGGTCAACGGGCCGGTGTCCTCGATCTTGCCGTCGGCATAAGAGTGGACCACCCCGCGCGGGCCATACTTTTTCCGGAATTCGGGGTCTTTCGGATAGTAGTAAGTCTCGGGCTCTTCCTCGGCATTCATGTGGTACAGATTGCCGAAGAACTCGTCGAAACCATGTTGGGTTGGCAGGTGTTTGTCGCGATCACCCATATGGTTTTTGCCGAACTGCCCTGTGGTGTAACCCTGCTGCTTCATGACGTTGCCGATCGTTGGAGCCCAGTCCGGGATGCCGTGCTCGGAGCCGGGCATGCCGACGGTCAACAGGCCGGTGCGGAACGGATGCTCACCCAGGATAAAAGCCGAGCGCCCGGCGGTGCAGGATTGTTCGCCGTAGGCATGGGTGAACAGCACGCCCTCTTTGGCGATGCGATCGATGTTCGGCGTCTCGTAACCCATCATGCCCTGGTTGTAGGCACTGAGATTGGAGTAACCGATGTCGTCACCGAAGATCACCAGGATGTTCGGTTTATCGGCGGCCAGCGCAGTAGAACCCCAGAACCACATCGACGTGGCAAATAGCAAAGCAGTCAGCCATGTTTTAGTGCACTTCATGTTGCATCTCCATTGTTGTTATTCGTTGGGATCAGCACAGGTGTTCAATGTCACGACATGGCCAGGGTCAATCTTTTCCTGATGGACCGGGTTCGTAATGGTCCGGCCACAGCGTGCGCACGGCTTCGCCATCGGTACGATAGGTGTGGCAGGTGCCGATGACCCAGTGCTTCGGGCGTTTGAAACCAGGCTCGCGGGTCTCGCGCAGGCGCATCTGCTCACGCAACAACGGTGCGGTGGTCTGGATCAGGGTGGTGGCCATGGGGCCAAGCAATTCGGTCAAATGCGTACAGCCGCGCTCTGCGCCGACGCGTTCAGCCACCCGTTGTTTGAAACCGGCACCGATTTTCAAGCCCTTCAATGCCGCGTAGGCGTGGCTGATCTGCTTGCACATGGGCGCGGGCGTGATTTCGGAGCGCGCTTCCACGTGCTGGATCACGAGGTTGGTGTCCACGGTCATCACGATGTACATCTGATGCAGCGCCCCGCCGGCCTCGATGGTGCCAAAGGGCATTTCGGTTTCTCTGCCCTTGATGTCCAGTAAGCGTCCTTCAACGTCGAACAGGCCGTCGCTGCGTAAATACCCGGTGCAGGTGACGGTGCGGGTATGCAGCAGTTGCCGCACAGGAGTGGTTGCTTCATCGTCGGTCATCGAACAGCCTCGCCGGAGTCGGGAAAGGCGACCGTGCAATACGGTCGCCGTTGCTTTCTGATCAAACCGTACCCAAGCCGCCACCGCAGACCAGCACCTGGCCAGACAGGTAGTCCGATTCCGGAATGCAGAACAGATACACGGCGTTGGCTGCTTCGTCCGGGTTGCCGGGACGGCCCAGCGGAATCATGGATTTCGAAGCTTCGACGGTGGCCTGGCTGATGCCGACCTTGATTTCCCGACCTTCGATATTGATGAACTTCGGATCACCTTCCACCGGCAGGGTCATACGGGTTTCGATGTGACCGAAAGCCACCGCGTTGACATTGACCTTGTAGCGCCCCCACTCCTTGGACAGCGCCTTCGTCATGCCCAATACACCGGCCTTGGCCGTGGAATAGTTGACCTGGCCGGGATTGCCACTGGCCGAAACCGAGGAGATGTTGACGATCTTGCGGTTGACCACGCGACCCTCGGCAGCCTCTTGTTTGGCCGCCGCGCTGATGATCGGCTGAGCCGCGCGCAGGATGCGGAACGGCGCGGTGATGTGGCAGTCGATGATCGCGTACCACTGCTCGTCGGTCATCTTCTGGATCACGCTGTCCCAAGTGTAACCGGCGTTGTTGACGATGATATCGATGGTGCCGTAGCTGTCCATCGCGGTCTTGACCAGGCGATCGGCGAAGTCAACGGCCGTCACGCTGCCCACGCAGGCAACGGCGTCACCGCCAGCGGCGCGGATTTCTGCGACCACTTCTTCGGCCGGCGAGGCGTCCAGATCGTTGACCACGATGCGGGCACCTTCGCTGGCCAGCTTCAGCGCAACGCTGCGACCGATCCCACGGCCGGAGCCAGTGACCAGGGCGACTTTACCTAAGAGTTTTTTCATTGTTGGGTTCCTGCCAATGTTCTTGTAATTGAGTTCAAGCCAGGGCGACGACGGCGTCACCGGTCAGGCGGGGTTCGCCGTATTGGTTGTTGCACTGGATCTGCAGGCGCACGCATTTTTCGCCGTCGGCTTCGAATTTCTCGACGATGCGTCCGGTCAAGTGCGGGACATGGCCGAGCTGGGTGATGCCGACGAAGCGCATCGACAAAAAGCGGATTTGCGCTTGCGGCACCCAGTCGGTCAGCAGCCGACCGAGGTAAGCGGCCGACAGCATGCCGTGGGCAAACACATCGGGTTGGCGCGAGCGGCGTGCAAAATCGAGGTCGATATGCACCTGGTTGTGATCGCCGGAAGCACCGGCATACAGTGCCAGTGTGGTGCGATTGATCGGTGGCAGCTGCAACGGCGGGAGTGCGTCACCCACCTGTAGCTCGCTGTATAGAGGGATCGTCATGGTCTGCTCCTCAGCGCTGCACCACCGACGAACGAACGTCGGCGATGTGCTCACCCATCTGGTTGGTCACGCGGGTTTCGCTGACCACGAATTGCAACGCGCCGTTCTTCTTGTCGTAGACGTCGACAATGCGGCTATCGAAAGTCAGCACATCACCGGCGAACGCCATCCGGTGATAGGTGAAACTTTGCTCGGCATGCAGAATGCGACCGAGGTCGAAGCCCATGATCCCTTCGACGATATGGTCGGTATCCCGGCCTTCACGTTCGAGGCAAAAGAGGAACGTCGGTGGCATCGGCAGGGATCTGTAACCCGCTGCCCGGGCCGCTGTTTCGTCGGTATAGACAGGATTGGTTTCGCCGATGGATTTGGCGAAGAAGCGCAGACGCCCCTTTTCCAGCTCGGCAGTGGTCACGCCGAGCGAACGGCCGATCAGACTGATGTCTGCCATTGCACTGGGTTCCTTGCAGGTGAATGGGAAAACGCGCGCTCGAAATGAACGCGCGTACAGCGCATCAGCCGCGACCAAACAGCGTCACGATGCCTGCGCCACCCAGACCGAGGTTGTGCTGCAAGGCGTGCTGCAGGCCTTCGACCTGACGGTCGCCAGCGGTGCCGCGCAGCTGGTGGGTCAATTCATAGCACTGCGCAAGACCGGTGGCGCCCAGCGGATGCCCCTTGGACAGCAGGCCGCCCGACGGGTTGACCACGACCTGGCCACCGTAGGTGTTGTCGCCATCCATCACGAACTTCTCGGCGCCGCCTTCAGGGCAGAAACCCAGGCCTTCATAGGTCAGCAGTTCGTTCTGGGCGAAGCAGTCGTGCATTTCGCACACACGAATGTCTTCCGGACCGACACCGGCTTTTTCGTAGACTTCCTGCGAGGCGCGCTGGGTCATGCCGACGCCCACGATGCTGATCATCGAAGGTGGGTCGAAGGCGTCCGGCTTATCCGTGACCAGCGACTGGGCGAGGATGGTCACGTCGGTACGCAGGCCGTGCTTCTTGGCGAAGCGCTCGGAAACGATGATCGCTGCAGCACCGCCACAGGTCGGCGGGCAAGCCATCAGACGGGTCATCACGCCCGGGAAAATCACTTGGTCAGCCATGACGTCTTCGGTGGTAATGACTTTCTTGAATACGGCCAGCGGGTTGTTGGCAGCGTGACGGCTGGCCTTGGCGCGGATTGCCGCGAACGTCTCCATCCTGGTGCCGTACTTTTCCATGTGCTCTTTACCGGCACCGCCGAACAGGCGCAGAGCGTTCGGCATGGCATCGCCTTCCGGGAAGATACGGCTCGACACTTCCATGCCTTTGCCATAGGTGCCTGGACGGTCAAGCCAGTGATCCTTCAGCGCGCCCGGCTGCATCTGCTCGAAACCGAACGCCAGGGCGCAATCGACAGCGCCGCTTTCTACAGCCTGGCGAGCCAGGTACAGGGCGGTCGAACCGCTGCCGCAGTTGTTGTTGACGTTGATCACCGGGATACCGCTCAGGCCCACTTCGTACAGCGCCGACTGGCCGCTGGTGGAGTCGCCGTACACATAGCCGGCATACGCCTGCTGCACCAGGTTGTAATCGACACCCGCATCTTTCAGAGCCAAACGAATGGCCTGCGCGCCCATCTCGATATAGCTGAGGCTGGCACCAGGCTTGGTGAACTGAATCATGCCGACGCCGGCTACGTAAGTTTTCTGCGACATCATTTTCTCCAAGGTCAGTTGAAAGGCTCCGTTCGTCGCGTTGGTCTGGCGGCGATCACAGCAACCCCTGGATCGATAGTTACGTAAACCGGCCTGACTCCATCCCCCTCCTGTTGAGGGGGATGGGTCGAACTGCCCTGCATGGCAGGCAGCACGCCCGATAAGCACTGCCGCCCCCCTCCCCACCACCTGTCTGCCCCCCCTCTCCCCGAGGGGGCATCGCTCGCCTGCATTGCGATTAGCGTTGCCCCAGCTCGACCAAAAACAACAACAAAAATCACACAGGTAGCCGCAACGTGATTCTCGTCCGCACTGCATCACATTCAACTGCGCCACGGCATTTCGCCGCCGCTCTCGCCTGCTCAACCGCCGCGAACAATCCGGTCAATTGGACTGACTTCCCGTCGTTTTGAAATTTGCAATTGGAGCGCCACATGACAATAAGAAAATACGATGCTTTCCAGCCGCAGTTGCTGGCCATGGCTGTCGCGCTGGGCGTAAGCGCTCAGGCACAGGCCATTGATTTCAACATCGGGGAGATCCAGGGGCAGTTCGATTCATCGCTTTCGATTGGCGCCAGTTGGGCCGCAGCCGATCCGGATCCAAAGTTTGTTTCCAATTTCAACTCGGTGGGCGCAAACGGCAACTCATCGGCACGCAACGCCGACGATGGCCGCCTCAATTTCAAGAAAGGCGAAACCTTCTCGAAAATCTTCAAAGGCGTTCACGATCTGGAGCTGAAATACGGCGACAGTGGCGCCTTCGTGCGCGGCAAGTACTGGTACGACTTTGAGCTCATGGATGAGCACCAATCGTTCTACGATATCGACGATCACGGCCGCGATCGCGCCGCCAAGTCTTCAGGTGCGATGTTCCTCGACAGTTTTATCTACCACAACTATACGATTGGCGATTTGGCGGGTAACGCGCGCGCAGGCAAGCAGGTGGTCAGCTGGGGTGAGAGCACCTTTATCAGCAACGGCATCAACGCGATCAACCCGGTCGATGTGGCGGCATTGCGTCGTCCCGGCGCCGAGGTCAAGGAAGGATTGATCCCGGTAAACATGTTGTATGTGTCGCAGAGCCTGAGCGAGAACCTCAACGCCGAGGCTTTCTATCAGCTGGAGTGGAAAAAGTCGGTCGTCGATAACTGTGGCACCTTCTTCAGTGTCGACCCGATCGCCAAGGGTTGTAATGATCGCAACGTACTGGCGGGTCTTGACCTGGCACCCGGTGTGGCCAGCAACACCGCGACAATCGCCCAGATCAATGCCGGGGCGCTGGATGACGTCTATCTGCCGCGCGCCAAAGACAAGGATGCTCGCGACGGAGGCCAATACGGTCTGGCCTTGCGCTGGAACGTAGCGGAATTGAACGATACCGAGTTCGGCGCTTATGCCTTGAACTACCACAGCCGCAGCCCCTCGGTCAGCTTCACGCAAAACACCTCGACAGTGCCTGGGCTGGCCCAGCAGGTTCGCGCGAGCCGCTACTTCGTCGAGTACCCCGAAGATATCCGCCTGTATGGTTTGAGTTTCGCCACCAACTTCGAAGGTGTCGCATTGGGCGGCGAAGTCAGCTACCGCCCCAACCAGCCCTTGAGCATCAATGGTGCCGATCTGAACTACGCAGCCACCGGCGTTTCGCCGCTGACGCCGGTGTTCACCTCCGGGTTTGCCAGCAAATCTGCCGGCGCCTACTTGCCTGGCTACAAGCGTATGCCGGTGACCCAGGCGCAAATGACCGCCACCAAGTTCTTCAACCAGGTCCTGGGCGGTGAGCGTCTGACCCTGATCGGTGAAGTGGGCTACACCCACATCAGTGGCCTGGGTGCAACCGACGGCACCGACCTGCGCTTCGGCCGCAGCACCACCTTCGGCGCCGGCATTCTGCCGGGAGCCGCCGGAGCGGCCACCTGCGCCGGCAGCCCGACACAGGTTCCCGGCGCGCCCGTCGGCACAACCCGGCCGAGCAACCCGCAACAGGAATGCAACAACAAGGGCTTCTACAGCACCAGTTCCTGGGGTTACCGCACGCGCGCCAGCCTGAATTACCCGAACGCTATCGCTGGCGTCAACCTGACACCGAACGTGGCCTGGTCGCATGACGTCGATGGCCGCAGCCCGACCTTCGAGGAAGGCGCCAAGGCGATCAGTGTTGGCCTGGATGCGGATTACCAGAGCACCTACACCGCGAGTCTGAATTACACCAACTTCTTCGGTGGTGATTTCAATACCCAGACTGATCGCGACTTCCTTTCACTCAGCTTCGGCGTGAACTTCTAACCGGCGTCAGACAGAGGAAACACAGCATGAAAACAAAAACTATGATGCGAGCAGGTGCTTTGGCGCTGAGTCTGTTGGCCACCAGCGTAATGGCCGCCGTCTCCCCTGAGGAAGCAGCCCAGTTGGGCACGACGCTGACACCGCTGGGCGGACAAAAGGAAGGTAATGCCAACGGCAGCATCCCCGCCTGGACCGGTGGCTTGAAAGCCAATGCCGCACCGGTGACCAATGGGTTCGTTGGTAACCCGTTCGAAAACGAGAAACCCGTACTGGTGATCACGCCGGCCAACGCCGAACAATACAAAGACAAGCTGACTCCAGGCCAGCTTGCAATGTTCAAGCGCTATCCCAACAGTTACAAAATCCCGGTATACCCAACCCATCGCACCAGTTCATCACCGCAAAAAATCTACGACATCGTGAAGAAAAACGCGGTGTCTACGCAGCTGGTCAATGACGGCAACGGAGTCGGCAACTTCGGTGATGCGCATTACTTCCCCTTCCCGATTCCCAAATCCGGCGTAGAGGTTTACTTCAACCATGCGACCCGTTATCGCGGGGGTGGCTACACAAGAGGAACCGCCCAGGCCGTTCCTCAGCCTGACGGCTCATACATCATCGTCCAGATTGAAGAAGAAATGGGCTACCCGGAAAAGATGCAGGGCGTTGATCCGGCAACAGCGGCGAACGTTTTGTACTACTACAAGAACACCATTACCGGGCCGGCGCGACTGGCCGGTACTGTGTCGCTGATCCATGAAACCATCGATCAGATCAAGGACCCCCGCCAGGCCTGGGTCTACAACGCCGGCCAACGCCGTGTACGTCGCGCGCCGCAACTGGCCTACGATGGCCCGGGCAATGCATCCGATGGCATGCGCACAGCCGACAACGCGGACATGTTCAACGGTGCACCGGACCGCTATGACTGGAAGCTGCTTGGCAAAAAGGAAATCTACATCCCTTACAACAACTACAAACTGCAATCACCGAGTGTGAAATACGCCGATATTCTCAAGCCAGGGCATATCAACCAGGACCTCTCGCGTTATGAGCTGCACCGCGTCTGGCATGTCGAGGCAACATTGAAGCCGAGCCAGCGCCACATCTACGCCAAACGTGATATGTATTTCGACGAGGACAGCTGGACGCTGGTGGAAGCCGATCACTACGACGGCCGCGGTCAACTGTGGCGAGTGGCCGAAGGTTATGCATTCAGTGACTACGTCAATGGCATCACCGCCTACGCCGTACAAAGCATCTCCGACCTGGTCGCTGGCCGCTACGTAGCATTCGGCATGATGAACGAGACTGGAAAAGGGCCGAACTACGACGTCAGTTACAAACTGGCGGACTTCACACCGTCGGCGCTACGCAATGCCGGCGTGCGTTGATCGTTGATCTTTGATCTGTAGGAGCGAGCTTGCTCGCGATGGACCTTGGGACGACGCGTTTATTCAACAAACACGCGTTATCGTTAACGTACATCGCGAGCAAGCTCGCTCCTACAGGGGCGTCGTTTATTGAGTGGCCGTCGTCAACAAGGCATGCAACATCCGCGCGATCAGCAACGGTGTGTCTTCGTCAGTGAGGTAACCGGGTTTTTCC
Source organism: Pseudomonas sp. GW821-FHT01C01 (assembly GCF_059422645.1). NCBI lineage: Bacteria > Pseudomonadati > Pseudomonadota > Gammaproteobacteria > Pseudomonadales > Pseudomonadaceae > Pseudomonas > Pseudomonas sp. GW821-FHT01C01. Next base: position 23,630 of record NZ_JBWKXF010000061.1, on the reverse strand, counting down.
AGCAACATCGCCCGAGGCAGTGCCAGCAATGTCTGGTAGACCAAAAACTCGGCCTTCTCCCGATCCTTCACCACCACTTCGCTGGCAAAGCGCTGCATCAGCATCGCTGTCGCGGTGGTGTCCCAGATCTGCCTGGCCTTGATCAGATCGAGCCGTACCAACTCGTCATAGTGGGTGGAACGCACGCTGAACACCGGATCGAACAGGGTTTTCTTGTAGTGGGCCGCCAGACCGACGCGCAAGGTCAACACAATCCCGTCGAACAGCGTAGCGCTGGCCGGCAATGCACTGATGCCCGCCAGCAACTCGGCGTAGACCTCGGCACGGTAGTCCTCGAAGATCGCTGCAATCAGCGCCTCCATCGTCGGGAAGTATTCGTAGATCGAACTGATCGCCACGCCCGAGTCTTCGGCCAGACGCAGGGCTGACAAGGCCTGCCGCCCTTCTTTTTCAAGGATCTGCCGCCCGGTCTGCTTCAGCGCCGAAACCAGCGCGATGGACCGCGCCTGGCGTGGCGCCTTACGCGGTGGTGCCGGCATTGCTACCTGAAAGACTCCGTCGTCCCCGCTGCGTTTGTCACTCATAGAATTTCCCGGTAGATCGCAAGCACATCATCGAACCCCATTTCCCGCGGGTTGTTGCCGAGCAGGCGTGTCTGCTTCATGGCGTCGACGGTTAACATTTCGAGGTCAGACTCGCTGATGCCGACTTCACGCAAACGACTGGTCAGACAGAGGTCACTGGCCAGGTTTCCCAGATAATCGGCCAGAACAGATGCTTTGTGCAGGTCGCTGCCGCCGATGTCCGGCAGGACGATTTCAGCCAGTTGCGCGTATAGCGGCGTCACCGTGTCGAGGTTGAAACGCATCACCGGTCCCAACACCAGAGCGTTGGAAACTCCGTGCGGAACATGAAAACGTGCACCGATGGGATAGGCCAAGGCATGCACTGCCGCCACCGGAGCGTTGGCAAAAGCCATGCCCGCCAGACAAGCGCCGAGCAGCATGTTTTCCCGTGCTTTCAGGTTGGTACCGTTATTACAGGCCTGGAACAGGCTGCCGGACAACAGGCGCAGCGCCTCGCGCGCCAGGCAATCGGAGATCGGATTTTTCAGGTGTCGGGTGGTGTAGGCCTCAATGGCGTGCACCATGGCATCGATCCCGGTAGCTGCCGTGACATGCGCGGGCAAACCGAGGGTCAGTTCTGCATCGAGTACCGCCAGATCGGGAAGCAGCAACGGAGAGATGACGACGTTCTTCTCGCCGGCCCCCGTGGTCACTACCGAGACCGCGGTGACTTCCGAACCGGTCCCCGCCGTCGTTGGCACCAGTATCAGTGGCAAGCGCGGTCCCTTGACCAGGTTGATGCCATACACGTCGGTCAACGACTCGTGACTGCACGCCAACAGGGCCGTCAGTTTGGCGGCATCCAGCGAACTGCCACCCCCCAACCCCACCACGCAATCGGCGGCACAGGCTTTCGCCGCGTCCACCGCTGCCAGAATCACCGACTCTGGAGGATCGGCCTGCACCTGGGAAAACACCGCGACGGCGATGTTTTCGCGCACCAATCCGTCAAGCACCCCATCGAGTAATCGCGCGGCAATGACGCCCGCATCGGTCACCAGTAATACCGACATGCAACCCATGGCTTTCACTTGCGTGGCGAGCCGGGTCGAAGCGCCCGCTTCAATGACGATGGATGGGGTGGTCTGAAATGTCATTTTCAGCATGAAAACCTCACGAGTTCCTGAGTTGGTCTGGGGAGTGGCGAATGCAGAACGCGCGCGCCCTCCGGAAACCTCTCAAACTAGCGATTTTGCGGGCTCCAGGGTCCCCTCGTTCGGGGTGGGGCACTACCTGATCCGCTACGCATGCCTTGTAGCAGCTGGCGAAGCCTGCGTGCGGCTGCGAAGCAGTCGTAAGATCAGTCAACGCGGTGTGTCAGATGCACCCGGCAATCAGGGTTTACGACTGCTTCGCAGCCGCACGCAGGCTTCGCCAGCTGCTACAGGTTGCGTTGTGGCTCGCCTGTCCGAGCAAACACGGAATAGTCGATACAGCCTGTCGAAAAAATAGATTTATACGTTATTTATCATAGCGTTGTGATCACCCAACAACCCTTTGAATCCGGAACAAATTTCCGAACATCGTCCCCATACTCGAACCCTGCCCTACCCGGCCCCGGCCGGTTTTTTCACCTTCGAGTAGAGAGCCAGACGATGCCCATTGCGCAACAGTCAATAGAACAAAAAACCCAGCTCCTGCTGACCAATCCTGCAAAACTGGTCAACTATTCTCAGCTTGCCTGGAACCACCTCCCTCGCGCAGAAATTGAAGCGATGCAGTTGTGCGGCTTGCAGCAGCGTTTCGCAGAGCTGCGTGAGCGCATACCGGTGCTCAAGAAACTGGCCGACGCAGAAGGTATCGAGTGCATCGAGCACTTCAACGATGCTGTGCCATTGCTGTTCGAACACACCGTTTACAAGTCCTATCCGCCGTCATTGCTGGAAAAACGCAGTTTCAGCCAAATCAACAAATGGCTGGCCAAGCTGGTAACCCCGCCAGTGGGCCAAGCCATCATGGCCGCCGACGTCAGCGCCTGCCAGGGCCTGGACGACTGGTTCGAGACCATGGACAAGTCTGTGCCGGACCTGCGCATCAGCCATACCTCGGGCACCTCCGGCACCCTGTCGTTCCTGCCGCACGGTGTGCGCGAGTTCGAGAAAACCTTCGAGATCCGCCGCTTGTTCGCCTGGAACATGGACGGCCCGGACACGCCGAGACCCGAGCTGCACACCGCCTACCCTTACTACCGCAAGGGTTACCTGAGTCATGTGCGCGCCAACGAATTCATGATCAAGGTACTGCTGCCGGACGAATCCCATTTCCGTGCCGCCTACCCGTCCACACTCTCCACCGACATGCTGCACCTGGGCGCGAAGATTCGCGCGGCGTATGCCAAGGGCACCCTCGACCGCCTCGATATCAGCCCGGAGTTGCTGGCCCGCAAGAAACAGTTCGATGAACTGCAAATAGACGCGCCGCAGCACCTGGCGACGTTCTTCGAGCAGATGGCCAACGAGCTCAAGGGCAAGCAGGTGTATATCGGCGCGACCTGGAACCTGCTGCACAACATGGCCAAGGCCGGCCTGGAATGCGGTCTGGAGAACGTCTTCCATGCCGATTCCTACATCAGCACCACCGGCGGCGCCAAAGGCGTCGTGCAACCCGAAGGCTGGCGCGAGGACGTGTTGCGCTTTACCGGCGCCAAAGCGTTGCACGAAACCTATGCCATGTCGGAAGTCATCGGCGGCTCCCACGCTCGCTGCGAACACGGCCACTTTCACCTGGCCCCAACGGTGATCGCCTACCTGCTCGACCCGGACACCAGCAAGCCACTGCCACGCGAAGGCCGGGTCACCGGGCGTGCCGCGTTCTTCGATCTGGGCGCCGACGTGCGCTGGGGTGGCTTCATCACCGGCGATGAAATCACCATCGAATGGGACAAACCCTGCGCCTGCGGCCGGCCGAGCCAGTACGTAGTCGGGCCAATTCAGCGCTACAGCGAAAAAAACGGTGGCGACGACAAGATCACCTGCGCCGCCACTGAAGACTCCCACCGCGAAGCGATGGATTTCCTGAACACTTTCGAAGGCTGAAACCATGACCCAACCTATCGCGCCGATGATCATCCGCGGCCAAGTCATCACCGACAATCTCATCGAAGTGGGCGGCCGTGGCGGTGACCTCGCCTTCCTCACCCCCGATGCACACCAGTACATCGACAAACTGCCGCTGGGTAACCCGGCGAGGCTTGCGGACCTGTACACCCTCAGCTTCGAAGACATCCTCGACTATGCGCAGGCCCTCGGCGAGCGCCTCGACTTCGCCAGCAACCCCTACCTGCAGGAAGCCTGCGAACTGTCCTACCTGACCGCGCCCACCACCCCGACCATGGTCAAGGGCAGCTACATGGGGTTGCACCACATGCTCACCCGCGAGGCGATCACCGAAGCGGTGGAAAGCACGGTGGGCATCAAGTATCTGGAAGGCTGGGTCAAACAGCAGTTGATCGACGGCACCGAACTGGAAACACGCTGCTTCGGCGCGCGCACCCTGCACATTGTCGCCGGCAACGCGACCTCTCTGTCATTGCTGACGATCATCCGTAACATGGTGCTGCGCAGCGACGCGATCATCAAGGCGCCGTCCAACGACCCGTTCACCGCCCTGGCCATCGCTCGAACCATGGTCGATATGGCACCGGACCACCCGCTGACCAAACACCTCAGCGTGGCATACTGGAAAGGTGGGGATCAGGCCTTCGAACAGCGTCTGTACCAACCGCAGAACCTGGAGAAGATCGTTGCCTGGGGCGGCTATGCCTCGATGAAGCATGTCACCCAGTACATCCAGCCCGGCCTGGAGCTGATCTCCCTCGATCCGAAACGCAGCGCCAGCATCATCGGCAAGGACACTTTTGCCAATGAAACGACGATGCGCGAAGCCGCCGTGCGCCTGGCCATGGACATCGGTGCGCTTAACCAGAAAGGTTGCGTGTGTGCCCGGGTCGTCTATGTCCAGAGCGGCACCGACGAGGCCGGCCTGGTGCAGTTGAACACCTTCGGTCGTTACGTCTACGACGCCATGCAGACCCTGCCAAACACCCTCAGCACTGTGCCCAAGCGCTACGACCAGAACCTCAAGGCTCACGTCGATGCGCTGCGCCTGGATGACGAGTGGTACCAGGTGATCGGCGGCAAGGACGGCGAAGGCGCCATCATTTGCTCGCAGATTCCGGAGCCCGTCTCCTTCGCCACCCTGCTCGACGACCGCACCGCCAATCTGGTGCCGGTCGATGAGCTGAGCGAAGTCATGGACGCCGTCGATTCCTACACCCAGACCGTCGGTATCTATCCGGAAAGCATCAAGGATGAACTCAAGGACATCCTGCCGCTGTATGGCGTGCAACGCATCGTCTCGCTGGGCTATGCGGCGGCAATGAAATGGGCGGCTCCGCAAGATTCGATCGAGCCGCTGCGGCGGATGGGCAAGTGGATTTCCAATCAGATTGCCTCGCCTGAAACCTCACCGGCGCCCTGGTTGCGCCCGTCGATCTGACCTTCCCCGTGCCCCGACATCTGTCGGGGTACGCGTTTTCTCTATCAGGAGTTCCCCATGTCTACTTGTCTAGGTTTTGCCGCCCATGAGGCCCATGGTGCGCTGACACCGATTCGCTTTGAGCGTCGAGCCCTGCGTGCCGATGACGTCGCCATCGATATCGCCTATTGCGGCGTCTGCCATTCGGACGCGCATCAGGTGCACAACGACTGGAACAACACGGTTTACCCCTGCGTACCTGGCCACGAGATCGTCGGCCATGTGACCGCGGTTGGCAGCAGTGTCAGCCGCTTCAAGATCGGTGACCGGGTCGCCGTCGGTTGCCTGGTCGATAGCTGCCAACAATGCGCGCCCTGCCAAGAGCATCAGGAACAGCTCTGCACCCACGGTCCGACGCCTACCTACAACGGCAAGGATCGCGTGACTGGCGAAAACACCTACGGCGGTTACGCCGACCATATCGTGGTGCGCGAAGCCTTTGTGCTGCGCTTGCCGGAGTGCCTCGATCCACGCTTCGCCGCGCCGCTGCTGTGCGCCGGTATCACCGTGTGGAATCCGATGCGCCGCTACGGCGTGGGCAACGGTTCGAAAGTCGCCGTCGTCGGTCTGGGCGGGCTGGGTCACATGGCGGTGAAGCTGGCCGTCGCCCTCGGTGCCGAGGTTACGGTGATCACCACCTCACCGGGCAAGGCCGACGACGCCCGCACCCTGGGTGCCAACCATGTGTTGCTGTCGAATGACCAGCAGGCGATGCTCGCTGCGACCAACGTCTTCGACTTTATCCTCGACACCATTCCCAGCCGCCACAACGTCAACCCGTACCTGATGCTGCTGGGCCGTGAGGGTGTGATGGTGCTGGTCGGCGCCATCGAACCGCTGGAACCGATCCATGGCGGCCTGCTGATGCGCAACAACCGCACCCTGGCCGGCTCGATCATCGGTGGTGTTCAACCGACCCAGGAACTGCTCGACTTCTGCGCCGAACACCAGGTGCTGCCGAGCTGCGAAATGATCGGCATCCAGGACATCAACGCGGCGTTCAGCCGCTTGCAAACCAATGACGTGAAGTACCGCTTCGTGATCGACATGACCACCTTGCGCGACGTGACGCTGGAGTGATGCCCCGCGCTGCGGTGTCCGTCACCGCAGCGCCCGCTTGCGTACCAGACAACAACAATAACCGGTTACCCGCGCAGGAAAAGACATGAATCAAATCGAGCAAACCGTACCTCTCGCCGGGGCAATTCCTTGCACCGACCTGGCAAGCACCTATCGCCGGATCATCTGGCGCCTGATGCCATTTCTGCTGATCGCATTCATCATCAACGCAATCGACCGCATCAACATTTCCTTCGCCAAACTACGCATGTCCGAAGATATCCTGTTGAGCGATGCGGCCTATGGCATCGGTGCCGGGATTTTCTACTTCGGCTACATCCTCTTTGAAGTCCCCAGCAACCTGTACATGCAGCGCGTCGGGGCCCGTGCCACGCTCACCCGGATCATGGTGCTCTGGGGTGCGGTGACAGTGGCGACTGCCTTTGTCACTACGGCCAACCAGTTGATTGCGGCGCGCTTCCTGCTCGGCATGGCCGAGGCAGGTTTCTTTCCCGGTGTGATCCTGTACTTGACCTACTGGTTTCCCGCGGCCTTGCGCGGGCGCATCACGGCGGCTTTCATGATGTCGGGGGTTATCGCTGGCGTTATTTGCGGTCCGCTGGCCGGCGCTATCATGACCCACCTCCACGGCTGGCTGGGGTTGCATGACTGGCAGATGCTATTCGTGCTGACGGGTATCCCGGCCATCGTGCTGGGAATATTCGGCTGGTTCTGGCTGACCGACAAACCGGCGCAGGCCGCCTGGCTCAGTCCTGAGCGAAAACAGGCGCTGGCCGCTGTACTGGCGACCGAGCAGGGCAAGTCCCATGGCGGTTTTGCTCAGGTGCTGCGAGATCCTCGGTTGTACATTGCAGGGCTGGTGTACTTCTGTATCTACAGCGGTTCGATCACCGTGTCTTATTGGATGCCCACGTTGATTCGCGACTTTGGCCTGAACGACCTGAAAACCATCGGAACGGTTGCCACCCTGCCCTACCTTGGCGCATTGGCAGGCATGTACTTGCTCGGACGCAGTTCCGATCGCCATCTGGAACGGCGCTGGCACCTGGGCCTGACCATGCTGGTGAGTGCCTGCAGTTTCGCCCTGCTTGGATTTACCCAGGGTCACGCCATGCTCTCGATAGCACTCATGACACTGGGCGCCGCGGCGGCCTTGTCCTCCATGCCTCTGTTCTGGACCATACCTCCAGCTTTCCTCAATACGACCGGCGCTGCTGGCGGGATCGCTGTCATCAGCAGCCTTGGTCACCTGGCCGGCGTCGTCAGCCAGACGATGGTCGGTGCGATCAAGACTGCGACCGGCAACCTGTACCTGGCCTTCGACCTGATCGCCGTCGTTCTTGTGCTGGGTGCATTGGCATTGCTGATTGGCATTCCGGCGCACAGCTTGAATGAGCGGCGCAACGGCCAGTAACCGGCCGACATTTAGCCCAACGCAGTCCAGCCAAGCCCTATCCCGTTCTGTAGCAGCTGGCGAAGCCTGCGTTCGGCTGCGCAGCAGTCGTAAATTCAGACGATGCGGTGTGTCAGACTCACCGCGCACTCAGGATTTACGACTGCTGCGCAGCCGGACGCAGGCTTCGCCAGCTGCTACAAGGTATGCGTTGCTGCTGAAGTGGCTTCAGTCTGTATTGACAGTGAGGCGGCCGAGTGCTGTGCGTAATGCCTCTGACAGTGCCAGCGGACGCCGCGATTCGCGCTCCACATAGACATGCACAAAATGTCCCTGGGCTGCCGCCAGAGGCTCGCCTTCGCGAAACAGGCCGACCTCATAACGCACGCTTGAGCCGCCCAGCCGGGTGACTCGCACGCCGGCATCGATGACATCGGGGAACGCAATCGGGGCAAAGTAGTTGCACTGGGTTTCGACCACCAGGCCGATGGTCTCGCCGCGCTCATAATCGAGCAGGCCTTCACTCAGTAGAAAGCCGTTCACCACGGTATCGAAGTAGCTGTAGTAATTGACGTTATTGATATGGCCGTAGACGTCGTTATCCATCCAGCGCGTCTGGATCGGACGGAAATAACGGTAGGCCTCGCGCGTATGGGCATCGGGTTTGGACATGGGGAATGGCCTGCAAATAAATGGCTCGGTTCAAGGATTGCGCACGTCGCCGCAGCCACGTGCGCAATGGCCCGAGTTACTCGAAAATCACTTTTTGACGACTATCGCACCACGCTTCGGCTCGCTCGACATAGCGTTCTTCGATGAGGGTACGGCGGATCTTCATCGTCGGGGTCAGCATTCCGTCGTCGATAGTCCAGGGATCTTTGACCACCACCAGGCAGTCCAGCTGTTCATGATCCTCAAGCTGAGCATTGACCTGATCGAGCAGTGCTTCCAGCTCAACGGCCAGATCGCTGCGCTGGACGCCGGATGCCAGCGCCAGACGTGTTTCCTCAGACAACGTGACCAGCGCAAAAGGCTGCGGCAGCCCCAACCCGGTCACACACACTTCGCTCAGGCGTGGATGCCCGCCCAGCTTCGCCTCGATCGGCACCGGTGCGACGTACTTGCCCTTGGCTGTTTTGAACAACTCCTTGACCCTGCCCGTGATACGCAGTCGCCCCAGCTCATCGAGTTCACCTCGGTCGCCGGTCTTGAAGAAACCATCGGGTAAATAGCTTTCGGCGGTCAGTTCCGGTTGCTTGTAGTAGCCAAGCATCTGCCCGGGACTCTTGACCAGGATCTCGCCGTCTTCGGCAATTCGGCACTCAACGCCGGGCAAGCACTCACCCACATAGCCAACGCGCACCCGACCGGTGCGGCTGAAATGAGAGCAGGCGAAGTTTTCCGACATGCCATAGCCATCGAGCAGTTCAAGGCCGAGCTGGCGGTACCAGTTGATGATCGGCACTGGCAATGGCGCTGAGCCGGTAAACGCGGTGTGAACATGATTGAGCCCCAGCGCACCGAGGATTTTCTCTTTCATTCGGCCCGCTTCCAGCGGATCGGCGAACGCGGCTTCCTGCTCTTCGGGCGGGATCTGTGCATTGATCCCCTGATAGAACTTGACCCACAACCGTGGCACCGAAACGAACACCGTGGGCTGCGCGCGACGCAGGTCCGCGCTGAAGGTTTGCAGGCAATCGTTGAAGAACACATGCATGCCGTAGCGCAATGAGGTCGACTCGACCCCCTGTCGCTCGGCGCCATGGGCCAGCGGCAGGTACGACAGCAGACGCTCCTGAGGGCCGGGGCCGCCCTTACTGTTGTAGAGCGCCGAAGCATTGATCTGCGCCACGTTGCACATGGTCCCGAAACTGTGCATGACGCCCTTCGGATGACCGGTACTGCCCGAGGTGTAGATGACCGTGGCCAGATTCCCCGCCTCCGGCAAGGTGATCCGGGTGAGCGGTGCCGTCTCGGCAATGATGTCTAGCCATTGATCGCCTTCGGTGCGTGCCGAAAGTGGCAGGCTGATGACCGGCATTTGTGCCGGCACGCCTTTACACGCGGCCGTCCAGGCGGCCTCATCACCGTCGAGCCGGCCCACGAACAACAAGCGCACCTCGGCATGCTTGAGTACATAGGCCACGGTGTCGGCGCTCGCCGTCGAGTACAGTGGCACGCTGATGTGCCCGCTCATCCAGATCGCCAGGTCGGCGATGATCCAGTGGGCGCTGTTCTTGCCCAGAATGGCGATCGTCGAACGGGTCGGCAGGTTCAACGATTGCAGGTAGCTGGCCATGCGCCGAGCCTGATCGCCGACCTCGCGCCAGCTGTAATCGAACACCCTGCCATCAGGACACGGTTGTGTCAGGTACACCGAATCAGGCGTGGAGCTTTCCCAATGTTCAAACCAGTGCAGCAGTGTCATTTGCTCTTGTTGTTCATTCATGACAGGTCCTACGATTTTGAAGGCGGTGTAGCCGCCTGATTATTTTAATAGGGTTGTCGCATGCCGTATCGTGCGCAAGGTTTCAGCCTCAAAGCTAATCGCAGCGATACATGGTCACCACACAGGCGCCGCCAATACTGATGTTGTGTTGCAAGGCGATACGGGCATAGGGGACCTGACGATTCGCCGCTGTCCCGCGCAACTGCCAGACCAGTTCGGCACATTGGGCAATGCCGGTCGCCCCGAGTGGATGCCCCATGGACAACAATCCGCCCGAGGGGTTGATGACCCGGTTGCCGCCATAGGTATTGTCGCCATCCTCAACGAGCTTTTCGGCATCACCTTCCCGACAGAATCCGAGTGCTTCGTACAGCAGGATTTCACTGGCAGTAGAGCCGTCATGCAGTTCGCACACATCGACCTCTTCCGGACCAATACCTGCCCGTTCATAGACGTCGCGCGCTGCGGCGAAACCCAGCTCATAACCCACCGCACGGGTAGCAGAACCCTCGCTGAAACTGCCGGGAAAATCGGTCGTCATGGTCTGCGCCGCAATGTAAACCGGCTCGTTGATCCCGTGTTTCCTGGCGAACTCATCGGAGCACAGCACCACCGCCGCCGCACCAGAGGCCGGCAGGCAATACTGCAATCGTGTCAAAGGTGCGCACACCTCATCTTCCAGCACTGTTTCCAGGCTCAGAGGCTGACGGTGCAGCGCATAGGGGTTGAGTATGGCGTGTTCGCGAGACTTTACCGCGATCATGGCGAAGGTTTCTTTGCGCGCACCATACCGTTGCATGTATTCGCGCGCAGCCCTTGCGAACAACTGTGTGACGATCGGAATTTCGGTTACGAGTGTGTCAGCCCCACCTTGGGCGTGCCTGGCCACTGGCGACTCGCAATCTTGCCAACGGTGCCGGGACCATTCAGGCGGGGATGTTTCAAAGCCAACTGCCAGCACACATTCGGCGATGCCGTGTTCAATGGCCTGACGCGCCAGATAAAGCGCTGTCGAACCACTGGCACCCTGGTTGCTGACATTGATAATCGGAATTCCGGTCAGACCCAACTCGGTGACGCCACGCTGACCGGAAAGGGAATCGCCGTAGACGAAACCGGCATAGGCCGCTTCGACCCTGCGATATTCGATGCCGGCGTCCTGCAACGCCAGGCGGCCCGCCTCAGCGGCGAGATCGTAATAACGACCACCGGCACCCGGCGCGGTGAACGGGGTCATGCCTACGCCAATTACATTGACGCGACGATTCATGTAGTGGTTCTCCCGAAACAAAAGGCTGCCGCTTGCGCGCGAAGCGCTAGCGGCAGTGTTGTCGCCTCACCGATCAACCTGGATTGAACGGCGAGGCAGCTTTTCTCACGCCGATGTTGCCGCCTTGGCAAGGCGCTCGGCAGTCGCAGCGGCGTACAGCTGCTTGTCGATGCCGGCGAACGCTTCCAGCTTTTTCGAAGCCATCGTGTCACCGGTCAGTTTCAGCTTGCCGCCAAAGAACAGCTTCTGCAGTTGCGGCTCTTCACCCGAGGCCAGTTCCGGCATGTTTGCTTCCTGGATGGTCATGGTCACGTCCGCGTTGGCCGCAACGCCTTCATACAGGTCGCCCTTGCCGTTCTTCAGGTCGAGTACCCAGTTGGATTCGCGGTTCTTGACCACAAACTGCATGATCATTTGCGCTTGGGCTGCAATTTCCGGGTGGGCCTGCAAGTGCGCCTTGTACACGCTGAACACGTCATGGGCGGTCAGGGTCTTGGGCTCTTCCCTGGAGGCGTTGGTCAGGGACGTGATGTCCGGGACTTTGTCGAAGATTTCCACGACGCCACCTTTGAGCACGACCACATCACGCTCCACTGCACGCATCTCGAACACAACGCGGGTCGGTGTTTCGCGCCACATGCGGGTTTCCAGGGTGTCGCCCGGCATGACGATGGACGCGAAGCGCACGCGGATGCTCTTGAACAGGCGCGAATCGTTGTTGCAGAACGCCTTGATCACATGGCGGCCGGCATAACCGAAAGTGCACAGGCCATGCAGGAATGGCTTCTCGTAGCCAGCAGCCTTGGCGTAATCCGGATCGACGTGCATCGGGTTCCAGTCACCGCACAGGCGATACAGCAAGGCCTGGTTGATTTCAGTCTGCTCGGCGATCACCGCATCCGGGGCGCGTGCAGGCAATTCTGGCTGTGGCGCGCTCTGGACTTTTTCCAGACCGGCGCCTGGTACACCGGCGTAGAAGCTGGTGATTTCGTTGTAGAACAGCGGTACGCCGTTTTCGTCAGTGGTTTCCACCGCAAGGATGGAAACGGAGCTGCGACCCTTGTCGATCGCCTGCTTCAGACGCATGGTGTGCTTGAGCTTGGCGGCCGGTGGCAGCGGACGGTACATCACGGTGTACTGCTCGCCATGCAGGCCATTGGCGAACGGCAGTTCCAGACCTTCCAGGCTCGGCTTGCCGGACTTGATGGCCTGCAGGAACACTTCGGTCGCCGGCAGTACGGCCATGGTCGGCAGCACGCGGAACTCTTCGTCCTTGAACTCGTTGATGTACAGCAGTTCGGTCTCGTCCAGCGGGTCTTTCGCGGCACCTACGGCCAATGCGTAGAGTGCGGCGTCGGTCTGGTTGTACTCGGTTTCCAGGGTCGACACGGCGTTGCTTGCCACTTCCATGTCCACATACTGGTTGCCGCCCTTGGCTGGCGAATCCAGACGCGCGAACAACTCCTGGAAGCCTTCGCCGCCGTTGGTGTGATGCACGCTGTGTTCGTCAAACTGGGTGATGCGCTCCCAATTTTCACGAACCAGTTCCGGGCTCAGGGTGTCGGTGTGCAGCACGCGACCCTGGGAACGTTCCCAACGGTACTTGGCGTGGAAGCCACCGCCGACTTCGAACAGGCCGCCGGTTTCCGGGCAGTCTTCATGGCACAACCAGCTAACCAGCGGCGCAACATGCTCGGAGGCCAGCTTGGCGTGGACGTCTTCCGGCAGGATACCGCTGGCGATCACCAGGCGGGACGCAGCGATCGGGGCAATGGTGTTGACGCGAATATTCTTCGAGGCACCTTCGAAGGCCAGGGACTTGGCGAAGCCGATTAGCCCGGACTTGGCGGTGGAGTAGTTGCACTGACCGAAGTTGCCGAAAACGCCGGCACCGGAAGCGGTCATGATGATGCGGCCATAGCCCTTCTCACGCATGATCGGCCATACGGCGTGGGTCAGCTTGAACGCGCCCTTGACGTGAATTTCCTGGATCAGGTCCCACTGTTCTTCAGTCATCTTGGCGAACGAAACGTCGCGCAGGATACCGGCGTTGTTGATCAGGATATCAACGGTGCCGAAGGCTTCCAGCGCGGTGGCGACGATTTTCTCGCCTTCGGCAACCGAGTTGTAGTCGGCGACAGCTTCGCCTCCCATGGCCCTGATCTCGGCGACCACCGCGTCGGCGGCGGCTGACGAAACGCCCAGGCCCTGGAGGTTCACACCCAGGTCGTTGACCACGACCTTGGCGCCGCGCGAACCCAACAGCAGCGCGTGGGCCCGGCCCAAGCCGTTACCGGCACCGGTGACAATGGCTACTTTGCCGTCAAAACGAAGTTCTTGTGACACGATAACGCTCCTTCCCAATGGGTTTTGATTGTTAGCAAACGGCTACCCGACTCCCCAGAGCCGGGCACCGCTGACAGCTCATTCGCGCAAATGCGAGAACAGGTTTTGAATGAGTGGCCTTACAGCGTGCGAGCGATGATTTCTTTCATGACTTCGCGGCTGCCGCCCCAGATGCGGTTACCACGGGTATCGAGGAACAGGCGCGCAATCGGGTATTCGGTCATGTAGCCGTTGCCGCCATGCAACTGCAGGCACTCCTCGACCACGCGCAGGCTCAACTCGGCGGTCCAGTGCTTGGCCATGGCGGCGGCTTCGGGGGTCAGTTCATTGCGCAAGGCCAGCTCCATGCAGCTGTCGACCCAGGAACGACCGATCTGGATTTCAGCCTTCAGTTCGGCGAGCTTGAAGCGCGAGTTCTGGAAGTCGATCACCGGCTTGCCGAACACCGTGCGGCCTTTGGTGTAATCGATGGTGTGGCGCAGCGCGGCTTCGGCCTGGGCCTGGAATCCGATGGCACCGCTGATACGTTCCCAGGCGAGGTCGCGCATCAGTTGGCCGAAGCCCTTGCCCTCCTCCGGCCCCAGCAAATTGCTGCAGGGCACGCGTACGTTGTCGAAGAACAACATGCAGGTGTCCTGGGCATGCAGGCCGATTTTTTCAAGAGGCTGCGATTTGGCATAACCGTCGCGACCGCTCTCGACGATGATCAGCGAGATGTCCTTGGCGGTGCCGGTGTTGCCGGTCTTGCAGACCACCACTACCAGATCCGACTGCACGCCGTTGGAAATGAAGGTCTTGGAACCGGTGATGACGTATTCGTCGCCGTCACGCACTGCGCGGGTCTTGACTGCTTGCAGGTCAGAGCCGGTGTTGGGCTCGGTCATGGCGATAGAGCCGATGGCTTCGCCGGAGACCATCTTCGGCAGCCAGGCCTGCTTCTGTTGCTCATTGCCGTAATGCAGGATGTAACCGGCCACCAGTGCGTGCACGCCGAAGCCAATGCCCAGGCCCGAAGCGCCAGAGCCCATGTACTCCTCGCCAATGACCATGGCGTACAGACGGTCTGCGCCGTAGCCACCGTATTCTTCCGGAATGCAAGGAAGCAGCAGGCCCAGCTCACCGGCACGGCGCCAGATTTCGCGAGGCACGCGTTTTTCTTTTTCCCACTGGGCGTGAAACGGCAGTACTTCGTCTGCAAGAAAACGCTGGGTCAGACGGCGGTAATCTTCGTGTTCGGAGCTGAACAAGGTACGGGGGATCAGATATTCCATGGCAAATTCCTCGATTGGGCCGTGATCAGAGCGTGCGCCCGACCAGCTCTTTCATGATGTCGTTGGCGCCGCCGGCAATACGCAGGACGCGGTGATCGAGGTAATGGCGCGCCACCGGGTACTCGAGCATGTAGCCGTTGCCGCCGTGCAGTTGCACGCACTCGTCGACCACCTTGGAATACAGATCGGAACACCACAGCTTGGCTGCCGCCGACGCTTCGGGGGTCAGCTTGTTTTCCAGGCACAGGGCCATGCATTTATCGACATAGTTCTGGCCGACGGCGATGTTGATCTTCATGTCGGCGAGCTTGAACCGGGTGTTCTGGAAGTCGAAGATCGGCTTGCCGAACACGCTGCGACCGCGGGTGTATTCCAGCGTGTGCTCAAGCACGGCCTGGGCGCCGGCAATGCTGTTGCCGGCAATCCCCAGTCGCTCCCAGGCCAACTCTTTCATCAGCTGGAAAAAACCCTGGCCCGGAACGCCACCGAGGATGTTTTCCTTCGGCACCCGCAGGTCTTCGAAGAACAGCATGGTGGTGTCCTGAGCATGCAGGCCGACCTTGCGCAACGGCCGGGACTTGCTCAGGCCCGGACGGTCGGCTTCGACGATGATCAGCGAGATGTCTTGCGAGCCTTTACCGGTGTTGCCGGTCTTGGCCACGACAACCACCAGGTCGCAGTTGGTGCCGTTGGAAATGAAAGTCTTGGAGCCGTTGATGACGTATTCGTCGCCCACCAGCGTGGCACGGGTCTGGACCCCCTGCAGATCGGAGCCGGTGCCCGGTTCGGTCATCGCTACCGCCGCAATCGCAGTACCAGCAGCCATTTTCGGCAGCCACTTTTGCTTCTGTGCTTCAGTGCCAAAGTTGTTCAGGTAGCCGGCGACGATATCGTGCACGCCGAAACCGATGAGGCCGCTGGCACTGACGCGGGTGACTTCTTCACCGACGATCAGCGAGAAGCGCCGGTCCAGGCCAAGACCGCCGTAGGCTTCAGGTGTGGTGGCATTGAGCAGACCCAGTTCACCGGCTTTTTCCCAGATTGCACGGGGAACCAGGTGATCCTCTTCCCATTGCTCGTGGTGCGGCATGCACTCGTCGGCAAGAAAGCGCCGCGCGGTTTTGCGGAACTCCTCGTGCTCGTGCTCAAACAGGGTGCGCGGAATCATGAAGCATCTCCTTAGGGCTGGATCTACGCGCCGGTTCAAACCGGCCGGGTCGATGCCACGATAGGAAATGCGCCCTGCCTGCTGTACCCCTCAGGGAGGGGGGGTGAGTCAATCGAGGGGGTCGTTAGCTGATGCCGCCGCTATGGGCTCTGTAGCAGCTGCCGAGCTTGCGAGGCTGCGTTCGGCTGCGCAGCAGTCGCAAACCCTGCGTACGCGGTGAGACTGACGCACCGCATTGTCTGACCTTACGACTGCTGCGCAGTCGAACGCAGCCTCGCAGGCTCGGCAGCTGCTACAGAGTCGGGAGGGGCAAGCGATGTTAGTTGAGTGCCCCTCCCTGAAACGAGGAGGCTCGGCCACCGGCAAACACCTTAAACTGCGGTGGCAGCACGCCTGTGGACGCCCCGCCATTGCAGTCCACGCAACTGCTTTGACGGAGTCGTCCTCAGGATTTTGTGCGGGGTGCAGCTCAGGGAATCAGGCCGTTCTTGCGCGCCCAGGAGACAGCGTCGTAGCGACTGGAAACACCGAGCTTCAAGAACACGTTCTTCAGGTTCCATTTCACCGTCTCCAGTGAAATGCTCAACGTCAGGGCCACCCGTTTGTTCGACATGGCCTGGCTGATCAACTGCAGGATTGCCAGTTCTCGAGGGGTCAAAGTCTTCTGGCCCGTCGAGGCGCTGCCATCGCTGGAATGTGCGCCAGCCTTGCCCTGCTCAAAACGCGAAAGCAAGTCCTGCAGATAGGCAGCCAATGAGCTGCCGGGTGCGCACCTGTCCGTCAGTGGCAGCAGCAATGGATACAGCGCCGCGCTCTCGTCGAGAAAAGTCCGCACCAGCCCCAGTCGCTGCCCCGTTTCCAGCGCCTGAAGCAGTAAATCGTCGGTGGCGTCCTGCTTTCGCAGATCGGCATTGGCAATGGCCATCAACAGCAAAGCGCTCACACCCAGTTGGCCACGCACGTGTTGTTGGGCATAACAGCGAACATGCTGCAGCTCCTGCAATGCATTGTCTGGATAGTTGGTTGCCAGAAGCAGTCGTGCCTTGGCCAGGGCGACCATCGCCGGAATTTCCGCCTGGAACCCTACCGCCCCTTGATGTGCCTGCCCCAGCACATCGAGCTGAGCGACATGCACGCCCGCGTTGCTACGATCGCCTTCGAGAAGTTCGATGCGCACCTGCTCGGCGAGACAATGCACCAGTGCGCGGTCCTGGCCAATGCTGCGAAAGTGGCGTTCCTGACGTTCAAGGAAGGCCAGTGCCGTGGCAGCCGACTCTTGCAGCAGATCCAGACGGGCACGGCAAATGCTGGCGCGCATCATGGAATCGGGCATGGTCCATTGCAGCAGTCCATTGCGATTGGCCAGGACCTCACGCGCCTCGTCGATCCGGTCCAGTTCACAATAAACTTCAGCCAGGGTGGAGGCTCCAGCATAGGCACTGGCCGAGCGATGTCCGTGAACCGCCACAGCGCGGGTCAAATGCGCCAGACCCATGCGTTCGGCATCGACCATCTTGCCTTCCATCAGGCAACACAGGGCCCGGGTACCTTCCGCGAGTAACGCCATCTCGTCGTTTCGGTCGACCTCTGGTATCGGGTGGTCATCGAGACAACGCAGCGCATCTGCATACCGTCCCGCCGCGGAATAGGCGAGTGCCAACATTGCCGGCGGACCGTAGCGCATGATGGAATAGTCGTCGATCAGCGGCTGGAATCTTTCGAGCAACGCAATGACCGGCTCGGTACGATCGCGCTGAACATGGATGACCGCCTGAACCAGCGGCAGGCGGAACGCCACGTCTTCAGGCTGCGCAACGCCACTTCGCTCAAATTGCTCAAGCCAGGCCTCTGCCTTCGCCGGCCGTGCCGTCAAGGCATATGCCAGACAGCCGAGGAAAAACAATCGGGGCCGGGAAAACAGCACCTCCTGCGGCAGCCGGTCTAGCAGACGCAGGAGCGGGCTTAATTGGTCCAACCCCCAGGTAGTCGGCGCCGCCCGTTCGATGACTTCAACGGCGAACTCCAGATCCCCGCCCAACGTGGCATGACGCATGGCCTCGGCCAGCAGTTTGCGCTTGGCGAACCAATGCGCCGCGCGCTGATGCAATTGCGCGATATTCTGTGAGTTGCGCCGAACCAGGCGCGTGGCCAGAAATTCGCTGAACAGCGGATGGAAACGATACCAGGGCAAGCGGTCATCGGCTTCGACACGAAAGATCAACAGGTTTTCTTCTTCAAGCCGATTGAGCATGTGCGCCGCCGCAGCGCTTCCAGTCACCGCCTCCGCCAGGGAGGCGTTGAAGCGCCGGCAAATGCTGATAGCCTCCATGAAGTCCGCCAATTCCTCGGACAGGTGTGCCATCACATCTTCGGCCAGATAGCTTTGCAGGTCGTCCGATCTCCAGCCCAATTCATGCAAACTTGCCCGGGCGCCAGGATTGCTGCGCAGCAGAATCACGATCAACTGCAGGCTCGCAGGCCAACCGCTGGTGAGCTCGTGGGTAAGATAGATTTCCTCCTCATGCAGTTTCAGCGCGGCCAGATTCAATTCGAGGAATGCGCGTGTTTCCGCCAGATCGAAAGGCAACGCAGCGCAGTCAAGTTCCACCACTTGCCCCATCAGTCGCAGCCGGCTGAGGCTGAGGGGCGGCTGGACGCGCGCGGCAATCACGAAGTGCAGGTTTTCCGGGCTGTGATCGAACAATTTCTGCATCAATCGGTGCGAGCGTGGATCCGCGACATGCTGGTAGTCGTCGAGCACCAGAAACAACTCTTTGTTGACACTGGAAGCAGCATCCACGATGGCCGCGACAATCTCATCGATCGATTCGCTGCTGGCGCCTTCCAGCGGAGTGCCCGTGTCGATCGTCACACCGAGGCGCTGCAGGGCACCGCGCAAATAGGCAAAAAAGGTTGAGAGGTGCTTGTCGTCGGCACTCAGTGACAACCAGGCGACTTCAGCGCCGGCGCGCATCATGATCTGGCGCCACTGCACCAGCAAGGTGGTCTTGCCAAAACCCGGACTGCCAATGACAAGGCCGACAGTGCAGTGCTCGATTCGCTGCAGTTCTTCGATCAGCCGGCTGCGAGGAATCGATTGCGTGCCGATTCGCGGAGGGGCGAACTTGGTTGAAACAAGCAGTTTGTCGGTATTGATTTGCAAACCGAATCTCCGATTCCCTGCCCGCCTGAGGGAAGCCCGAACAGGTCGTTACGTTGATGAAAGTGGCGCCGTTGTGATCATCCTCCAACGCATTGCCCCAGTCGACACGCTTGAACGCGCATACACAATCGACTGCACAGGCCGGATTGAGCGCACTTCAAATCGAATGAGGCGATGGTGAGGGTAAGACGCTGACACCTGCCCCCTCTATTGGAGGGGGGGTGAGCAGCCGCTCTTCGCTCGGCAGCAATCACCATGGTCTGCAGGTGACGTGACGACCTGGATCAATACTCGGGTTGAAGCTATACCGAAAGGGTTCAGAGTGGGGATGGACCACACGCTCGATTAGCGACTGAGGAGAACTTCGTGGTGTCGAATCAGCTGGTCATACGCAGCATGACCCGTCCCGAGCTGGACGAGCTCATCGATTGGGCTGCCCGTGAGGGTTGGAATCCTGGCCTTCACGATGCCGAGCTGTTCTGGGCTACGGACCCTGCCGCTTTCATCGCGGCGTCCCGGGGCGGCGAATTGATCGGCGGCGGTGCCATCACCTCCTACAATGGCGAATTCGGTTTCATGGGTTTTTTCATCGTCCGGCCTGAGTATCGCGGTCAAGGTCTGGGCAATATTCTTTGGCACGCACGCCGCGAGCGACTCCTCGCCCGCCTGCGCCCAGGCGCGAGCATCGGTATGGACGGCGTATTCGCGATGCAGGACTACTATGCCAAGGGTGGTTTCGTCTTCTCCCATCGCAACCTGCGTTTTCGTGCCGATCTCACCGCCCCCCCGACGACCTCACAGGCAGACGACCAGGACATCGTCCCGTTGGCCTCTTTCCCGTTCGAGCAGGTTGTCGATTACGACCGCACCTGTTTCCCCACTGCGCGCGCAACCTTCCTGAGCGGGTGGATAGCCCAGGCCGATGCACTCGCCGTGGGTTGTCGGCGCGAGGGCAGGCTAAGCGGCTATGGCGTAGCAAGGCGCTGCCGGGACGGCTACAAGATCGGCCCCTTGTTCGCCGATGACGCCCTGGCAGCCAATGCCCTCTATGTGCGCCTGGCGGAATTTGCGCAGGGTGGCCCGCTGTTTCTCGATGCCCCGGAGAATAACCCCGCCGCGATGGCGCTCGTGCACCAACAGGGCATGATCGAAGTTTTCGGCTGCGCACGCATGTACCTCGGCCCTCCTCCGGCGATTGCGCACGAACGTGTGTTCGGCGTCACCACCTTCGAGCTGGGCTGATGTCCGCCCGCGACCTCATCGGTTATGGCGGCCGCCCACCCCACCCGCGATGGCCCGGTGAGGCGCGCGTCGCGGTCCAGTTCGTACTCAACATCGAAGAAGGCGCGGAATCCTGCATCCTCAATGGCGATCTCCAGTCGGAGGCCTGGCTTCACGAGCTACCGGGCCGCCCGCCCCGCGTAGGGGAGCCGGACTTGAGCGTCGAGGGCATGTACGAATACGGATCGCGCGCAGGTGTGTGGCGCATTCTGGAACTGTTCCGCGCCCGAGGCCTGCCGCTGACCGCCTTCGCCGTCGGCCGGGCACTGGAACTCACTCCGGCGATTGGCCATGCGCTCTATGCTGCCGGGCATGAGATTGCCGGGCATGGCTACCGTTGGCTGGACTATCGCGACATGCCTGAAGACCAAGAGCGGCGCCATATCCGCCTCACCCTCGACGTGATCGAGCAGATCAGCGGCAAACGCCCCGTAGGTTGGTACACCGGAAGGGTCAGCCAGAACACCCGCCGCCTGTTGCGTGAGGAAGGTGGGTTTCTCTATAGCTCCGACGCCTACAACGATGATCTGCCCTATTGGCTCCCAGGCTCGCCCGCCCATCTGGTGATCCCTTACACACTGGTCAACAACGATGCCCGCTATCTGCTGCCGAACGGTTTTGCCTGCGGCGAAGACTTCTTCCGGCTGCTCAAGGATGCTTTCGACCTGCTGTGGCAGGAGGGTGCGCAACACCCGAAGATGATGAGCGTCGGCCTGCATGGGCGGATCAGTGGCCATCCTGGTCGTGCGATGGCGCTGGCGCGCTTTCTCGATTACGTGCAAGGCCACGACGCGGTGTGGATCTGCC
The DNA here is from genome assembly GCF_059422645.1 of Pseudomonas sp. GW821-FHT01C01. Classification (NCBI taxonomy): domain Bacteria; kingdom Pseudomonadati; phylum Pseudomonadota; class Gammaproteobacteria; order Pseudomonadales; family Pseudomonadaceae; genus Pseudomonas; species Pseudomonas sp. GW821-FHT01C01. The sequence goes on along the minus strand of NZ_JBWKXF010000061.1, from coordinate 2,240 downwards.
GGCGCGAAGAGATTGCCAGGCACTGGATTGCCCAATTCCCCGCTTGATCAGCCGGTCAAATCGCCCATGGGGGCGCGGGGCTAAACTTTGACTCGATCCATTGTTTGAACGCGACAACCACGGCACCAGGGAATTTGGCCGATGGTCTGACCAGATAGACCCCACCTGCGGTGTCCAATTGCCAGTCAGGAAGGATGTGCAGCAACTTGCCGGCAGCAATATCACGACTCATCAACCAGTCACCTGCCCCCAGTATTCCGGCATCAGCGCGGGCCGCTGCCAGCAATGACTCACTGTCATTGGCAGTCAGGTTTCCTTTCGGAGAAACCGTCTGCAGTTCGTCGCCGCGATGGAGTCTCCACTGAGGAAAAGAAGCGAGACCGCTGAAGCGAAGGCAATTGTGCCTGATCAGATCCTGTGGAGTTTCGGGCATACCGTGCTTTCTTATATAAGCAGGCGAGGCGCACAGTATCCGGCGATGATCGCTCAACTTCTTGGCTATTAATCTGTTGTCTTCCAATTCTCCGATCCGAATGGCCGCGTCAAAACCTTCATCAATGATGTCGACCAGACGCTCGCTATAGTCTGCGAGAATCGAGACATGAGGATGAGCCTTGAGAAATTCCGGCAGCATCGGGCCAAGCCAACGCCTGCCCATGGCTGCGGGCAGTGCAAGCCGCAAAGTACCCCGAATTTCGCTGGCGCCCTCGGACGCTTGCTGCTGCGCTTCATTCATCAATTCGACGGCTGAGCGAAGGCGCTGCTCCAGCTTGGCACCTGTTTCAGTAATTCGAACCTGCCGGGTTGAGCGCTCCACGAGCCGAACACCAAGGCGCTTTTCCATGGCGGCGAGTCGTTTTGAGACGATGGTAGGATGTCGCTGCAATAGCCGGCCAGCCCCAACAAATGAACCTTGCGAGGCCACGGCCAGAAACGCAGCGATTTCGTCACTGTATTGATTGTTCAGAACATCAAGATTCATGGTTTTAGAATGATCGCCCCCGATGAACGCCCCGACTCCAGGTCGGCATGCGCCTGTGCTGCGTCCGCCAGCGAATAGCTAGCCCAGATCCGAGGTTTGATAATCCCCGCACTTACAGCTGCCAAGACATCCTGTGCTCGCTCCTGGTACTCGAAGGCACTCGCCGTATGGGCTGCCAACGAAGGACGTGTCAGGAACAGCGAGCCTTTGGAATTGAGTGTCGACAGTTCCACGGCTGACGGGGCACCGGATGAAGCTCCAAACGATACCATCAGACCTCGTGGTCGCAAGCTATCCAGGGATGCCTGGAAAGAAACACGCCCTATTGGGTCATAGACGACGTCGACCTTTTCACCGCCGGTGACACGAGCGACCTCAGACGCCAGGTTGTCAGCATCGAACACCAGGACTTCATCGCAGCCCAGCGCCCGAGCTTTTTCGACACTGGCCGGCTTTGAAACCACACCGATCACGGTCGCACCTAAATGCTTCGCCCACGGCACCATAATTTCCCCCAGCCCTCCCGCCACTCCATAGAGGAGAATGGTTGTGCCCTGCCCCACAGGATAGGTGGCCTTCAAAAGGTACTGTGCAGTGATGCCCTTGAACATGACGGTGGCGGCACTATCAAACGACAGCGTATCCGGAATCTTGACCAACCGCTCTGCAGGAAAAAGCCGGGCCGAAGCATAGGAACCAACGGGGCCGGTGGCATAGACGACACGATCCCCTACTCGCACATTGCTGACGCCGACGCCAACAGCGGCGACACGCCCCGCGCCTTCCAGCCCAAGTCCAGATGGCAAAGGAATGGGCACCGCCCCCTTACGTTGGGTGACATCGAGAAAGTTGACACCGATAGCCTCTTGCTCAAGCCAGACCTCACCCTGACCAGGCGCTTGTTCGCTCAGTCTCTCCATTTTCAGCACTTCAGGATTGCCGAACTGGCTAAACCGGATCGCAGAAACCATGGTCATTTCTCCTTCAGTCAGAAACCGCTATCAAATTAGTGGACCCAGTGTGAGAACTGATCTTCTGATGAACAAGACTGGTTGATTGCAGGACATTAATGCACTGCATGCAGCAATATAGTCGCTGATAGCACGCGTTACTACGTGGAACATATTGGTACCAGGCGGGCCTGGGTAATGCCGGCGTTCGCGACTTCTCGGACTCGGCCGACTGAATTGAAATCACTGATTCACCTTGCGTGAAAATCCGTCATGACATGTTATGACCTCCTTCAGAAACGGGCTTT
>NZ_JBWKXF010000060.1:0-35473 GCF_059422645.1 Pseudomonas sp. GW821-FHT01C01 | reverse complement strand
GCCATCGTCTGGTCGGCGCGCTACAGCGCCCACGGCCAACTGCGCGACCTGACTCACGGCGACGGCGAACAGCTGGACCAGCCGCTGCGCTTTCAGGGCCAATACTTCGACGCCGAAAGCGGCCTGCACTACAACCGCCATCGCTACTACCACCCGGGTCTCGGACGCTACCTGACGCCGGACCCGGTCAAGCTGGCCGGTGGACTGAACCCGTACCAGTACACCCGCAACCCGACGGGGTGGGTGGATCCGTTGGGGTTGAGTGGGAATTGCCCGGGGGCGAACAGGCCGGGATGTTCGGTGCCGGATGGGGTGGGTGGGGCTAGGGTTGATGAAGGGGGGCCGGCGCTGCCGAAGATGTCGGCGGAGCAGCGGCGAGCGAGAGTTGATGAGTTGGCAGAAGCGAACGCTAAGCGACGGGTTATTGAATTTGAGGATAAGTACCAGATGCATACTGTTGCGAAGCACAGCTCAGAAATATCTGATCAAGCGCTTAGGCAGAGAGCGATTAACGGTGCAGATCCCCATACAGGTGTTGCCCCGAGAGGGGGGAGAGGTAATCTAAGCTCTCAATTCAAAAACTGGCGTATGCATTTAAATGCGCTGAATAAAGCGATGACAAGAGAATCTCTGGGGTTAAGCCCTCACACTGGGAAAGATCATAACAATGACCCAATTGTGAGGATGGAGCTTCCAGGTGCAGGCCGTGGTTATAGGCCAAACAGGAATAATGCAAACAGCCCTAAGTTGAATGAGAATTTGAATTGGTTTGAGGTGAAATTCGATAAGAACGATATAACACGGCCCTATACAGGTTTTCCTACGGAGAAAAAATGATGTTGCGTGATCCGTTTGTAGATGAAAAATTCGAGCCGGATTTGATGTGGTTCATTGGAGTATTCAATGTTTACGATCGTGAAGAAACCCTCGGTGTGGAACTTGAGGTATATAATCCGAACAACAAGTCAGATAGGGCAGAGTTGATCAAAAAATACAGTCTGAATTTAGGCTATTTGTCCTACCGGCATAAGTTTCTGCTTGTCGAGACTTTGGCAGAAAAACTGGGTGACGAAGTCTATGATTTTCAGACTTTATTCGAAGTTGACGAGAGTGAAGCCGGGAGCTGGCCTCGTGGCGAGTGGTATGAGTTAGATGATCCTCGTGAATTTCTTCAAGATGTCTACTCATTGGCTCAAGAGGTTTGGAGAGATGACCTTCTCAAAGCCAGCCTTGAGGACCGCACCACTTGGTGAAGCTTTTAAGCGACAGAATTTTTTGTGTCCTACTAGTCGGGAGTCGTAAACGGCGAAATTTCCGGGCAAGGTCTTCGGAAGTTTCCTTCAAAACGTAGCGGTTTTCATGAACTGGTGCGACGTGAGTTCCGTGGATAGTCTTTGGCTGTCACTGCAAATGCAGTGGCAGGGTGTAGGAACCCTTGGATTCATCGCGTATCAGCAACGTCGTTAGATTGCGGCACATCACTTGTGTCAGTAATTTTGTTAGCGGCGGTTGTGCGCGGGACACGTTTCGACGTGGCTGAGTTTGGTGGATCCTCAGTTTCCTACTCCCGCGTACGGCTGCCACCCAAGCCCGTAGGAAAGGCCATTGGTAGCTTGAATTTATCCACCAAGGTTTCTAAAAAATGAAAACAATTCACCCCGACCCACCCTACGAAAAACCCATCCCCCATCCCGAAAACCGCTTCATGGCGCTCACCAGCAACTGTAATGACATGCCTACGTTGTTCGTCGACACCCACGCCCCTCTCGATGTATTGACCGACGCTGCCGGCTACCGGATTCGTGCCGTCACCCAGGTGCTGGAGAACCTGTCCATGCGCGGCTCGGTGGAGTGTGATTCGTTCATTCTCAGTGACTTTGCCTTGCTCTGCGCCATTCCGTTGCGCGATGGCTGTGATGTGCTGGATGTGGTTGGGCGGCGGTTGCGAGCACGACCATCGCAGTAGTAAAGGGCTTTTGTGGCGAGGGAGCTTGCTCCCGTTCGGCTGCGAAGCAGTCGTAAACCAGCGGTTGCGGTGTGTCAGGAAAGCCCGGGACACAGGTTTTGGGGCTGCTTCGCAGCCCAGCGGGAGCAAGCTCCCTCGCCACAGGGGTTGGGTTGTGGCCACTCGGCCGCCAACCCCTGACTTGCCGGCCGGTAAAAGGTAAACTTCCCGGCCTTCGCAGGAGCAGCCATGAATTATCGTCACGCCTTCCATGCCGGCAATCACGCCGATGTGTTCAAACACCTGACCTTGACCCGCCTCATCGCCCTGATGTCGCGCAAGGAGCAGCCGTTTGCCTATCTCGACACCCACGCCGGCATTGGTCTGTACGACCTGCAAGGTGATCAGGCCAGCCGTACCGGCGAGTACCTGGAAGGCATTGCGCGTTTGTGGGATCAGCCGGATCTGCCGATCCTGACCGCTGATTACATGCAGGTGCTGCACGAGATGAACCCCGATGGCCAGTTGCGCTATTACCCGGGTTCGCCGGAGTTGGCGCGGCGTCTGACCCGTCCACAGGATCGCGTATTGCTCAACGAGAAGCACCCGGAAGACGGCGTGCTGCTCAAGGACAACATGGCCGGTGATCGCCGGGTCAAGGTACATCTGGGTGAGGGCTGGCATGTGTCGCGGGCCTTGCTGCCGGTGCCGGAGAAGCGTGCGGTGATGCTGATTGATCCGCCGTTCGAAAAACTCGACGAGATGCAACGCTGTGCCGCGTCGCTGAAAGAGGCGATTGGCCGGATGCGCCAGACTGTGGCGGCGATCTGGTACCCGGTGAAGGATCAGCGCGCGCTGCGTCGTTTCTATCAGGACCTGGCTGGCACGGGGGCGCCGAAGTTGTTGCGGGTGGAGTTGCTGGTGCATCCGCTGGATACGCCGAACAGCCTCAACGGTTCCGGGCTGGCGATTGCCAATCCGCCGTGGGGGCTGGAGGAAGAGTTGCGTGAGTTGTTGCCGTGGTTGTCCCAGAAGCTGGGGCAGACCCAGGGTGGGTGGCAGATGGATTGGTTGATTGCCGAGAGTTGATCAGTTATTTCATTGGCGTCTGATCTGACGCCTTCGCGGGCAAGCCCGCTCCCACAGGGTCTTGTGTCGATCACAGAACCCGTGGGAGCCTGAAAGCCTTGTGGCGATCTATCGGTCGCCTTCGCTGGCAAGCCAGCTCCTACATCGATCCTGTCGATCAGATCGGGCAGGTCACGCCCGTACCGCCGATCCCGCAGTAGCCTTCCGGATTCTTGGCCAGGTACTGCTGGTGATAAGCCTCGGCGAAGTAGACCGTTGGGGCTTCTTCGATTTCGGTGGTGATGTCGCCTTTGCCAGCCTTGGTCAGTTCGACCTGGAACACTTCTTTGCTGCGTTCAGCGGCGGCCAATTGCGTCGGGTTGGTCGCATAGATCACCGAGCGATATTGGGTGCCGATGTCGTTGCCCTGACGCATGCCCTGGGTCGGGTTGTGCAGTTCCCAGAACATCTTCAGCAATTCTTCGTAACTGACTTTTGCCGGCTCATAGACCACGAGCACCACTTCGCTGTGGCCGGTCAGGCCTGAGCAGACTTCTTCGTACGTAGGGTTTGGCGTGAAGCCGCCGGCGTAACCCACCACGGTGCTGACTACGCCTTCACGCTGCCAGAAGCGACGTTCCGCGCCCCAGAAGCAGCCGAGGCCGAAGATCGCAAAATCGACATCGGTGGCGAACGGACCCAGCAGCGGGGCGTCGTGGACGAAATGTCTTTCCGGCAAGTTCATCGGGGTTTCGCGGCCAGGCAGGGCTTGTTCTTTAGTAGGGAGCACGTTTTTGTTCACCAGAATTTCCGAGCGCAGAACCATGATCAGTCCTCTCAGTCAGGTTGGGTTGTAAATAAACAGACTGCCAGTGTGCCCAAATACTGCCGGTTAAGCACTATCAAGGTGGGGGCGGGCTTGCTCGCGAAGGCGTTGGGACAGTCGACATCAATGCTGCCTGATCTACCGCTTTCGCGAGCAAGCCCGCTCCCACAGGGTCAGGCGATTGGGCCACGCGGGTAGCGTTTGAGCTTTTCGATCAGCTCGGAGCCCGGGATCGGACGGTCGAACAGGTAGCCCTGGCCGACGTCGCAGCGGTGACGGCGCAGGAATGACAACTGCTCGGCAGTCTCGATGCCTTCAGCCACGACCTTGAGTTTCAGGTTGTGGGCCATGGCGATCACCGCGGAGGTGATTTCCATGTCGTCCTGGTTGTCCGGGATTTCGTGGATGAAGCTTCGATCGATCTTAATGATGTCGATGGGGAATTTTTTCAAGTAACTGAGCGACGAGTAACCGGTGCCGAAGTCGTCCATGGCCAGGGTCAGGCCCAGACGCTTGAGCTGGTCGAGTTGCAAGTGGGTGTCTTCGGTGGCTTCCAGCAGCAGGCCTTCGGTCAGCTCCAGCTCCAGCAACTGAGCCGGCAGGGCTTCTTCCTTGAGAATGTTGGCGATGGAGGTCACCAGGTCCGGATCGGAGAACTGTTTGGGTGACAGGTTGATCGCCACCTGCAGGTTGCCCAGGCCGGCGGCGGTCAGCGCTTTGCTCATGCGGCAGGCCTGGCGGGCGATCCATTTGCCGATCGGAATGATCAGCCCGGTTTCTTCGGCGACGCTGATGAACTGGTCCGGGCGGATCATGCCCTTTTCCGGATGGTCCCAGCGCAGCAGTGCTTCCATGCCCAACAGGCGCCCGCTGCGCAGGCACAGCTTGGGCTGGTAGAACACGTCGAGTTCGTTCTGGGTCAGGGCGCGGCGCAGGTTGTTTTCGACGAACAGCTTGTAGCTGGCCTCGGCGTTCAGCGCTTCGGTGAACACCTGCACCTGATGTTTGCCATTGGCCTTGGCCTTGTGCAGTGCCAGCCCGGCGTTGCGCATCAGGGTTTGCGGGTCGCGCCCGTGCAGTGGGGCACAGGCCAGGCCCACGGAGCCGGTGACGCTGATCAACTGGTTGTCGACGAACATCGGTTTGTCGAGGGTCGCCAGCAACTGGTTGGCCACTTGTTGGCCCACCGAGAGGTCGCTGTTGTCCAGCAACACGGCGAATTCGTTACTGGCGAATCGCGCCAGGCTGCCGCTCGGGATCAAGCTATTGCGCAGGCGCCGGGCCAGGCTGATCAGCAGCTTGTCGCCGGTCTGGTGGCCAAGGCTGTCGTTGATCCGCTTGAAGTTGTCGATGTCCACCAGCAACAGGCTGATCGGCGCGTCGCTGTCCCGGGCGAAGCGTTCATCGAGGTTGCGGATGAACGCCGGGCGGTTGCCGAGGTTGGTCAGGTTGTCCGTGTAGGCCAGACGCTCGATACGCTGCTGAGCGAGCTTGGTCTGGGTGATGTCTTCGTAAATGCCGATGTAGTGGGTCAGCTCGCGGTTGTCGCCGTAAACCTTGGAGATCGACAACTGGCCCCAGTAGGGTTCGAGGTTTTTCCGGCGGCTCTTGAATTCGCCCTGCCAACTGTTGCTTTTGGCCAGCGCCGAAGGCGCGTCGAACAGCAGTTCGCTGAGGTTCTCCAGGGCCGGCAGTTCCGACAGGCGCTGACCGTGCACTTCTTCGGTGGAATATTGGGTGATCGCGGTGAAGCTCGGGTTGACGTATTCCACCACACCGTCGCAGTTGACCAGCAAAAAGGCGTTGGCACTTTGTTCGACCGCACGCTGGAACAGGTGCAGGGCGCTGGTGGCGGCGCGCCGGTTGTGGTTGCTGATGACCTGGGCAAACTGGTCCGCGAGTTCTCCGGCGAAGGCGATTTCATCCGACTGCCAGGCGCGGGTCGCACCGGTTTGCTCCAGGCACAACACGCCGACCACCTGGCCATCGACGCGGATGCTGGCATCGAGCATCGCGTTGACGTCGCGCGGGCGCAGGCTTTCAGCCATCTCCCGGGTGCGTGGGTCGCGCATGGCGTTATGGGCGTCGATGGCACGGCCGGTGTGCAAGGCGTCGAGGTAGTCGGGGAAAACACTGACGTCGATCGGCTGCGGCAGCAGGTATTCCTGCTTCGTGCGGTGATAGGCCGAGATCGGCACCAGCATCGAGCCTTCGAGGTGCCACAGGCTGGCGCAGTCGATTTCGTAAATGTCACAGGCGCTGCGCGTGATCAGCTCGGCGGCTTCGCGCAAGGAATCGTTGCTGCTGTAGCGTTGACGGGTGAGCAGCAGGATCAGGTCCTGCTGGGCACGCACCCGGTCCAGATGCAGCAGTTGCTCCTGCTGGGCACGCTGATTGAGTTCCAGGGCGATTTGCAGGCGCGAGTTCTGGGTTTCCAGATCCAGGGCCGGTTGCAGCGGGTCATCCTCGAACAAGCCGTCAATGACCAACAGGTAGCCACGTAACAGATGTCGATTGTGTTGTTTGTAGGCCTCGCCCAGTTCCAGCAGGCTCAGGGAGCCCGAGGCGGTGTGCAGGGTGTAGCGGATCAGGTAATGCGTGCTTTCAGTCAGCTGTTGCTGGACCGCGTCGTGCAGTTGATAGCGCGCTTCCGGCTCCATCAGGCTCGCATAGGGTGAGCCCACCAGCGCACACAGCTCAACGGCTGGCAGACCGAACTGGCGTTCGCAATTGGGATCGAGAAACAGCAGCGCCCAGCTGGGTTCATTAAGCCGTTCGAAACGCAGCATGCCGAGCCGCGAGGGCACAGGCAACTGCGTCACTACCTCGGCCACCATACGGCTGGCGGCATCGGGTTGGCTTTTCATTGAGGGAAACTCGCTTCGAATTTGCTGAACGCGCCGGGCTCTCGCCCTCTTTACTGTTGCCTGCGGCAAGGTTGCATCATTGCGACACCGACTGACAAGAGAGATGAAGGCCAAGTGCTATAAGAATATGTCGGCAGGCGAAGGGATTTCTTCAGTCAGAGGCTAAAAGTAATGCTATTCGCCGAAAAGATCGCAGTTTTGCAAGTATTGCCAACGACTGCGATCTTCTCCGGGTCAGCGCAAACGGATGCCGATGGACTGAAGCAGCTTGCCCTCCCGATCGTGATAACTCACCTGAATCTGCCCGGCCTCGACGATCAGGTGGGCAAAGTTATCCTGGCTGATCACCTTGCTGGTCAGCTCATGACGATAGTCGCCGGCAGCGGTTCGGGCCAGGGGTTGATCGAGGATAAACGTGGATGATCTGGCATAGGGCAGCAGTTTGCTGTTGCACAGCGGTGACGACACGATGGTGTGAACTTCGAAGTCCGGATCCTCGCTATGGCTCAGGCGGCTGGTCAGGGAACCGTGGACGTCGCCGGACACGAAAATGACATTCTTCAACCGGTGTGTACGAATAATCTCCAGCAGGCGCAGGCGTTGCTCCGCAAAGGCTTTCCAGGCGTCATTGTCGTTGTTTTTTCGGTCGGGATAGAACATCACGCTGGTGACCACGAACTTGACCCGGGCCGGGCTGTTGATCAGCCATTCGCATAATGCCTGTTCCTGTTTTTCATCCAGGATGCGTCGATTGTCGGCGGACAAGTTGCGGCGGGTTCGGCTGTCGGTAACAAACCATTCGATATCGCCTTCGGTAAATTGATACCAATACTTATCCAGACGATTGTTTATTTGCCCGTGGGCAGTAAGTTCGTGAGCCGGGCTGTGGCTGGCCTGATATATCTCGTAGGCATTTATTGCGTTTGCATATAAGAAATCATCGGACTTGTTCCTGTTGGCTGGCCAGTTGTCCTCTATCTCGTGATCATCAAGGATCATGTAAGTTGGCAGTCCGGACATTAACTCGGCGATATTGGGTTGGGAAAACGCTACGCGATACTTGTGCAGGATTTCCTTGTGTTCGCGATCCGGTGCAAAGACATTCAAGTCATCGACGTAAACCTGGTCACCTGTCATCAACAGGGCGCTGACGGGCGGGTTGGATTGCGCCACCCGATGCGAAATCGAAGCGAAGATCCTGTCGCCCCAGTGAGGGGCGGACGCAATGCCGGCAGTCATGCGCAGGTATCGGCAAGAGCCGACAATATAGGCTCGTGGCAGACCGGCCTGGCTGGAAGGGGTGCGCAGACGATAAATCTGTCGCGGCCATTGCAGCGGCAGTTCCTGTACGGTCTCGACGGTGTGCGCCGGGCTCATCGGGCTGAACCAGCCTGCTTGATATTCATAGTCGCTATCGGCGGCCAGGCCGCTTAGTGCAATGACTGCGGACATGTCATGCGCAGGCTCGAGTTTGACAAAAACGCCTTCGGACCAGTGTTTGTCATTGCGTTGTCGATAACGTATGCCGGCAAATGCCAACGCATTTTTTTGTAATTCGCCGCGCAAGAAAATACGCGCATGGTTAGTTGTGGTGTGGCCAATAATCGGGCCGACAGTTGGTTTTAACATGTTCGAGTCCATTCGGCGGTTATCGAATAAATGAGAGGGTTGTATCGGTTGTAATAAATAACCGTATAACCAAGCTTAATTATTAGGCCCGAAAAAAAGACAGGTTGAAATGGATGCGAGTTGTGGGCGATATCAGCCACAAATGTAGGAAGACGCTTTATTCAGTTAAAAACTTCAGGCAAAAAAAGCCCCGCCAAATTGGCGGGGTTGAGGTACGAGCGTGGCGCTCGGAAACGTGGAACGCGACAGGCCCTCCGGTGAAGGAGGGCCGGCCGGTGTTACAGGAGCATGGTGCGGATGTCGCCCAGCAGGTCGCTCAGACGCTTGGTGAAGCGTGCAGCAGCGGCGCCGTTGATCACGCGGTGGTCGTAGGACAGCGACAGTGGCAGCATCAGTTTCGGCTGGAAGGCTTTGCCGTCCCAGACTGGCTGGATGGTTGCCTTGGAAACACCGAGGATCGCCACTTCCGGCGCGTTGACGATCGGCGTGAAGCCGGTGCCGCCAATGTGGCCGAGGCTGGAAATGGTGAAGCAGGCACCCTGCATCTCGTCCGACGAGAGCTTCTTGGTCCGGGCTTTTTCAGCCAGGGAAGCCGCTTCGGCCGCCAGTTGCAGCAGGCTCTTCTGGTCGACGTTCTTGATGACCGGTACCAGCAGGCCATCCGGGGTGTCGACGGCGAAGCCGATGTTCACGTATTTCTTGCGGATAATCGCTTTGCCGCTTGGCGCCAGCGAGCTGTTGAAGTCCGGCAGTTCCTTGAGCAGGTGCGCGCAGGACTTGAGCAGCAACGGCAGGACGGTCAGCTTGACGCCGGCCTTCTCTGCAACGGCTTTCTGGGCAACGCGGAACGCTTCGAGCTCGGTGATATCCGCCGAGTCGAATTGCGTCACGTGCGGCACGTTCAGCCAGCTGCGGTGCAGGTTGGCAGCGCCGACCTGCATCAGGCGGGTCATCGGCACTTCTTCGATTTCACCGAAGCGGCTGAAGTCCACGACCGGAATCGGCGGGATGCCCGCGCCACCGGTTGCGCCGGCAGCGGCGGCCGGTGCTTCCTTGGCCTTTTGCATCATGGCTTTGACGTAAACCTGCACGTCTTCTTTCAGGATGCGACCGTGCGGACCGCTGGCACCCACGGCGCTCAACTCGACGCCGAATTCGCGGGCCAGTTGACGCACGGCAGGGCCGGCGTGAACCTTGGCGCCAGGTTTGGTTGGCGCGGCGACCGGGGCAGCAGGTGCGGCTGCAGCAGGGGCAGCAGCGGCTGGAGCCGGAGCAGCAGCGCTCGGGGCGGCAGCGGCAGGCGCCGGAGCAGCAGCCGGTGCAGCGCCTTTGACTTTCAGCTTGAGGATCAGGTCGCCGGTACCGACTTCGTCATCGAGCTTGATGGAAACGCTTTCCACCACGCCAGCGGCTGGCGATGGAATTTCCATGCTCGCCTTGTCGGATTCCAGGGTGATCAGCGACTGGTCGGCGACAACGGTGTCGCCGGCCTTGACCAGGACTTCGATGATCTTGGCCTTGCCCGCCGAACCGATGTCCGGAACGTGGATATCCTGAACGCTGTCGGCCACTGGAGCAGCCGGGGCTGCCGCAGGTGCAGGTGCAGCAGCAGGTGCCGGAGCGGCTGCCTGGGCCGGAGCAGCAGCCGGTGCAGCAGCACCCACCACTTCCAGGTCCAGGATCAGGTCGCCGGTGCCGACTTCGTCGTTGAGCTTGACGCTGATGGCCTTGACCACGCCAGCGGCTGGCGAAGGGATTTCCATGCTGGCCTTGTCGGATTCCAGGGTGATCAGCGATTGATCAGCCGCGACGGTGTCGCCGACCTTGACCTGGATCTCGATGATCTGGGCCTTGCCCGACGAACCGATGTCCGGCACGTGCACTTGCTGAACGCTGGCGGCAGCCGGCGCAGCAGCAGGAGCGGCGGCAGGAGCAGCAGCCGGTTTGGCTTCAGCCTTGGCCGCCGGCGCAGCGGCAGCCGCAGGGGCTGCAGCAGCGGCACCTTCGACTTCCAGCTCCAGCAGTTCGTCGCCCTCTTTCAGGCGATCGCCCAGTTTCACTTTCAGGCTCTTGATGATACCGGCCTTCGGCGCAGGCACTTCCATGCTCGCCTTGTCCGATTCCAGCGTCAGGATGCTCTGGTCGGCTTCGATACGGTCGCCGACCTTCACAAACAGTTCAATTACTTCACCTTCACCGCTGCCGATGTCAGGTACGCGAATGAGTTCGCTCACAGAATCTCTCCTCAGCAGTCCAGTGGGTTGCGTTTTTCCGGGTTGATACCGAACTTGGCGATGGCCTCGGCCACCACTTTAGGTTCGATGTCACCACGGTCAGCCAGTGCTTCCAGGGCTGCCAACACCACGAAATGACGGTCGACTTCGAAGAAATGACGCAGTTTCTTGCGGCTGTCGCTGCGGCCGAAACCGTCGGTGCCCAGGACTTTGAATTCCTTGGACGGTACCCACTGACGGATCTGCTCGGCGAACAGTTTCATGTAGTCGGTCGAGGCGATGACCGGACCTTTACGGCCGTTCAGGCACTCTTCGACGTAGCTCAGCTTAGGCTTCTGGCCAGGGTGCAGACGGTTGGTGCGCTCAACGGCCAGGCCGTCGCGACGCAGTTCGTTGAAGCTGGTAACGCTCCACACGTCGGCGCCGACGTTGAACTCTTCACGCAGGATCTTCGCCGCTTCACGGACTTCACGCAGGATGGTGCCGGAGCCCATCAGCTGAACGTGGTGCGCCGCTTCGCGGGTGTCTTCTTCGAGCAGGTACATGCCTTTCTTGATGCCTTCTTCGGCACCGGCCGGCATGGCTGGCTGCTGGTAGGACTCGTTCATTACGGTGATGTAGTAGAAGACGTCCTGTTGCTCTTCGGTCATCTTCTTCATGCCGTCCTGAATGATCACCGCCAGCTCGTAGCCGTAGGTTGGATCGTAGGTGCGGCAGTTCGGGATGGTGGCAGCCAGCAGGTGGCTGTGACCGTCTTCGTGTTGCAGGCCTTCACCGTTCAGGGTGGTACGGCCGGCGGTGCCGCCGATCAGGAAACCACGGGTGCGGCTGTCGCCAGCGGCCCAGGCCAGGTCACCAATACGCTGGAAGCCGAACATCGAGTAGAAGATGTAGAACGGCAGCATTGGCTGGTTGTGGCTGGAGTACGAAGTGCCGGCAGCGATGAAGGAGCTCATGGCGCCCGCTTCGTTGATGCCTTCTTCGAGGATCTGGCCTTTCTGGTCTTCCTTGTAGAACATCACCTGGTCTTTATCGACTGGCTCGTAGAGCTGGCCGACGGACGAGTAGATGCCCAACTGACGGAACATGCCTTCCATACCAAAGGTACGGGCTTCGTCCGGGATAATCGGTACGATGCGCGGGCCGATTTCCTTGTCCTTGACCAGTTGCGCGAGGATCCGCACGAAGGCCATGGTGGTGGAGATTTCGCGGTCGCCCGAACCGTCCAGGATCGCCTTGAGGGTGTCCAGTGGCGGGGTCGGGATGTTGAAGCTCTTGGCGCGACGCTGAGGTACGAAGCCGCCCAGTGCGGTACGGCGCTCGCTCAGGTAACGGGCTTCGGCGCTGCCTTCTTCCGGTTTGAAGAATGGCAGGTTTTCCAGCTCGTCGTCCTTGACCGGGATGTCGAAGCGATCACGGAACAACTTCAGGCTGTCGACATCGACTTTCTTGGTGTTGTGCGCAGTGTTTTTCGCTTCGCCGGCACCGGTGCCATAACCCTTGATGGTCTTGGCCAGGATGACGGTCGGTTGTTCTTTATGGTTGACCGCTTCGTGGTACGCCGCGTAGACCTTGTACGGGTCGTGGCCGCCACGGTTGAGTTTCCAGATCTCGTCGTCGGACAGGTCTTCAACCATCGCCTTGAGTTCCGGCGTGTTGAAGAAGTGTTCACGGACGAACGCGCCGTCTTTGGCTTTGTAGTTCTGGTACTCGCCGTCGATGACTTCGTCCATGCGGCGTTGCAGGATGCCGTCGACGTCCTTGGCCAGCAGTGGGTCCCAGAAACGGCCCCAGATGACTTTGGTCACGTTCCACTGAGCACCGCGGAACACGCCTTCGAGTTCCTGGATGATCTTGCCGTTGCCGCGAACCGGGCCGTCAAGGCGCTGCAGGTTGCAGTTGATGACGAAGATCAGGTTGTCCAGCTTCTCGCGGCCGGCCAGGGAGATCGCGCCCAGGGATTCCGGCTCGTCGCACTCGCCGTCGCCCAGGAAGCACCAGACTTTCTGCTTGCCTGGCTGGATGAAGCCGCGGTGTTCCAGGTACTTCATGAAGCGAGCCTGGTAGATCGCCTGGATCGGACCCAGACCCATGGATACGGTCGGGAACTGCCAGAAGTCAGGCATCAGCCAAGGGTGCGGATAGGACGACAGGCCCTGACCGTCGACTTCCTGGCGGAAGTTGTTCATCTGGTCTTCGGTGATGCGGCCTTCCATGAATGCACGGGCGTAAACGCCTGGCGAGGTGTGGCCCTGGAAGTAGATCAGGTCGCCGCCGTGTTCGTTGCTCGGGGCCTGGAAGAAGTAGTTGAAGCCGATGTCATACAGGGTCGCACTGGAAGCGAAGCTGGAGATGTGACCGCCGAGGTCGGAATCCTTCAGGTTGGTACGCATTACCATGGCCATCGCGTTCCAGCGTACCAGCGAGCGAATGCGGCGTTCCATGAACAGGTCGCCAGGCATGCGTGCTTCGTGGGTAACGGGGATCGTGTTGCGGTAAGGCGTGGTGATGGCGTAAGGCAACTGCGAACCGCTGCGGGTCGCGAGTTCACCCATACGGGTCATCAGATAGTGAGCACGGTCTTCGCCTTCTTTGTCGAGAACCGATTCCAGGGCGTCCAGCCATTCCTGGGTTTCGACGGGATCGAGGTCTTGCATGGCTTGCTCCAGGGCGGAAAGGCTACCAGAATCGGTTGCCTGAGTTAGCGACTGGCCTTGTGGGCAGACGTTATGAATTCTTGGATTGCCGACAGGTTGTTCCGGCGGCGTGTAGTTTTACTACAAATCTTCCGGCATTTCAGCCCGTCTAATGTATATACGAGTAGTAAAACTACAGATGAGCGGCTTGTGGCCACCGGCTGCGTTGTGAGAATAATCGTTAAGGTTGGTCTTTTTCCAACTACTAAAGGTAAAAGCTTGATGCTGGCTGCCAAAATAAAAGAAATTTCAGCTATTTCTAACTTTTGTTCGACAGTCCCTCAGGTAGTGGGTTTTCGAAAACCACTACATGCAGCCCGTTGTACGCCGATCAAGGATAGACCATGAGCCTCCCTTCGCTTGCCGAACTGCCCGCCATTCTCCTGCCGTTTGTCACCCGCGCCGAGCAGTCGTTCCGGGCTGCCGTCGCCGCCCTGGACGACGACCACGGGTTGTCTGCCTGGACGCCTGAGCGCTGGGCGCAATTTGCCCGCATCACCGCCGCCAGCGATTTCGTGATTGAACAGTGTGTTCGTGACCCTTTGATGTTGCTGGAACTGGTGCAGTCCGGTGAACTGGACCGCAGCTTCGCTCCCGGTGAGTTGTGCGCGCAGATCGCGGCCGCCGTGAATGCAGCCGAGACCGACGATCAACTAGGCCGTGCCTTGCGCCGCCAGCGTGCACGCCATCAGGTGCGGATCATCTGGCGCGACCTGACCCGCCAGGCCGATTTGATCCAGACCTGCCGCGACCTCTCGGACATGGCCGATGCCAGCATCGATCAGGCCTATCAATGGTTGTACGTGCGGCATTGCCAGCAGTTCGGCGTGCCGACCGGGCGGCGCAGTGGCGAGCCGCAGCAGATGGTCATCCTCGGCATGGGCAAGCTCGGCGCGGTGGAGCTGAACCTGTCCTCGGACATCGACCTGATTTTCGCCTATCCCGAGGGCGGTGAAACCGTCGGCGTAAAGCGTCCATTGGATAACCAGGAGTTCTTCATTCGTCTCGGTCAGCGGCTGATCAAGGCCCTGGACCCGATGACCGTCGATGGCTTTGTGTTCCGCGTCGACATGCGTTTGCGTCCCTACGGTTCGGCGGGTGCGCTGGTGCTGAGCTTCAATGCGCTGGAGCAGTATTACCAGGATCAGGGGCGCGACTGGGAGCGCTACGCGATGATCAAGTCGCGGGTGGTGGCCGGCGATCAAGTGGCCGGCGCGCAACTGCAAGAAATGTTGCGGCCATTCGTTTACCGGCGTTACCTGGACTTCTCGGCCATCGAAGCGCTGCGCACCATGAAGCAGTTGATCCAGCAGGAAGTGCGGCGCAAGGGCATGGCCGACAACATCAAGCTCGGTTCCGGCGGTATTCGTGAAGTCGAGTTCATCGCCCAGGCGTTCCAGCTGATCCACGGCGGCCGCGATTTGAGCTTGCAACAGCGCCCACTATTAAAGGTGCTGAGTACGCTGGAAGGACAAGGTTACCTGCCGCCGGCGGTGATCAGCGAGCTGCGTGAAGGCTACGAATTCCTGCGTTACACCGAACACGCGATTCAGGCGATTGCCGACCGTCAGACGCAAATGTTGCCCAATGGCGAACAGGATCAGGCGCGTATTGCCTTTATGCTGGGGTTCGCCAACTGGACCGCCTTCCACGAACAATTGATGTATTGGCGCGGCCGCGTGGCCTGGCACTTCGGGCAGGTGATCGCCGATCCCGACGAAGAGCAGGGCGCGGAAAGCGAAGTGGTGGTCGGCGGCGAGTGGTTGCCGCTGTGGGAAGAGGCTCAGGACGATGAGGCCGCTTGTCGCCAACTGGAAGAGGGCGGTTTCAAAGATGCCCCAAAAGCCCTGAAAACCCTGGCCAGCCTGCGCAGCAGCCCACAGTTGCGGGCGATGCAACGACTGGGGCGTGAACGCCTCGATGCCTTTATTCCGCGTTTGCTGGCACAGGCCGTGGAACATGACAATCCGGACCTGGTGCTGGAGCGGGTGTTGCCGCTGGTTGAAGCCGTGGCCCGTCGTTCCGCGTACCTGGTGCTGCTGACCGAGAACCCCGGTGCGTTGCGGCGTTTGCTGACGCTGTGCGCGGCGAGCCCGTGGATCGCCGAGCAAATCACCCGTTTCCCGCTGTTGCTCGACGAATTGCTCAACGAAGGCCGCTTGTTCAAGCCGCCTCTGGCGCCGGAGCTGGCGGCCGAGTTGCGCGAGCGCCTGACGCGGATTCCCGAGGACGACCTCGAACAGCAAATGGAAGCCCTGCGTCACTTCAAACTGGCGCACCGCTTGCGGGTGGCCGCATCGGAAATCGCCGGCAGCCTGCCGCTGATGAAAGTCAGCGACTACCTGACCTGGCTCGCCGAAGCGATCCTGGAGCAAGTGTTGGCACTGGCCTGGCGCCAGACCGTGGCCAAGTACGGCACGCCCCTGCGTACCGATGGCACCTTGTGCGATCCCGGCTTCATCATTGTCGGTTATGGGAAAGTCGGTGGCCTGGAACTCGGGCATGGTTCGGACCTGGACCTGGTGTTCATCCACGACGGCGATCCGCAGGCTGAAACCGATGGACCGAAACCCATCGATGGCGCGCAGTTTTTCACCCGATTGGGGCAGCGGATCATTCACTTGCTGACGGCGCAGACCAACTCCGGTCAGTTGTACGAAGTGGACATGCGCCTGCGACCGTCCGGTGCATCGGGGTTGCTGGTGAGTTCCCTGGGGGCGTTTGCCCGTTATCAGGAGAACGAAGCCTGGACCTGGGAACATCAGGCGCTGGTGCGGGCGCGAGTGCTGGTGGGCAGTCAGGATGTCGGCCAGGCATTCGAGAAAGTCCGCGCCACGATATTGGGCAAGACACGTGATTTACCGACCCTGCGCCAGGAAGTCAGCGAGATGCGCGCGAAGATGCGCGATAACCTCGGCAGTAAGAGTACGGCGGCCGGCACCGGGGCAAATGCCTTCGAAGCCACGGCGCCGTTCGATATCAAGCAGGACGCCGGAGGTATCGTCGATATTGAATTTATGGTGCAATACGCGGCCCTGGCGTGGTCCGAAACACACCCGCCATTGCTGCGCTGGACGGACAACATCCGTATTCTGGAAGAGCTGGAGCATGAAGGGCTGATGCCCGTCGAAGATGCCAGCCTGTTGCGTGAAGCGTATAAAGCGTACCGTTCCGCCGCCCACCGGCAGGCCTTGCAGAAGGACCCCGGGATTATTCCGGGCGACCAGTTCACGGACGAACGGCGGCAGGTCATGCGGATCTGGCGTGAGCTGGGGCTAAACTGAAGCGCGCCAGTCGGAGCGACAAGATTCAAAGATGGGAGCGGGCTTGCTCGCGAAGGCGCAGTGTCAGTCGATAGAGATATTGGATGTGATGACCCCTTCGCGAGCAAGCCCGCTCCCACAGTAGATCTGCAGTGTTGTGCGGATCGAGGTACACCAATACCCAATGTGGGAGCGAGCCTGCTCGCGATAGCGGAGTGACAGTCGACAGCAATGTTGAAGGTGATGACCCCATCGTGAGCTGAGCGCTTCCACAGTGATTTTCGAGGCGGGGAGGCGTAGGCCTCCCCGGTTCGTTTATGGAAACCACATGAAAATTCTGATCGTTGGGCCCAGTTGGGTCGGTGACATGGTGATGGCGCAGACACTTTTCCAGTGTCTCAAGCAACGCCACCCGCAATGCGAAATCGACGTGCTGGCCCCCGAGTGGAGCCGGCCGATTCTTGAGCGTATGCCCGAAGTTCGCCAGGCCTTGAGCTTTCCGCTCGGTCACGGTGTTCTGGATCTGGCGACGCGTCGGCGCATCGGCAAATCCCTGGCCGGCCAGTACGACCAGGCAATCCTGCTGCCCAATTCCCTGAAGTCGGCGCTGGTGCCGTTCTTTGCCGGCATCCCGAAACGCACCGGCTGGCGTGGCGAGTTCCGCTATGGCCTGCTCAATGACGTGCGCACGCTGGACAAAGATCGTTATCCGCTGATGATCGAACGCTTCATGGCCCTGGCTTACGAGCCGGGCGTTGAGCTGCCAAAACCGTATCCGCGCCCGACGCTGCAGATCGATCCGGTAACCCGTGAAGCGGCACTGGCCAAGTTCGGCCTGACCCTCGACCGTCCGGTGTTGGCGCTGTGCCCCGGCGCCGAGTTCGGCGAGTCCAAGCGCTGGCCGTCCGAGCATTACGCCAAGGTTGCCGAAGCGAAGATACGCGAAGGCTGGCAAGTCTGGCTGTTCGGTTCGAAAAACGATCACGCCGTGGGCGAAGACATCCGCGCACGTTTGATTCCCGGCCTGCGTGAAGAGTCAGTGAACCTCAGTGGCGGCACTTCGCTGGCCGAAGCCATCGATCTGATGTCCTGCGCCGATTCGGTGGTGTCCAACGACTCCGGCCTGATGCACGTCGCCGCCGCGCTGAACCGCCCGCTGGTAGCGGTCTACGGTTCGACGTCTCCGGGTTTCACGCCACCGTTGGCCGAACACGTCGAAATCGTACGCCTGGGCATCGAGTGCAGCCCGTGCTTCGATCGCACCTGCCGTTTCGGCCATTACAACTGCCTGCGCCAACTCATGCCGCAGGCCGTGAACGAAGCCTTGCAGCGGTTGCAAGGCACTGTGGTCGAGGTCAAATAGCTTGCGGGTTCTGTTGATCAAGACTTCTTCGCTGGGCGATGTCATTCATGCGTTGCCGGCGTTGACCGACGCGGCGCGGGCGATTCCCGGCATCAAATTCGACTGGGTGGTGGAAGAAGGCTTTGCCGAGATCCCGACCTGGCATCCGGCGGTGGGCAAGGTGATTCCGGTGGCGATCCGTCGCTGGCGCAAAAACATCTGGCAGACCATCAAGAGCGGTGAGTGGAAGCGCTTCAAGCAAAGCGTTCGCGCCACGAAATACGACTTGGTGATCGACGCCCAGGGCTTGCTGAAAAGCGCCTGGCTGACCCGTTATGTCAAGGCGCCGGTGGCCGGCCTCGATAAAAGTTCGGCACGCGAGCCAATCGCTGCACGCTTTTACAATCGACGTCTGGCCGTTGCCCGAGGCCAGCACGCGGTGGAGCGAGTGCGTCAGCTGTTCGCCATCGCGTTGGGCTATGACTTGCCCAAAGGCCTGGGCGACTACGGTTTGAATGTCGAACGCCTGGTGGAATTGCCGCGCAAGAATCCTTACGTGGTGTTTCTGCATGGCACCACCTGGGACACCAAGCACTGGCCTGAAGCCTATTGGCGCGAGCTGACCGAACGGGTCGGCTACCTTGGCGCAGGGGTGAAGTTGCCTTGGGGCAATGCCCAGGAGAAAGCCCGCGCCGAGCGCATCGCCGCGGGTTTCAAGCACGCCGAAGTGTTGCCAAAATTGAACCTGGCGGGTGTCGGCAAAGTGCTGGCCGGCGCGCAAGCCTGCGTGGCGGTGGACACCGGCCTGGGGCATCTGGCCGCCGCGCTGGATGTGCCGACGCTGTCGCTGTTCGGTCCGACCAATCCGGGACTGACCGGTGCCTACGGCAAATCGCAGATTCACCTGGCCAGCGACTTCCCCTGCGCGCCGTGCCTGCAAAAGAAATGCACTTACCAACCGACGGCCGAAGATGCCCGTCAGTTTGATCTGAAACGCGAGTGGCCATTGTGCTTCACGCGACTGAATCCCGAGCGTGTCGCCAGCCGACTGAGCACGTTGTTACTGGCTGAGGAGCTGCGCTGATGCAATTGGCATTTGTCTTGTACAAATATTTCCCGTTCGGCGGCCTGCAGCGCGATTTCATGCGCATCGCCCTGGAGTGCCAGAAGCGCGGCCATCAGATTCGCGTCTACACGCTGATCTGGGAAGGCGACGTGCCGCCGGGCTTCGAAGTACTGGTGGCGCCGGTCAAGGCGTTCTTCAACCATCGGCGCAATGAGAAGCTCAGCGAATGGATGGAAGCGGACCTGGCCAAGCGCCCGGTCGACCGCCTGATCGGCTTCAACAAGATGCCGGGCCTGGACGTCTACTACGCCGCCGACGGCTGCTTCGAAGACAAGGCGCAGAACCTGCGCAACTCGCTGTACCGCCGTTGGGGCCGCTATCGCCACTTCGCCGAATACGAGCGCGCAGTGTTCGCCAGGGACGCCAAGACCGAAGTGTTGATGATTTCCGAGGTCCAGCAACCGCTGTTCATCAAGCATTACGACACGCCACTGGAACGCTTCCACCTGCTGCCGCCGGGCATTGCCCAAGATCGTCGCCGGCCGGCCGATGCCGACGAAATTCGCGCAGGGTTCCGCGCGGAATTCGGGCTCAAGGATGACGAACTGCTGCTGGTGCAGATCGGCTCCGGGTTCAAGACCAAAGGTGTGGACCGCAGTCTCAAGGCGTTGGCGGCATTGCCCGCCGAGTTGAAGAAGCGCACCCGGCTGTTTGTAATTGGCCAGGATGACCCCAAGTTATTCCAGATGCAGAGCGCGACTTTGGGGCTGGGCGATAACGTCACGTTCCTCAAGGGCCGCAGTGACATACCGCGATTCCTGTTGGGTGCCGATCTGTTGATCCATCCGGCGTACAACGAAAACACCGGCACGGTTTTACTCGAAGCGCTGGTGGCCGGCTTGCCGGTACTGGTGAGCGCGGTGTGCGGTTACGCCCATTACATTGCCGAGGCCGATGCAGGCCTGGTGCTGGACGAACCGTTCGATCAGGCGCAACTGACGCAGTACCTGACCGGCATGTTGAACGACGCTCTGGCAAGGGCGGCCTGGAGCCGCAATGGTCTGGCCTTCGCCGAAACGGCCGACCTCTACAGCATGCCGCAGCACGCGGCCGATGTGATTCTGGCGGAGCACGCTTAAATGAAGTTGATGCTGGCTGAACCGTTCAAAAGCCTCTGGGCCGGACGCGACCCGTTCGCCGAAGTCGAGGGGCTTGAGGGCGAGGTGTACCGCGAGCTGGAAGCACGCCGGACATTACGCACGGAAGTCGACGGCAACGGGTTTTTCGTGAAAATCCACCGTGGTATCGGCTGGGGCGAAATCTTCAAGAACCTGCTCACTGCCAAGCTTCCTGTACTGGGGGCGGGGCAGGAGTGGAAGGCCATTCAGCGCCTGCAGGAAGTCGGCGTGCCGACCATGACCGCCGTTGCGTACGGCGAGAAGGGCAGCAACCCGGCCGACCAGCACTCGTTCATTGTCACCGAAGAGCTGGCGCCTACGGTCAGTCTCGAAGATTTCAGCATCAACTGGATCAGGCAGCCACCCGAGCCAAGACTCAAGCGCGCGCTGATCGCCGAAGTCGCACGCATGACCGGCATGATGCACCGCGCCGGGGTCAACCACCGCGACTGCTACATCTGCCATTTCCTGCTGCACACCGACAAACCGGTGACCGCGGACGACTTCAAGCTCTCGGTGATCGACCTGCACCGCGCCCAGACCCGTCCGGCGATCACCATGCGCTGGCGCAACAAGGACCTGGCGGCCCTGTACTTTTCGGCCCTGGACATCGGCCTGACCCGCCGCGACAAGCTGCGTTTCCTCAAAGGTTATTTCCAGCAGCCGCTGCGTCAGATCCTGAGTGAAGAGGCGTCTTTGCTGACGTGGCTCGACGGCAAGGCCAACAAGCTCTACGAGCGTAAACAGCGATACGGGGATGCGCTCTGATGTCGGGTTGGAGACTGGAACCGGCCTACAGCGACCTGGCCGATGACTTCGGCAGCCTCGAGGCTGTGTTTGCATTGCAGGGCGAGCAATTGACCAGTGACCTGCTTTCGGAGGTCATCCGTGTCGAGCGCAATGGCGTCAACTATTATGTCAAACGGTATGTGGGCGCTGGCAAAGGCTTGCGTCGCTACCTCGGCAAGCCTCGGGTGAAGATGGAATGGCAGAACCTCAAGCGCTTCGCCAAGTGGGGCATCCCCACTGCCGAAGTGGTGGCCTGGGGGCTGGAACGGCGCGGTGCGGCCTACGCTCGCGGCGCGATGATTACCCGGGAACTGCCGAATACCGAAGACTTGTCGGCGCTGGCCGAGCGACGCGATCCGAAACTTTCGGATCGCGTCTGGGTCGATACTGTCAGTCGTCAGTTGGCCGAATACACCCGGAAAATGCACGATCACCGCTTCACCCATAACGATTTGAAGTGGCGCAACCTGCTGATCGACGATGAGGCTCGAGTGTTTTTGATCGATTGCCCCAACGGCGATTTCTGGCGCGGTTTCTGGCTCAAGTACCGTATTACCAAGGATCTGGCGTGCCTGGACAAGGTCGCCAAGTATCAACTGTCGGCTACCCAGCGCCTGCGCTTTTACCTGCAATACCGCAATCGGACCCGGCTCAACGCCGCGGACAAAAAACGCATCCGGCACGTGGTGAGATTTTTCGAGGGACGCGAATGACCGATTTTCTGGCCGCCGAGGACCGAGCGCTACTTGAGCGCCATGGCCTCGGTACGTTCGAGGCACTCTGGGCCATGCAGCTCGAAGCGGTGGATGAACCCAACACCGGTCGCGGCGGCTGGAGCAGCGTGTTTCGGCTGAATCTGGAAGGTCATGGTTTCTACCTCAAGCGCCAGAGCAATTACCTGACCCGCACCTTGCGCGCGCCGTTCGGCGAGCCAAGTTTTGCACGCGAGTTCCGCAACATCTCCCGTTACCAGAAGCTGGGGATTCCGGCTCTGGAAGCGGTGTTTTACGGGGAGCGCAAGGTCAATGGCGAGGTCCACGCGATCCTGCTGACCCGTGCCCTGGATGGTTGGGACGACCTCGATTCACTGTTGCAGCGCTGGGCTGAATTGAGCCCCGAGCAGCACTCGGAAATCCTCAAGGCCAGTGGTGAACTGGCCCGGCAGCTGCACGCTGCACGCCAGGTGCATGGTTGCTTCTACCCCAAGCACATTTTCATGCGTGCCACCGGAAACGGCTATCAGGCTCAATTGATCGATCTGGAAAAGACCCGGCCGCTGCTGTACGGGCAGCGTGACCGAATCAAGGATCTGGAACCGCTGACGCGCCGTGCGCCCGAGTGGGGCGATTCGCAACTGCGGGAATTGCTGGCCGCCTATCTGGATCAACCGCAGGAAAGCACACTGATCGACAGTTGGCTGCAGCGTCTGACGTCGCGGCGCGGCCAGAAGGGGCCACGTTGATGCGTTTGTCCGAATTGAAGTCCGCCGGCCGCAATCCGGTTTTGCCGCTGAACATATCGCTGGCCGACGCTGCCGGCCCCGCCGATTTACAACTGCTGAGCCTGTTGCGGGTGTTGCCGGGGCAGCGTTATGTCGGTGCCGGCGTCTGGCGTGGCCGACCGGTGCTGGCCAAGTTGCTGGTCGGTAGCAAGGCGCCGCGGCATTTTCAGCGTGAACTGGACGGCGTGCGCCTGCTCTCTGCCCAGGGGCTGACCACGCCGCAACTGTTGGCCGACGGCCTGAAAGAGGGTGAGGGTGGTTGGCTGCTGTTCGAGTTTCTGGAAGGCGCCGAAAGCCTGGGTGATACCTGGAAGCAGGTCGAAAATTTACCTGTGTTGTCCGACGGACAGGGAGCGGTGTTGGCCGAGGCATTAGGTGCCATCGGTCAAATGCACCGCAAAGGACTGTGGCAGGAAGACCTGCACCTGGACAACCTGTTGCGTCAGCGTGGTCGTCTGTACTTGATCGACGGCGCCGGGATTTGCTCCGAAACGCCTGGGCAGCCGCTGTCACGGCAGAAAGTCCTGGAAAATCTCGGGGTGTTCTTCGCCCAGTTGCCGAAGTCGCTTGAGCCCTTCATTGAAGAATTGCTGGTGTATTACCTGCTCAGCAACGGCGAACACGCCCTGCCGATGGAGGCTTTGCAGAAGCAGATCGACAAGGTCCGCAGTTGGCGCCTCAAGGACTTCCTGAACAAGATCGGCCGCGAGTGCACGCTGTTCAGCGTCCAGCGCGGGGCCTTCGGATTGCGGGCGATTCGCCGCGAGGAAGAACCGTCGATGTTGCCGGTGCTGGAGCGCGCCGATGCCTTGCTCGATCAGGGGTATCTGTACAAGACCGGCGGTGCGGCGAGCGTCGGCAAGGTCGTGGTGGATGGCCGCACGCTGGTGATCAAGCGCTACAACATCAAGGGTTTTGCCCACTGGCTCAAGCGTTTCTGGCGTCCGAGCCGGGCCTGGCATTCATGGCGCGAAGGCAATCGCCTGGCGTTCCTCGGGATTGCCACACCCAAGCCGCTGGCGTTGCTGGAAAAACGTTTTCTGTGGTTGCGTAGCCGGGCGTACCTGATCACCGAGTATCTGCCGGGGTCGGACATCATCGAGCGTTTTGCACCGTATGTTGAGCGTGGCGATGCACCGGAAGCCGAGCTGGCGGCGCTGGACCACCTGTTCGCCGAGCTGATTCGCGAACGCATCAGTCATGGCGACTTCAAGGGGCATAACCTGTTCTGGCAGCAGGATCGCTGGACGTTGATCGACCTCGACGCGATGTGCCAGCACGGTTCCCTCGGCAGCTTCGCCCCGGCGTATGCAAGGGATCGCGCGCGGTTCATGCGTAACTGGCCGGAGAGCAGTGCGTTGTATCAGGTCATCGATCAGCGTCTTCCCAAGGACATCTCCGGCGCTGGCTGAATCAGGACCTTCGGTCCTTTCGCGAGCAAGCCCGCTCCCACACTGGCTCTCCAGTGCACACAATATTTGTGTGCGACATAGACCCAATGTGGGAGCGGGCTTGCTCGCGAAAGGACTACCCGACAACCCCTGATTGGCCAGTGCCCCGGATTTTATGGGCGCCCAAGAGCTTGCCACTTGCGGCTAGAGGTTTGCCGCTGCTTTTACGCTATAATCCCGCCCTTTAGCTGTCTCTCGCCCCTTGCGAGGGCACATTAATTTTTGAGGCGCTTGCGCCTGCATGCAGACTAAAGAGGCTAGACCCCTGTGGCATTGACGATTCTTGGCCTGTCCGGCGCCCTTAGCCATGATCCTTCCGCAGCCCTGTATATCGACGGCAAGCTGGTCGCGGCGGCTGAAGAAGAGCGCTTCGTACGCGATAAACATGCAAAGAACCGCATGCCCTACGAATCGGCAAAATTCTGCCTGGAGCAGGCCGGTATCAAGCCGTCCGATGTCGACGTGGTAGCGATTCCATTCGCACCGATCAGCCTGTTCGGCAAGGCTCGCTGGCAGTATGCCAAGCGTTACTGGTACGCCCCTGACCGCGCCCTCGACGCGATCCTGATGGGCAACCGTCGCTACAAGCGCTATCGCAACAAGATCGTCTGGTGCCTGGAGCAACTGGGTTTTGATCCGAAGAAGATCAAGATCGAGCCGGTCGAACACCACCTGGCCCACGCCTCCAGCGCATATCACTGCTCCGGTTTCAAAGAGAAAACCGCGATCCTGGGCATCGACGGCAAGGGCGAGTACGCCACGACCTTCTTCGGTTATGGCGAAAACGGCAAGATCCACAAGATCAAGGAATTCTTCGATCCGGACTCCCTCGGCGGGCTGTACGGCGCGATCACCGAGTTCCTCGGTTTCGATATGCTCGACGGTGAGTTCAAGGTCATGGGCATGGCGCCGTACGGCGACGCCAGCAAATACGATTTCTCGCGCCTGGCTTCGTTCGAAAACGGCGAGCTGGTGATCAACACCGACTACGCCAACGTCATCGGCCTGCGTCGCTACAAAGAGAAGGGCAAGGGTTATTACTTCTCGCCGAAGCTGATCGAGTGGCTGGGTCCGAAGCGCGAAGGCGACATCGCCGACGAGCCTTACATCCACTACGCCGCGAGCATTCAAGCGCTGTTCGAAAAAATTTCGCTGCAGATGATCGACTACTACCTGGGCGACGTGCTCAAGGAAACCGGCAAACTGGCCTACGCCGGTGGCTGTGCGTTGAACGTCAAGCTCAACCAGAAAATCATCGCTCGCGACGACGTCAAAGAACTGTTTGTACAGCCCGCATCCGGTGACGCCGGTACAGCCGTCGGCGCCGCGGCCTATGTGTCCCACGCCCGTGGCGTACCGGTCGAGAAGATGGAACACGTCTACCTCGGCCCGTCGTACAGCAACGAAGACGTGATCGCGGCCTGTGCCCGTCACGCCAACAAGCCGACGTGGCGCAAGCTCGACAACATGCCGGAGCAGATCGCCAGGATCATGGTCGACGGCAACCCGGTGGCCTGGTTCCAGGGCCGCATGGAGTTCGGTCCGCGTGCACTGGGTGGTCGCTCGATCATCGGCTGCCCGAGCGTGCCCGGCGTGGCCGATCGCATCAACCACCAGATCAAGTTCCGCGAGCGCTGGAGGCCTTTCTGCCCGTCGATGCTCGACACCGTGGCGCCGCAGATGATCAAGATCGATCACCCTGCTCCATTCATGACCTTCACCTTCGAAGTGGCGGAAGAATGGAAAACCCGCGTGCCGGAAGTCGTCCACGAAGACGGCACCTCCCGCGCCCAGGTGCTCAAGCGCGAATACAACCCGCGCTACTACGACATGATGAAAGCGCTGGAAGTGCTCACCGGCAACGGCGTGTCGCTCAACACCTCGCTCAACCGTCGCGGCGAACCGATGATCTGCTCGCCGACCGATGCGCTGAACATGTTCTTCGGTTCGGATCTACAGTATCTGATCATGGAAGATATCCTGGTGGTCAAAGAGGGCGCGAACGCCTATGACACGTTCGGCTGAACGCCATGTGCTGCAGTTCTGCCACGGCTATGACGGGCCGTTTCTGGACTGTGCACGGCAGTACGCCAGCCTGTTCGCGGGGACCGGTTATCGCGTGACCACGGTGTTCCTCACCGGGGTCGCCGATGCCGAAGTCGCCGCGGGCTGCGCCTCCGACGAAGTGCTGTTCATGGAGTACAGCTCCAAGGCGATTCGTGGCCTGAAGCTGGGCGCCATCGGCGATCTGCGCAAGATCGCCGCGTCGCGCAACTTCAGTTTCTGCATCGCTCATCGCTTCAAGCCTATCTATATCGCCCTGCTCGGTACGTCGTTGCCGGTCATTGGCGTGCACCACGGGTTTGAAGACTACAAGCGCGGCAGCCGCAAACTGTTCGCCCATATATTCCGCAAACGTTTGAGCCTGCTCGGTGTGTCCGACGCGGTGCGCGACGACATGCGCAGTTGCCTGCCGAAGTGGCCGGCTTCGCGAATTCAGACGTTGTACAACCGCATCGACGTGGATGCCTTGCAAGCCACGCAGGTGTCGGCTCGCGAGGCCCGGGAAACCCTCGGGCTGGCGGCGGATGCCTGGATTGTCGGCAACGTCGGACGCCTGCATCCGGACAAGGACCAGGCCACGCTGCTCGATGGTTTCGCCGAGGCATTGCCGCAGTTGCCAGCCAACAGCCAGCTGGTGATTCTCGGCAAGGGGCGCCTGGAGGAAAACCTCAAGGCTCAGGCCCGCGAGCTGGGTATCGGCGACCGGGTGCTGTTCCTCGGCCAGGTGCCGGATGCACGCAACTACTTCCGCGCCTTCGATGTGTTCGCCCTGAGTTCCGATCACGAACCGTTCGGCATGGTGCTGCTGGAGGCCATGGCCGCCGGCGTACCTTTGCTCGCCACGGCGTGCGGCGGAGCGAAAGAGGTGGTCGAAGGCGTGGGTATCCTGTTCCCGTTGGGCGATGCCGGACATCTGGCCCAGGGGCTGCAACATCTGGCCGGCATGGATGATCAGCAACGCCGACAGTGTGCCGAGTTGATGCTCGAGCGCTTGCGCGAACGCTTTTCCGACCGCGCCGTGCGCGATGCTTTCTGGCACTTGCCGCACGTTACCGAACTGGCACCGAGGGGCTGATGCTCAACCGATTTCAAGGCTGGCGCGAGCGTGGCTGGGCGGTAGTCGACGCCTCGACTTACGCCGAAACCTGGCAGCGTTATGGCGGCAGCGTCGCGACTCATCCGATGGTGGTCGAGCGGCTGGCGAAACTGGCCGACATTCCGGTGCGTTACCTGGCCTGGGTGCAGGCTGGCGAGGTCAAGGCAGCGATCCCGACCTGGGGCCGCGACCTTGCTTTGTCCAAGGACGTACTCAAGCGTCGCGGCAAGAAAGGGCTGTTCGATCTGGGCAACGCCGAGATCATCCTGCCGGCCGCTGCCGATGCCCAGGCGCCATTGCGCCATCGCGGGCGCTATCTGTCGGCGTTGAACGAGGGGCGGTTCACCGGCATCAGGTTGCAGACAGAGCAACTGGCCATGGCTCGCACCCCCGAAGAGCTGTCGAAGAAATTTCGCTACAACCAGCGCCGCGAATTGCGCCTGCTGGAAGAGGCCGGGGGCGTGGTGCGGCCGGTGTCCGAGTTTTCCAGCTTCGATCTGGCAGCGATTTATTGCGACCTGTTCCAGCGCCGCTGGGGCTTCCCGGCGACAGGCGCCGAACGCATGGCCGAGGTCGTCGAGTTGCTGCGCGAGTGGCTGATCGGTTCGGTGATTTTCCTCAACGATGCGCCGATCGCGATTCAACTGGTGTACCGCGTCGAAACCCCGCAGTGGATCAGTGTCGAGTACATCAACGGTGGGGTCGATCCCGAAACCCGTGAGTTCAGCCCCGGCAGCGTGCTGAGTTTTCTCAATACGCAAAGCGCCTGGGAACATGCCCGGGCGCAGGACAAGCCGTTGCGCTTTTCCTTCGGGCGCGCCGACCGTGAATACAAGGATCGCTGGTGCAACCCCGTGCCGGTCTTCACCGTATGAGCCAAGCCATGAGCCGCAAACAGCAACTGCTCAAGCGCCATCGGCGCAATAAACGCATCGGCCTGTTGATTGCGCTGGTGCTGTTGATCGTCATCGGTGGGCTGGTGGCCTGGTGGTTGCCGCTGGTGCTTGCGGTTCTGGGCTGGATTGCCCACGAAGCCTGGTTTGCCGACCATCTGTTCTACTCACCGAAAGACGATTACCAGTACAACTTTCCCCCGTACACGCCACAGCCCAAGGTGCACCTGAACGGTGAACATTTGCGGCTGGACGAGGGCGTGATGCTGGTCGACGACGCGACGCTGGTGTTGGCCCTGCGGGTAAAAAGCACCTGGCTGGGACGGTTTGTCGATCCGGTGGTCGAGTTGCTGGGGGGCGAAAACCCTGACCGGCAAACTTTCGAGCGGGGCGTAAACGGCCTGCGTTATCTCAATCTCAGTGGTCAGGCCCAGGCGCTGTCACGTGGTGACCTGCGCTTGCGCGGGCGTTACTGTCGCGTGCTCGGCGAGCCCGTGTTGTGGGCACTGGAGCATCCGGATTACCGGCGTCAGCGGGTAATGGTCATCGCGCCCCACGCCGATGACGCCGAACTGGCGGCCTACGGTTTGTACAGCCAGGCCGAGGAAACCTGGATCGTCACGCTGACCGCCGGTGAAATCGAAGCCGAACACTATCAGCAGATGGGCCTGAACAAGGTCGATGCGGCCCGCTTGAAAGGCCGCCTGCGCGCCTGGGACAGCATTGCCGTGCCGCGTTGGGCCGGTGTGCCCGAGGCTCACTGCGTACAACTGGGTTATTTCTGTCTGCAACTGGCGAGCATGCAGGCCGCGCCTGCCGTGGCGGCGGGATCGCGGGAAGCGGACCTGAGCGATACCCGGCTATTCCGCCAGTTGAATCCTTTCGCGCTACCGGGCGATGCCGATGGCGCGCCGACCTGGAACAATCTGCTGGCGGATCTGCGCGAGTTGTTGCTGCGGGCCCGGCCCGAGGTCATCGTCCTGCCGCATCCGACCCTGGATCCGCATCCCGATCATCTCTGTGCCCAGGCGGCGGTCCTTGAAGCCTTGCAAGGCCTGGACTGGCAACCGACCACGCTGCTGGGCTATGCCAACCACTTGCACGACAACGACCGCTGGCCGATGGGCGATACCGGTGATGGCATCGCCTTGCCGCCCGCCTTCGACCTGGCCCAACCGATGCAGCCTTATTGCCTGCCGATGCCGCTGGAACAACAGCGAGACAAAGCCATGGCGCTGGGCATGATGCACGACCTGCAACCGGCGATGCCGTTCAAGCGCCGCTTGCGTCGGTTGATACAACGGTTGTTGGCCGGCCGGGTGCCGCCCACCTATGGCGAGAACGAATTCTTTCGCAAGGCAGTCCGGCGCCACGAGCTTTTGTGGTCCCTCAAGCACACACCAGGCAATGTTTCTCAGCGGGGAGAGTTATGAGTCAGCGGTCAAAGGTCCTGCAGCTGCAGCCTGACTACAACGTCAAAGCCCATGATTTCGCCGACCTCGCGGAGCAAATCGTCAAGGCCCTGCCCAGTGAGCGCTTTGAAGTGACCGCCGCGTTTTTGCGCGGCAAACCCGGGCCGGGCGACGCGGTGAGCCGGGCCGACCGTTCGGTGTACTTCGAGTTTTCCGACAAGTCCCTCAAGGGCATGCGCCTGCGGGCGATGTGGCAGCTGTACAAGTTCTGCCGTCGGGAAAAATTCGATGTGGTGATCTGCAACCGCTTCAAGCCGGTCAACATGATGCTTGCACTCAACCGCTGGTTGAAAGTGCCGTTGTGCATCGGCATTTCCCACGGCTTTGGCGAGTACGACCGGTTTTACCGGCGCCGCCAGACCCAGCGCCTGATCGATCGTCACTGGCGTTTCGTTGGTGTGTCGCCTGCGGTGAAACAGTATCTGCTGGACTGTGACTGCGGTTTCACCGACCAGAATACCTACGCCATCACCAATGCCATCGACATCGAGCAAGCCGAAGGTCTGCAGCACAGTCGTGAAAAGGCCCGTGAAATGTTGGGCATCGATCCGTCGGTGCGGCTGATCGGTGCGTTGGGGCGACTGGTGCCGGTCAAGGGCCATATCTATTTGCTGCAGGCCTTTGCCGCACTCAAGGACAAATACCCGAACACCCAGCTGGCGATTATCGGTGCCGGTCGCGAAGAGTCGCGCCTGGCTGCGGAAATCGACCGCCTCGGCCTCAGCGGTCGTGCCCATTTGCTGGGGTTCAAGGAAATCGCCCTGCAGTACATTCGCGCGTTCGACATCTGGACCATGCCTTCCCTGGCCGAAGGCCTCGGGCTGGCGCTGCTTGAAGGCATGAGCGGGCATTTGCCGGTGATTGCCTCGAACGTGCCGGCCATGTTGCCGCTGATCGAGGGGGCCGGTGGCCTGGCGATTACGCCGAAGGATGTACCGACGCTGCAAGCTGCGCTGGACACCTACCTCGGGCTGTCGGATGACGAGCTCAAGGCCAGGGGCGAGCAGGCCTTCCGTTATCTGCAGCAACACCATGACATCGAGGTCTTCCGTCAGGAATACCTGAACCTGATCGACTCCGGCCTGGAACAGGCCCGCAAGGAACAACCATGAACGACGCGCAACCCATCGTCACGGTCATCATCGCGTCGTATAACCATGCCCCCTACATCGAGGAAAGCATTCTCAGCGTCCTCAACCAGACCTATCAGAACATTGAGTTGCTGGTGATCGACGATGGCTCGAAGGATGACAGCGTCGAGCGGATCAAGGTGTTGCAGGCCACCCATGGTTTCGACTTTCGGGTTCAGGAAAACCAGGGGCTGACCAACACCCTTAATGGTGCGATTGCCCGGGCAAAGGGCAGCCTGATTGTGCCGTTCGGTTCGGATGACATCATGTTGCCGGAGCGAATCGCCACCCAGGTCGCTCATATGGACGGCAAGCCCGAGGTCGGGATTTGCGCCGGCAACATCGAGCTGATCGATGCCGACGGCAATCTCTACCCCGAGAAGCGCCAGCGTCGGGATGTGCCGTTCCGTCGTCTGGACTTCGATGACATGTTTCTGGAGCGCAAGCCGTATCCTCCGGCACCCACCCTGATGATCCGTCGCGAAGCGCTGGACAAGGTGGGCGGTTTCGACCCGACCATTCGCCTGGAAGACTTGCTGATCGAGTTGAAGGTGACCCATGCCGGTTACTTCATCGATGGTCTGAACGTGTTGATGGCGCGCTATCGCAAGCACGCCACCAACTCCTACAAGAACCACCGCTTCATGATCGACAGCATATTGCGCACCTACGCACTCTTCAGCGACCACCCGTTGTATGACGAGGTGCGTTACAAGTTTCTCAACTCCATGTTCCTCAAGACCGCCAACCGAGATCGCAAGCTGGCGCGGGAGTTACTGGCGCAGATTCCGTTCAAGGCCTGGAACAAGAAGACCTGGCGCGGGCTGGGCCGGATGTATTTCTCACGGTTGGAGAAAGACTGAGCCATCGCCGGTTTGCGCAAAGATCCAGGTAATGAACGAGTGGTGCTTGAGCACGCCGAAAACCAGATACCCGCGTAAGCCGCCATCGCGATAAGCGGGTTGGTTTCTGTCATCAGTGAGCCTGGGCCGGAGGACTCCCGGCCAGCACTTGCCTGTGCAAGTTATCCACGTCGGCTTTCGACGCCGCTGCGGCGTATCCCTGCAGTAGCGCTTCGAAGTGGTCCTCGAACAGCCAACGCCGATCTTCTGCGTAGCGCTGCATATGGCGCAGATTACGCCGGCGCAGGGAAGGGCTCAAAGATGAAGGGTAAATGCGCAGGTCGGCCAGGTCGATCAGGCCGAACTCGCCGTCCTCCAGCACCAGCACATTGCCCAGGTGCAGGGAACGGAAGTAGATCCCTTGCTGATGCAACTGAGCCATGAACTTGCCGAAACGCTCCACCAGTGCCTGACGCACCGCCGGGGCGGTGATGCCTTGCAGGATCTGGCGCAGCGTGTTGCCCGGCAATGGAGAGTAATGCACAGCGGTGCTGCCGTCCTCGAACCGGTATAGGTCGAGGATGTGTGGCGTCGGGATGCCCATGTTGCGCAGTTGCACGCTGTTGACGGCAAAGCGATCGGAATAGGGCGTGAAGCTGCCCGAGGTGTACCAGCGGCGACGGCGGA
Organism: Pseudomonas sp. GW821-FHT01C01; assembly: GCF_059422645.1. Lineage (NCBI taxonomy): Bacteria > Pseudomonadati > Pseudomonadota > Gammaproteobacteria > Pseudomonadales > Pseudomonadaceae > Pseudomonas > Pseudomonas sp. GW821-FHT01C01. The sequence continues at coordinate 3,434 of NZ_JBWKXF010000060.1, read as the reverse complement.
ACAGCTTGAGAAAGCTGCCATCGGTCAGGCGCATGACTTTGGGGCCCAAGCCATCCTCCTCGATGACCCTGGCATCGGCCGTCAGCTGTTGCAGGGCACTTGGCGTCGCGGTCTTGATCGGCATGTCCAGCAGGCGCCTGGCCCGTTGATTGATGCTCAATGCGGCAATCAGTGCCAGGGGTATCCACAGCAGGAACCAGTGCTCCTTGGGGCGAGAGATAATCCCGCCACCCTCGGTCAGGCCCGCACCGATACCGAAGGCCAGCCAGGCTGAGGCAATGATAAACAGCGGTTGCACGCGATGGCGCCGGCTACTGATGAAACTCCACACGAGGAAGAACAACCATGGCAGCAGGCCGATAATACCGACGTAGAAGAGCACGCCCAGGGCGAAGTTATGGGGTTCCTCAAGGGGGTAGCCGACACCTGGGTCCAGGGTTAGCTCGGCGTTGTAGCCGTGCCCGATCCATGGATGTTCAGCGATCTTGTCCAGGGCCAATTGCCAGAGCTCAATTCGGAAGGAGCTGCCTCGTTCGAAGATTTTGTCCGCAAACAGCACGAGCGTTGCCGTTCCCGCGATGAACATGGAGCCAAGCATGAAGACCGAGCGTCGATTCCAGCAGATGAAACACAGCCATAGCGCAGCCAGCGTCAGCGCGACCAGTGGGGTCCTGGAACCGGTGGCCAGCACGGTGGCGAACATGATCGCCATCGCCGGTATGCTCAACCAAAGTATCTGGTGTCGCTTGCAGGTCATGCTCAGGCTCAGCCAGTAGGTACAGAAAAAGCCGAAGACGTGAGAACTGAGCAATGGATTGTCGAATGCGCCGACACCGATCAGGCGCATTTCCGGTTGGTAGATCTGGCCGAACCTGTACAGGTTGTAGACAGAAGCGATCAGCGCCACCATCGCGGCGCAGAACAGCAGGGGCTGAATGATTTCACTGCGATAGCGCACCAGCAGGTAGCAGCCGACGAACAGAAACAGGGTATGCAATGGGGGTTTGAACTGACCAAACTCGATGTCGTCGCCTGGCCCCCAGCACAGGCTAAGCAGTGCCCACGCCACAAACAGCAGGACTGCAATGACGACCGGTTCGTGCAGCAGTTCTTTACTGAACCGCGGACGCAGGCACAGTGCAATCAGTGCCGGAATGCTGAACAGACCATAGTAAAGCTTGTGAAGCACACTGCGCCCCGGCAGGAAAAACAGCGCACAAAGCAGTAATAAATAACCGAGCGGAAGAATCCACAGACAAATGAAATCGAAGATTCTATTGGACGTGCTGTTCAAAGCGTTTAATTGCATGCTGAGTAACTTATTCCTGAATTGAGCGACCGTACCAAGGCAGGGGCATTAGGTGGCTATTTGACGCGCCACAATACACAGACTGTATGCGATTGCCAGAACCCTGGGGAAGCTGTGCTAAAGTCAGCGTCCTTTTCATCGACATTCGCGTGATATGACCGACTCCAGTCTCTCCGCAAGCCCATCGAGCTTGAAAATCTACTTCCGCCTGCTCGGCTATGTCCGGCCGTACATCAGCCTGTTCCTGATCAGCATCGTCGGTTTTCTGATTTTCGCTTCGACGCAGCCAATGCTGGGCTACATCCTCAAGTACTTCGTCGACGGTCTATCCAACCCTGAAGCGGCGTTGTTTCCAACCGTGCCCTACCTGCGGGATCTGCAACTGCTGCAGGCGGTGCCGTTGTTGATCATCCTGATCGCCGCGTGGCAGGGGTTGGGGTCGTACCTGGGCAACTACTTCCTGGCCAAGGTTTCCCTGGGCCTGGTCCATGACTTGCGGGTCCAGCTGTTCAACAACCTGCTGGTGCTGCCAAACCGGTATTTCGACAAGCATAACTCGGGGCACCTGATTTCACGCATCACCTTCAACGTGACCATGGTCACGGGGGCGGCAACAGATGCGATCAAGGTCGTTATTCGTGAAGGCATGACGGTGATCTTCCTGTTTGCCTCGCTGCTGTTCATGAACTGGCGCCTGACGCTGGTCATGGTCGCCATCCTGCCGCTGATCGCCATCATGGTGCGCACGGCCAGCAAGAAATTCCGCAAGCAGAGCAAGAAAATCCAGCTGGCCATGGGGGACGTGACACACGTGGCCTCGGAGACCATTCAGGGCTATCGCGTGGTGCGCAGTTTTGGCGGTGAAGCCTATGAAGAGAAGCGCTTCTTCGACGCCAGCCAGGGCAATACCGACAAGCAGTTGCGCATGACCCGTACCGGCGCCATCTACACACCGCTGCTGCAATTGGTGATCTACACCGCCATGGCCGTGCTGATGTTCCTGGTGCTGTTCCTGCGTGGCGATGCGTCCGCCGGCGACATGGTGGCCTACATCACCCTGGCCGGCCTGCTGCCCAAGCCGATTCGCCAGCTGTCCGAAGTCAGCTCGACCATCCAGAAGGGTGTGGCCGGTGCCGAAAGCATCTTCGAGCAACTGGATGTCGAGCCCGAAGTCGATACCGGTACCGTCGAGCGTGATGTGGTCAGCGGACGCCTGGACGTACGCAACCTCAGCTTCACCTACCCTGACACCGAGCGTCAGGTGCTCAATGACATCAGCTTCTCGGTCGAGCCCGGGCAAATGGTGGCGCTGGTGGGGCGTTCGGGCAGCGGCAAGTCGACCCTGGCCAACCTGATTCCGCGTTTCTATCACCACGACAGGGGCGAAATCCTCATCGATGGCGTCGAAGTGGAACAGTACAAATTGTTGAACCTGCGTCGGCATATCGCCCAGGTGACTCAGCACGTGACCCTGTTCAGCGACACCGTGGCCAACAACATCGCTTATGGCGACCTGGCCGGCGCACCTCGTGAAGACATTGAGAAAGCGGCCAAAGATGCCTACGCGATGGACTTCATTGCGCAATTGCCTGAAGGCCTGGACACCCAGGTCGGGGAAAACGGCGTGCTGTTGTCCGGTGGCCAGCGTCAGCGCCTGGCGATTGCCCGGGCGCTGTTGAAGAATGCTCCGCTGCTGATTCTCGATGAGGCGACTTCGGCACTCGATACCGAGTCCGAGCGGCATATTCAGGCAGCGCTGGATCAGGTCATGAAAGGTCGCACCACGCTGGTGATCGCTCACCGCTTGTCGACCATCGAGAAGGCTGACCTGATCCTGGTCATGGATCAGGGGAAAATCGTCGAGCGTGGCACCCATGATCAACTGCTGGCGCAAAACGGCTACTACTCGCGCCTCAACGCGATGGGCCTCGACGCCCCGGCCGAAGACATAGCCTGACCCCGAAAGGGTTCGCCCTTTCGCGAGGGTGCCGTCGTCTGGCGTAATGCTGTTCAGTTAAGGATTCTGTAGGAGCGAGCTCGCTCGCGATGGACTCAAGAGCGCCGCGTTTAGTCAGTAAACACGCGGCATCGTTAACGACCATCGCGAGCAAGCTCGCTCCTACAG
>NZ_JBWKXF010000059.1:0-35661 GCF_059422645.1 Pseudomonas sp. GW821-FHT01C01 | reverse complement strand
AACCGCCATCGCTACTACCACCCGGACCTCGGCCGCTACCTGACGCCGGACCCGGTCAAGCTGGCGGGTGGGTTGAACCCGTATCGGTACACCCGCAACCCGACGGGGTGGGTGGATCCGTTGGGGTTGGCGGATTGTCCGGGTGGGGATGAGTGCAAGAAGCCTTCGTTGGGAGAGCAGGATCCAGCGAGAAGGGCAAGAGTTGAGGAGGGAGATGCGCAACTTCCTATTTATCCAGAGGAAAAATATTTATATCGTGGAGACCACCGTCATCCAGATGAAATTTTTGAACATGGATTTAAGCCCAAGGGGCCAAGCAACGACTTACTACTACACTCCATTGACAGCGATAAGCCTCCTAGCAACTTTGTGAGCACTAGTCCAGACAGAGAAGTCGGGATCGATTTTGCGACCAGATACAGGATGCGAGGCGGTTTCCTTTATACAATTCGACCGATCCCAGGAAGAGATTTAAAAAAAGAGCTTGGAAAAAAATACAAGTTCTCAAGTGAGCGGGAGGTAGCCATCCAAGGTGGAATAAAAAAAGAAGATATTATTGGTGTAACCCCAGTTAGCGCTAGCGGAAAATTCGCTGATCACAGCATTTTAAATCCGAACAGGAAGTAGTAAATGGACACTGTAGAAATATTTATCATCACAAACAAAATACGTCAACGAGCCAAGCTTATATGCGACTCAGAGACACTGACAATCACCCTCTCCATGGAGGATGGTTACAAAAAATCGTACACCGGGAGCGACTTCTATGAATGCTTCGGCAATGCAAGAAAAGACCACCCTGAAATAACATTTCTTTGCAAAGGGGCAAAAATAAATGTACACCCCTCGACTATGTCCTCACAGATGACACAAGGCGTCAAAGCGTATGAGCTTACGCTTGGAAAAAATGCACTTAGAACTGACGTAGTGAGCATCTTCGATTATGAAGAAGAAAATCTCACAAATGACCCTAGCGTTCAGAAAGACTTCTTTATGAGATGGATTGATACCGACACGACTGAGGAGTAATTAACATCACACCGGCACAGTAGTACTAAATGCGGACAGAGTCGGTACGCAACGCTAATTCCTGCAGAAAAAAAATTAAGCTAATCAAGATAACAATCAACATTCAAGGCTCAATAGAAACAGCCACAATTGAGTGCGACAGAAGGAAGCCGTCCCTCACATTTACAATGCAAGACGGCACCCAAAAAACCTATTCAGCCTACGACCTCTATGTATGCTTTGGTATGTTAAGAGCTGATTACCCTAATATAAAATTTTTATGCAAGGGAGCAAAATTAAATGTCCACCCCTCGCGAATGTCCTCTCAGATGTCTAAGGGTTTAGTCGCATACGAGGTCGAACTCGGAAAGCCCAGTGAAGAAGAAAATATAGTCCGAATCTTTGACTACGAAGACAAAGACATAACTAACAGTATTGAAGAACAAAAAACCTTCTATAAAAAATGGATCGAATCCTTAAGACCTGACTAAAAGACGAATCTGCAATCTATAAATACCGAGACACACATCAAACAAATCTTCACTCGACTCTAGCAGGCTAAAAGGCCAGCAACCACAAATGGCAAAAATCAAAATAAAACTACAGGTAGGCGATACCATCGAAACCGCAATTCTAATATAAACCTATACTTCACTAACATTCATTAGAAAAAATGGATTCAAAAAAGCCTATACTGATCATGATCTATTTGAATGTTTGGCTCAAATTAGACGAGACTTCCCTGAGATAAAATTTCTTTGCAAAGGAGCAAAAATCAACGTTTATCCATCGAGTATGTGCTCTCAGATGAGTAACGGGGCTATTGCCTATGAGGTGAAGCTGGGAGAAAAAGCCACCTTTGATCAAATCGTTGGCATCTTTGATTTTGAAGATCAGGACATCACTCATGACATATCAGAACAGAGAGCTTTCAGGCGCCAATGGATAAGTTCTTTTGGGGACAACGAATAGCTTGCAACTACTGAGTTTGCCCTACACCTGCATCATTCGGCAGACGGGTCAAAGGGCCTGAACCACAGGCCCTAATGTTTCGAGGACAGGGTGATAAACGCGTTCGATCAGGGTGACAGCCGTTCAACCCAGCAACAAAGCTCAGTCAATCTTCGTCCTCTTCCTCTTCCTCATCTCCAAACTCAATATTCCCCACATCGCCCGCATCATCAGCATCGTTCAGCGGCACCGTCGCATCATCCATCAGCGATCCCGGATCTTCATTGCCGGGATCGTTGATAAACGGCAGTCCGCTTGGGCCTTTTTCTTCCTTGCCTTCGGTTTCCGGAGTCATGGTATGCCTCGCTCAACTAGTGATGCTTCTTGTGGTGCTTGTTCGAGTGTTTATGACCACCGCCGGAATGGGAATGGCCGCTGTCACTCCCCAGATCATTGCCGACTGCACCGCCGGCTGCACCGCCCAGGCCTGCACCGATGGCCGATCCGGTCGAACCTCCGAGACTGTTGCCAACCACCGATCCACCCGCCGCGCCCAAACCGCCGCCTATCGCCGCCTCGGTACGACTGTGTTTAGGCGCGGCAACTGCACTACCGGCCGCGCCGCCGACACCCGCGCCAATCGCAGCCCCCGTGCTGCCACCCACCTGCCCACCAACAACATTGCCCAGCACCCCACCCAGACCACCGCCTACCGCGGCATCTCCATTACCTCCTGCCAACGCCACCTGAGAAACCAGCAATCCAAAAACAATCGCTGGCAACATCAATCGCCGAGCATTCAGGCTTCCGTTTTTTTTGTCGCTGGCTTTCGGGATCATGGTACGCCTCACATTCTTCAGGGGTTTGAAGGATTTGAGCGACTGCTGCGTAAATCGTTCATATACGAAAAAGCCCGGCATCAAGCCGGGCTTTTTTAAACGCACAATCAGGATCAGTGACGCTTGTGACCGTTGGCCAGGTTGCTACCCACACCGCCGCCCAATGCACCGCCAAGACCTGCACCGATGGTGGCGCCGGACTTGCCACCGAGGCTGTTACCGATCACCGAACCACCGGCCGCGCCGACGCCACCACCGATGGCTGCGCTGGTGCGATGACCTTTTTTGGCGGCAACTGCGCTGCCTGCCGCGCCAGCGACGCCCGCACCAATTGCTGCGCCAGTGCTGCCGCCCATTTTCTGGCCGACTACGTTACCCAATGCGCCGCCCAAGCCACCGCCCAACGCGGCAGTGCCGTCACCAGCCATTGCACCTTGAGCAACCAGAAGCCCCAGAACCAGAGCAGGCAGAGTTAAACGCATGACAAAAACCTCAAAAAATAGGGGTAAACAAAAAGGGGGCGAGATTGAATGCTTTTGCGCGGATAAAGTCCAGCACACCCGTCCAACTTCGCGATTGGCGACGGTTGGACAGCATTTTTGGAAAAGGTTTTATGACGGACAAAAAAAAGCCCGCTGGGGAAACGGGCCAGGTGTTGCTTTCTAACGGATGAGCCGAGACTACGGAGGGTGCTGTGAAAACTTTGTGAAAGAAATCCCCTTTAAAAAACTTGTCATACCCCCCTCAGGCATGAAAAACCCCGCTCGAAGGCGGGGTTCGTTAGCAGGTCAATTACTTCCTGACCGGTGCCGTAACCTTGGGTAAAAACTTGCCCTTCAGTACCCGGCACGCTCTGGTTTTGATCTTGTCGACCTCTGTCTGATCTTCACCGAAACTGGCCACATACTGGGTCTGGCCGCACTGCACATAGTTGTTGATGGGAAATTCAGCCCCGTCGTCTTCGATATACGGATCAGCCATCTCTTCACCCCTCGTAAACACGGGATCGACACCGGCAAGCCCTTTGCCTGAAGAAATATCGATCGCCAAGGTTTTCCAGACTAGCCGGTCACTAATGGACTTGCCGTTCAGATTCCCCCATCCCCGACGAATGGCCTTCGTCGACTCACCTGAGCTTGACCGCAGTCCCGGTCACAAACACCACGACCATCCCGCCCTTGCCGGCCGGCATGCTGATTTCAAAATCAAGCCCGACCACCGCGTCCGCCTGAAGCGCCCGCGCTCGCTCCTTGATCTCATCGGTGGCCTGAATGCGTGCTTCCTTCAACGCTCGCTCCAGTGTCTGGGAGCGTCCGCCGAAAAAATCGCGCATCCCGGCAAACACGTCACGAACGACGTTGATCCCTTGCACCGACTCGGCACTGACGATGTCCAGGTAGGCAGTTATTTGTCGACCTTCAATGGAATGGGTTGTGGTGGTGATCATGGGTGTTACTTCCTGTTCAGAGATTCAGCCAACGCATCAAACGCCGGCAAGGTGACGGGATCATTGGCCGAGTTGCCGGCTACCGGATGGGATGCGTAGCGGACAATGACCATCTCGGCCTTCGGGTCGACATAGATGCGCTGCCCATGAACCCCACGCGCCATGAACGCCCCGCCCGCCTTGTCCGTCACCCACCACATCGACCGATAACTCCAGTCTTTGAGCAATGAGTACCCCGCCTTGGCGAAAGCCTGTTTATCACCGCCACCACGGATATCGTCGATCACTGCCTCTGGCACGATCTGCTGACCGTTGAACCGGCCACCGTTGCGCAGCATCTCGCCAAACCGCGCCAGATCCCGCAACCCCGTATTCAAGCCACCACCGGCGAACGGCGTGCCAATGGAGTCCACGGTGAATAAGGCGTCCTGTTCCGCCCCCAATCGACTCCAGATTTTTTCCGACAAAAGCTGCGCGACATTCCGACCAGTGGCGCGAGCAATGACCCAGCCAAGGACATCCGTGTTGACGGTTTTGTAGGCGAATGCTTTGCCGTGCTCACCTTGCGGTTGCACCGTCTGCAAAAACTCGTAGTAACTGCGAGGGCCGTCATAACCCTTGGGCTTGGGCAACGGGTTGCCCGCCTTGGCATGGGCCCAGACCTCGGCGTTCGGGTCCGCATAGTCCTCGCTGTATTTGAGGCCCGTGGTCATATCGAGCACTTGCCGCACCGTGGCGCTGCCAAATGCAGAATCTTTCAGTTCCGGTACATATTCGGAAACCCGCTTGCTGGCATCGAGACGCCCCTCCACCACCAACATGGCTCCCAATGTGCCGACCACAGACTTGGTCACCGACATCGCGGCGTGCTGGCCGTCCGGTTTCAAGACGCCGAAGTAACGCTCGTAGACAACTTTCCCGCGGTGCATCACCACAATGCCATCGGTGTAAGTGGCCGCAAGGGATTGCTCCCAGGTCATCGGAGCCTTGGCGCCAAGCGGGACAAAACTGATCCCGTCGATGTCTTTGCGTAGCGCTATCTCCAATGGAACCGGTGCGCCCAGGCCTCGTGAAACATTGATCGTCGGCATCAGTTGCCGGAAATTCGAAACACTCCAGCGCATTGCCGGGAACTGGAAATAGCTGCCGTCTTCAAAACGCACGGTGCGATCAGCGGGGGGTGGAGAGCCGACCATCCAGCCCAGCCTGGCGGGGTCGCTGGCTTGAGCGTCGGGAAAAGTTGCAGGGGTGGATGCGAGGGCCAGTGATGACATGGCAACAATCGACACAGCCGCGATGACCTTGGCTGCACCGTGAAAGCTGGCGCGAGGATTGAGCATAATGTCGATTCCGTTCGAAGAGATTGGGCAGTCTAACAGCCGGATCGGCTTGGTCACTGCTTGCGCGGAGAAACCTCTTGCTTGCCCTGCCTCAAACTCAAGCGCCAAAAACTACCTGTACCTGCATGCCGACCGAGACCGCCATGAAGGCGTGCGCCCCCCCTCTGGCTGAGTAGCCGTTGTAGTTCATTACGTTCACGGGGTAGCTCCTGCTTGTTCAAGGAAAGGCCGGGCGTTACGCACCTGGTAGGGCTTGGCTTCTTTGTCGGGTGGGGCCGGTGGAAGAATGACATCGCTGATGCGCTGGAGAAGCCTCTAACACTCACTGAAAAAACGCCGCTTATCCAGAACGGGAAAGCGGCGTTTTCGTGTGGAAGGGTGTGTTGTGCACAGTAAGCAGAATATCGGGCGGGACTCTCGCCGGAGTTGTAGGCAATCCCCGAGAGTTGCGTAAGGCGTTACGTTTGCTACGTTTTTAGCTGTTCACTGCCTTGTTGGCCTTACTTTTGGCTGGGCACGTCCCCAGACGTCGATGCACATTCAGCGAGCGGGGTTGTTAACCCGAAAAGTTGCGCAACATCTGTGCGAGGGGGTGCCCTCCTACCTGTAATAATCCCTCCCCCATCCGCGTCAATGCCAATGCCTGAGTGCCACTTTTCCACTGCTATGCTAATGACACCGGTTCTCTACACTGGAGACGAGTCGCATGGCAGCAGAAGGCAATCATTCCCCCTTCACTTTCAAGGCTGTGGCCTACTCGACTGGAGGTTTCCTTTTCGCCTTGGTATCTGCCACAAAGCTGCTCGACGCTTACTTCGACCTGACGTTGTTAGCAAATACCAAGGGCTGGCTGCTACGTACGTGGAACTGGCTTCTCTTAGAAACGCCAATACCGAATTGGTCGCTGCTGATGATTATCGCGGCTTTAATCAGCACTCTGACTGTAGCGATTTACTACTACCGCACCACTGACGGAGCTTACGGCGAGCTACACGAGATAGAGCGAAAAGTTTACAAAATGAACAACCCTCAGTTTCCTCAGTTGACAGATAACCAAACGCTGCTGATGGAAGCTTTAGCCTATCATGCAAATTTTAGAAAAATTGCAAATTTAGACTCGGTTTGCAAACTTGTCTCACTAAGCAAGTTGGAAGTTGAAGACGGTCTAAAGCAACTCCAAGCCAAACGTCTTGTGAAGCAAAAAGTGACACGGGGTACGTTCGGCGCCACCACTTTTGAACTTACCTTGGCAGGTAAGGACTATGCGCTAGAGCGATTTAAACTAACGTAGAAGAGACACGCGGGACATGGCCTAGAGGCACTTTTTGAGTGACATAATTCACCCTATGGGCGACATGATTTACCATTTCACAAGATCAAGTGAACCCATGTGCGTGATGTCTACGAGGTGCGAACTGACTGACGGTAGCTACCGAGGGGATTTGCGAGCGAAACCAAGAAAACGGGACGGCGAAGGGTATAGATCGGAGTGACGGAACGCGGGATGTAATGAATAGTACAACTAAAAATAAAAACCCCCGCAAACCATTGATTTGCGAGGGTTTCAGAATGTGGCGGTGAAGGAGAGATTCGAAAGTGCCCGCACCCTCGATCGCGCCGCCAATACCCCCGGTTTACAAGGGCTCCAGCGGTGCCGGGCGCACGAAATTATTCCCACGCCATTCCCACGGACATCAATGTGCACCTCAGTACGCGTGCGCATCACCCGTATAGAGGTCTGATTTCCAAAATCTAGTGGGGGGCAAAAAAAAGAGTAACATCAGTAACCTTGCTCGCTTTTCAGTCGTAAGCCTTTGAAATACATAGGTTTTTCTTGAGGTGGAAAAGGTAATCTTTAAGTAATATTGAAGTAATATTGAAGTAATCTGATTACTCTATTTAAATGTAATCCTTCATCACACTGAAAGCCTTACAAATCAATGTTTTACAAATTAATTACTTTTTCAGTTACTCCACTGTTACTCCTTTTTTGTAATCCTCAAGCCCACGGAATACGTGGCCTCCAGACTGAAAGCTCAACACAGTTACTGAAATTACTCTTTCTCAGACCTCCCCCCTTCCATGTAACTGCAGAGCATCCAGCCCCTCACCGGAATCCCACCCTCGGTGCAGGGTTCCGCAGGCTTTTTCCACCCCACAATCGCGTATGCAGCCCCCAGCCTTGGCCGGTTCGGGCTGGGTGCAGGTATGCAGAAAAAATGACACATTTAGCCCGCAGGCGTGGCGGGGGGACGACTGCGCGCGCCAGGTCGAAATGCCCCATTGCCGGCAAGACCACCAGATGCTGGGTATTTGAGTATCCGACACTCTAAATCCCCCCGAAGTTACTGAGCTCCAGCCAGCAGTTGGCTGGCTTGAACCGATGAAAAGCGGTAGTGTCAGCCTGATATCGAGTGAAACCAATTAGGCTTTCACCACATGCAAGGAGCAAAAGATGTTCGAAGAGTTTATGAACGACACGATCGCCATCCAGAAGCAGAACGGTGACAAAGTAGAAGGGCTTAAAGCGTCAGTTCAATCGCCTCTAATTCACATGGACAGTCCTGCTGTCGTTGTAGAGGTTGGGGACCTAATTGAGCGGCGTATGTCCAATGGCGCGATCGAAACCTACGAGGTACTCGATCCGGTTTTCCATGAGGCGTTCCATGGTATCCCCCCTCATTACGAGCTCCGCGTCAGGAAGCTTGGTGTGCCTGAAGCCAAGGCACGAGTTCAAAGCATCACGTACAACATCAGCGGGCATAATGCCCGGGTGAACCAAGACTCAGTCGACAATTCAACGAATACCGTCACGATTGGTAATGACCTGCAAGACTACGTGGACGCGCTCCGACAGGTGATATCCACCCTTGACGATACTCAGCGAAAGGATGCCTCTGAAATAGTGGACGCAGTAGTAGCTAACCTCGCTTCGCAGAAGCCCAGCAAGACTGTCGTCTCGACCCTGCTGTCTGCACTGCCCCACCTCGCCAGTATCAGCACCATCGCCTCTTCAATTCTCGCAGTTTTGTAACTTAAGCCCCTCAATGGTGCGTATGGCGTCTTCGTCAACTTTGGTCTGTTAATGGCCGCTCTCGCAGAACCCTGTGGCTGTGGTCACAGGGCAATCCTGAGAGGGGTGCCGAAACTCCGACACGTTTGGACCGAGGGCGTGGCCGGGGACGAGTGCGCACGCCATGTCAGATGCAGCAAGTTTCTGGGCCGCGGCTGTATGATTTGCTAACTTTTTGGGAGTTTGGGGGAAGAGCAATGGGACAGGCGAAATCACGAGGCACTAAAGAAGAACGCGTGCAGGAAGCGTTAGATCGCCAGAAGGAAGCCGAGCGCGCAGCTGCCGAACGTCGACGAGCCGTAGGCCAGCAGATAACGAAGTTCAATAAGCTTTATCAGAGTAAGGTGTGCCTTGCACCGCACCAAGATCATGAAGGACCAATCGTGTCTGCGCACACCCTGTCCCTCGAAGCATTTTTAAGACCGATATCAAGAGACGGTCGTGTTTATGCTATGCGTGGAAACATGAGTGGAGATCGCTCAAAATTTCCACTGAACCTTGAGCTGCAAGGCTTGAGAGATGTTTCGGTTTTCAATGGATTCTGTCGCGCACATGATCGTGATCTATTCGCGTGCATTGAAACTCGGCCATTCGAATTTACTTCCGAGCAACTGTTCATGCTCGCATACCGAGCCGTAGCTCGCGAAAGCTATTACAAGCGAAAACAGTTTGAGTCTTTCCCGTCCCCCGAACGCTACGCAGCGATGCATGGCATCAAAGAAGAATTACAGCTTTCAGAAGAAGCTGAAAAATATCTTTCAGAGATTCTCGAAAGCGCATCAGACATTGAAGCGCTGAAGAGCCGACTGGATGAAATACTGATAGCCAAAGATTGGGGAAGGCTTGTGTCTCGTGCTTTGATCTTCCCTCAGCCGCCGTCGGTAGTAGCGTCTTTCGCTGTCGAACCAACCGCCGACTTTAACGGAAATCGGCTTCAAAACCTGTCAGACAGGACTGTCGAAATATCTCATGTAATGGTTTCGATAATTCCTCTCAAAACCGGTAGCGCTGCAATTTTTTCCTGGCTCGATACGGCCAATGACGCTCCATTGAGACTTTTTGAGTCATTGGCACATTCCGGCTCACCAACAATAGCCATAATTCATGCAGCACTAGATCTCAGTGAAAACGTTGCGCTTTCTCCTGAATGGTATGAATCATTAAAGCCAACGACCCATAAATATATCGAGTCTCGAATGTTAAATTTCCAACAGGACGAAATTTATTATGCGCATGGTAACCCACTGGCGCGATCCCCGAACCTTGGCGATTGGGGAGAACCAACCCATTTTTAGAGTTAGCGTTCAGAACCACTTTCGAAAGGCTTGAACTTAACAACTTCTTCCCCCATCCAGTCATTAACCTGGGCAAGTCTGGTCTGGATGGGCTCCAGTTCATTGAGGGCCCAAATATCTGCTGCCTCACGAATCGATCCAAACCCACCGGCGTTCTGCGGCACGATCCCCATCAACTGTGGAGGAATGCGAAGCGCTGCGAGCAGATTCGCCATCGTGACCAAACACCAATTTTCTGTGCGGCGATAGGGCAATACCCCAATGCTGAACACGATCTAGGTGAACACGACGGCTTCGTGATCATCACTGCTGACAGTGCTGGCGACATAGTAGACATCCATGACCGAAGGCCTGTGGCACTGAATCCTGTATTGGCTCGCGAATGGTTGGGCCGAGCAACACCGAAAGAGCGGGCCGAACAGATAGCGCTGCTCCAAGGGGAGCCGGCAGAATACTTCGAATGGTTCAAAGTGGGCCCAGCGCTGAGCAACGTGCGAAACCAGGGTCGAGGATTGATTTAACCGAGGGGGGGGAGATTGAGGGAGGCGATTACAAGGGAAATGGCTGATAGCGCAGTTTTATTTAACTACGCCATCAGATCATTACTTACCACTTAACTCTGCAGCGACTTAAATAGTTTTTGAAACTCTACGGATATAAACTTCCCATTTGTATGGTGCAGAAAATTTTCTACAAGCTTACTCCCCAGAGCATTTGCATTTTTCGCAATAGAACCAAACTCTTTATATTTATCAAACAACTTACCGGCTACTCCATGGCCATCTTGTAAAAAATATCGCTTATCTGAACGCATGACCAAAGGCGAGGCAACGTACGTAACATCTACATCCTTTTCGTTATCATAATCGAACAACTCTTTCAAAAACCAATCAACACTTAACTGCAACAGTTCTTGATTTTCTAGCCATACACCATAATGGACATTATCTTGACAAAACTTAGAGATCGGGTAGGTTTTCGGTTCTTTATTATGGAGAAACAACATCACAGCTATTGGGTCTATAGCAACATTTTCCATGGTATATGCATAATCACTCGCAAACACCTTAACATGCTCATTACCCTTATTCTTTTTATCCCAATCTGTAACCCCCCTGACTGTCTTACTTCCTTCTAAGGTCAGCCTCTCTACCATCCCAATCACTTGACTACAATCACCATCACCACGCATCGCAGTCAAAAAGTCCTGCAGAGCTAAATCTTTAGGATTAAGATACTGTTTCGCTTTTTCCTCTAAAGCTTTCCTAGGATAAGCTGGACCCGAGCTAACAAAACTCAATGAGACTCCTGAGTCTAGCGCTGAAATAGCACTCAACCTATTGTAGACCTCAGTATAAATCGAGCAATCATATGTACTTTCCACAAAAACTTGCCGTCTATTTTCGGGAGAGATTGATATGTGATTTATACCTTCAAGAAGTTGCGAAATAGCGTGATCTTTATCCGCTATCGCAAGTGCGCCCTCACTCATAATTGCAATGAAGGCATCATCGGGCGCAAGAGCAACTGTTGTCGGCGAATGCGTAGTAAGCACTACGACAGTATCGAAATTTTTCACCACTGCCTCTAGCACCGTATAAAGATTTTTCGCCATCTTCGGATGCAAAAATACATCAGGCTCGTCCAACAAAAGAAGTTTTGGAGGCAGTTGCCCGCTGCTCTTTGAATAGAGCATATTGAACATGATTAAAGCCATCCACATGAGCGTTTGCTCGCCTGCGGACAAGTCACTGGCGATTACCGGACGCCCTGTACGAACCTCTTCTAAAATTGCTTGATAATCGTACGAAAACGAATTTTCATCGGGAATCTGAAACCTAAACTTCCCACTTAAAGACGCTTCAAGAACTTTATTCATCAAGCTCCAGGGAGCCTCTCCAAAAACACTAACAACCTCTTCTTGGGCTACATAGGCCAAATTAGCCCCAAACCGCTCGTTTCGCCATTGATTAAACAAATTATTATGAAGTTGCTTTATATAAATATTACAGGTTGCAGCAAATGCATTAGTACCCGCAAATACTTGCGTTGAACCTCTAAAATTTAGCCGAACATCTTCTTCAGTAATTTCTGCTAACGGCTTTTCAAATTTCCGAGAAATAAATCTGCACAACGAATGCAACTCAACATAACTCAACCCCCTAGCCTGCAGCCCACGAGCTTGGTAATTAGCATGATGAAGCGTCGCATCAAACTCCAAACTAAATATATCTCGCTCGCGCTTAAAATAAGCCAACGTCTGCGCTAAACTTGCCTGATAACCACCCTCATCAAAGCCGCCCTCAAACTGCGGCCGCAACTGTTCAGAGGTAAGCAAAACAATTTCATTTGAGGGTACTACATCATCGTAGATTGAAAATAAAACCCCACCTCCAGCCAACCCCTTTAGTGTTCTGGTCTTCCCTACTCCGTTAACCCCTGTAACAACCAAAACTTTCTTATCGAACGCAAAATCATCAATGAGTGGGGTTTCAGGTTGAATCCTATTCGCTAAAAACTTAAACATATCTGACGTCCTTGCGTTTATTTTGGCTTTCAATCTTTCACCTATCTTGCCTCAACGCCCATAAAGCACGCTAGGCACTTCACCAACAGGCTATCGTGCTATATCGGAGTCCGGCTCTAAAGACTTCCAGCGCACGACCTCCTCACCTAGCCACTCGTTGACTTGCTGCAGGCGTGCCTGGATCGGCTCAAGTTCGTTCATCGCCCAGATCTGCGCCGCTTCCTTGATCGATCCGAACCCTCCCGCGTTCTGCGGTACGATGCCCATCAACTGCGGCGGAATCCGCAAGGCGGCCAGCATGTCGTCGCGGCTGATGTTCTTGATCGAGCCGAACTCGTCCTTGGCCGCCACCTCACTAACCGGTATCAGTTGGATGCCGTCTTTCTTGCCACCAGGTGCGTACATGAACAGGTTACGAAAGTTACCCGGCCCCTTCGCTGACTTGAGCGCCGACCGCAACGCAGCAACGTCGGTTTCGTTCTGAGCCGTATCCGTCATGTACATGATGAAACCGGCATGGCTGCCGTTGTTGTAGTACTTGCGGCGGAACAGGGTGGCGGACTCGTTGAGCAACGCGCTCTGCAATGCAGGCAGCCACTCCGGCAACCCGTAAATCTCCTGGTTGATGTCGGCCTCGCGCAGATGGCAGATCGTCCCCTTCTTGAATTCATGCTCGTCACGCCAGCCGCGCACCTGGTAGTAAGTCTCCAGATCCGCACCCCGGCGCATGTACTTCCCCAGCGCAGGCTGCAGGCCCAGTGCGGTACCCAGCATGTTGTCGCGCTTTTCCAGGTAGGCATTACCGCACCACAACCAGTCCAGGGCGAATTGCTCGAAGGTCTGCCGTGACAGCAATTTGTGCGGAATGAAGGTGCGAGCCAGCATGTTGCGTTTGAAGTTGAGCCCCGACTGCAGGAACACACTCGCCCGGGAGGACTTGGCCAGGCCATCCAACGACATCGGTGGCTCGTACCAGCGCCCATTCAACCAGCATTCCAGGTAGTCGAGGATGCCCCGCTCATCGAGCACTGGGGTCGGATCACCAAAGGTGAAGGCTTCCATGCGTCCGCCTGTAGAGGGCAGCAACTCGCCCTCGACAACGGGTTGGGTCGGTCTCGACAGTTGCCGGGAATTGCTTCGACGTTTGCTCATCAGTAAATCTCCATGAACCCGGTATTGACGGCCGTCTGGCCTTCAAGCGGTTCGTTCTGCAGTGCGTGGAATAACGCCCAAGCCAGGTCGGCATGGCCGGTTTCGTCGTTGCGCCCAGCGGTGTAGGTGAATTGCCGACCGCTGGCGGTGATGGTTTTGCGGATGGCCATCAGCGACTGGGCCATGTCGGTCCAGCCTGCGTCGAATTCGAGCCGCCCTTTGTGAATCACGTCGTAGGCCTTGAGCACCAGGCGGGTTTTCACCTCCGGTGAATAGCTGAAGGTCACCACGTTCGGGAAGAACTGGCGCACCAGCTGCGCCACGCCCGAGCCCATGCCGGTGATGTCGATACCGATGTAGGTCACCCAGTAGCGCATCGTCACCTGGCGAATGGCTTCAGCTTGGGCGGCAAAGTCCATACCGCGGAACTGGTGCCGCTCAAGCACGCGGAACTTGCCGCCCGGGACCATTGGCGGGGCCACCACCACCAAGCCCGAGCTGTCGCCGGTTTCGGCCGGGTCGTAGCCCACCCAAACCTGACGATCGGCGAAGGGACGCGCGGCGAAGGGTTTGTAGTCCTCCGACCACTCCACCCAACTGTCGACCATGCAGGGTTGCAACACGTTGAGCGGGAAGATGCTCGCGCCGTCGTCGACGAATTGGCACATGAGCAAGTTGGCGAAGGCGTCGGCGTTGTACTCCAGCCGCAGCTCTTCAAGGTCGAACAGATCACAGCCGCGCTGCTCGGCATCCAGGATGGTGACGATCTGCCGCCAGATGCGGTCCTCGCACAGTCGACCCTGCTGCAGGTTGTCGTGGGACACGTCCAACTTGAGCCGTTGGGCCGCTGGTTTGCCCTTGTTGAAGCGCTCACCGGTCCAGAACGTGTAGGCCTCGTGGGCCATGCTCGACGGCGTCGAAAAGTAGGTGCGCCGGTATTGCTTCTGCATCGCCATGCCGCTGGCGACTTTGTTCAGTTCGTTGAACTTGAACGTCCAGAAGAATTCGTCGAAGTAGAAATTGCCGTGGTAGCCCTGGGCGGTGCGAGCGTTACCGCCGGCATTTTCCCGAGTCGACAAAGTTGGCCGAGAACAGCTTCGGGCATTACCTGGACCTTTGGCTGACAATCAAGAGCAACAGCGTCGCCGCGACATCTTTTCGCGGGTACAAGAACAAGGCGGAGGTTCATGTACGGCCACGCTGGGGTGACATTCAGATCGATCAGATTGACCACCTGGACCTGCAAGAGTGGATTCAGGGGCCACTGTCGAAGCGGCTGAAGAACAAGACTATTCGCGACATCATCAGCAATGTGCGCCAGGTGTTCCGGCTCTACCGTACCCGGAAGAAGGTCGCGCACGACCCAACCGAGGGGTTATTCGTGCGCCTGCCCGATCCAGAGGCGCCGGACCCGTTCACCAGGGCGGAAATCAAGCAGATTCTCGACACACACACTAGCCGCACCCAGGAGCTGTTGATGGTGCAGTTCATGATTTGGGCAGGCCCACGGGTATCGGAGACCATCGCACTGGCTTGGGAAGATGTCGATCTTAAACAGGGGACGGTGACTTTCCGCCGGTCCAAGGTGCGTGGGGCCTTTCGCGTGACGAAAACCCGGCGCTCCACGCGCAAGGTGCGCCTGTTGGAGCCCGCCTGGGACGCCCTGCGCAAGCTGGATGCCATCAACCAAATCAAGACTGTGGACACGGTCGATGTCGTCGAGCGGGACAACAAGACAATCCGCAAGCACAAGCTGCACTTTGTATTCCTGAACACCAAGAGCGGCCTGCCGCATGTCAGCGACTTTGTCGTGAGGGACAGGTTCTTCAAAGCGCACTTGAAAGCGGCCGGCGTTCGCTATCGCGGCCCAGGCCAGTGCCGCCACACCTACGCTAGCCAGTTGCTGACCACAGGCGTCGCCTCGGTCGACTGGATTGCTGAGCAGATGGGGCACACCAGCGCAAATATGATCCGGCAGCACTATGGGACGTGGATTAACGAGGATGGACCAGACGTCATCGGAATGCTTCAACTTGCCCTGAAACTTTAGCCATTTTCCGAAAGGGGCCAAATTGGCCCCAATGAGGGGTTTAGAAGATAGTTTTTATAACCTTGTCGACCCCGGCAATAAGCTCGCTCACTTCCTCAACCGTTGGGTCGGTCGAGTTCTTATGACCACATTTATTACGAATGTCTCCAAGAAACTGGATATGCCTAGACTGCGACAGTTCAATGACACCAGCTGCTTTTAACGCATCGTTGAGCACTGCAATAGTTCCAGATTTCTTAGACAAGTTGTGGTTATCACAAACTTGCTTCATATGGCCTTCCAGCACGACTCCAGCGACAGCGCCCGCAGCACGAGCAAATTTGTTTTTTAGCAGTTCTCTAGCAACATCAAGTTCGGAGTCAAAAAGATCAGCCTGTACCAATTGCTTGATATCAAAGAGTGAACTCTCGAAACGTTTTTCTATGGACTCAAGGATAGCTATCTGCTGCTGCAGCAACGGAACAGCGGCAGACATGTCAACGACCACTTCCCCGCCAAACCGAGTCGACGAAAGGGATTGGCACGCATCCTCGATTCGATAACTCTCGACATCAAATGACTTTCGCGTTTTTGGTCGTTCATAAAATTTTACGAAGTCCGCATACCGGTCGGGAAGTAGCTGCTTTACAACGACCAGAGCTTCCGAATACCAGTGGTTGTAGCAAACCCGAAAGGGTTTGAGCTTTTTGCCGTAACTTTCAATTTCCTCCTCGGTCCATCCCGCCCTTGCCAAACGGGCTCGCCATTCTTCCTCACCGAGCGCGTCACGGCGAAGCGCCTGAAGAACTGCACCCCCCTCTAGAAGTAACGCCTTCAGATCTTTCCGGTACTTTTCTAAATTGGATACTGTCATCGCTCCCTCGCATGTAGATAACCAAATTGATCATCGGTCAAACGAAGCAGAGTAATAGCATTTTAGTGCCACGAATAGTTAAGCGACCGTTTTCCATGCCCTCCGGGAGTCGTAGGTTTGGTTCCGCCCGGTCCTGCACTGCTGAGAGAGAAATCGGAGATAGGTCACCTGCATAAAATCCTCAAGTGTTCCCATGGATGTTCCCATACAGGCCTTTTTTAACGCCAAAAAAAACAAAACCCCTGAAAACTTTAACGTTTTCAGGGGTTTAGTCGTTTCGAATGTGGCGGTGAAGGAGAGATTCGAACTCTCGATACAGTTTCCTGTATACACACTTTCCAGGCGTGCTCCTTAAGCCACTCGGACACTTCACCGTATCTCTTCAAACATGTTCTGTCTGTCGAGGCGCGCTAATGTAGTCGAAAGCTTTTCCGATGGCAAACATTTTTTTCAGAATTTTCATGCGGTTAACGCGATTCAACGTTTCCGGTCGCTCCGGGCCATGGCAAACCGGCCAATCTCCGGCTTCGTGCCCTCTTCTATATAGAGGGGAATGCGCAGCAGGCACGGCGGGCTACGCCTGGCGGGCAGGCAAAGGGTGACTGGCGGGTCAGTCACGGCGCTTTACCTGGCCTGCGGCGGTGGGTAACGTCTGCCCAACTTTATTGAAAGGAATAGCGTCATGAGTGAGTTGATTTCTTACCATCTCGAAGACGGTATCGCGACCCTGACCTTGAGCAATGGCAAGGTCAATGCCATCTCCCCGGATGTGATTGCCGCGTTCAACGCTGCGCTGGATCAGGCGGCGACTGATCGTGCAGTGGTGATCATTACCGGCCAGCCCGGCATTCTCTCCGGCGGGTATGACCTGAAGGTGATGACGGCTGGCCCTAAAGAAGCCGTGGCGCTGGTGACCTCCGGCTCGACACTGGCCCGCCGCCTGCTGTCGCACCCCTTCCCGGTGATCGTTGCGTGCCCGGGGCATGCGGTGGCCAAGGGGGCGTTTCTGCTGTTGTCAGCCGACTATCGCATCGGCGTCGACGGTGCGTTCAGCATTGGTCTGAACGAAGTGCAGATTGGCATGACCATGCACCACGCGGGTATCGAGATTGCCCGTGATCGCCTGAGCAAAGTCGCGCTGCAGCGTTCGGTGGTCAACGGCGAGATGTTCAATCCACAAAGCGCCGTGACTGCCGGTTTCCTTGATGTGGTGGTGTCGGCCGAGGAACTGCAAGGCGCGGCGCTGGCGGCGGCTCGTCAGTTGAAGAAGATCAACATGACCGCACACAAAAACACCAAATTGAAAGTGCGCAAAGCGCTGCTGGAGGCCCTGGACAACGCGATCATCCAGGACCAGGAACACCTGGTTTAAGCCCGGATCTGCAACAACGAAAAGCCCGACCGTCGTGTCGGGCTTTTTCATACGTATCGCGGTTAAACATCTGTAACCGCTCTAGACCGCATCTGACCCACTAGTCGGAAACATCAGCACAAACATCGGCTATCTCCCACCTCCCTGGCAGCAATTGCCGAAAACAGTGCACATCCGTACACTGCGCCACCTTTTGTCCCGGTGGGGCCTGTAAATGCTGTTTTTGTTCCGTATGTCATTGATGGGCCTGCACTTTATCGTGGCGGGTGTGCTGGGTGTGATTCTCGGCCTGTGCCGGCCATTCAACCCGGACAACAGCCGTCTGTGCGCACGCCTGTATGCCTGGCCGGCCATGTGTATTTTGCGTTTGCGGGTGAAGGCCGAAGTCGGGCCGTTGATGGACAAACCTGACAGCTGCGTGATCGTCGCCAATCACCAGTCCAACTACGACCTGTTCGTGTTTGGCAACGTGGTGCCACGCCGTACCGTGTGCATCGGCAAAAAGAGCCTGAAATGGGTGCCGCTGTTCGGGCAGTTGTTCTGGCTGGCCGGCAATGTGCTGATTGACCGTGGCAATGCGCACAAGGCGCGCAAATCGATGTTGACCACCACCCATACCCTGCAAAACAAAGACACCTCGATCTGGGTGTTCCCGGAAGGCACTCGCAACCTGGGTGAGGACTTGCTGCCCTTCAAGAAAGGCGCCTTCCAGATGGCCATTGCCGCCGGGGTGCCGATCGTGCCGGTGTGTGTCAGTAGCTACGTCAAACACATGCGATTGAACCGCTGGCGCAGTGGGAAAATTCTGATTCGCTCGTTGCCGGCGATTCCCACCGCAGGATTGAGCCTGGACGACATGCCCATGCTGATTGCCCAGTGCCGCGAACAGATGCGTGAATGCATCGAATCGATGGACCGGCAACTGCAAGCTGCCTGAATGAAACCCGCCGAGTGCGGGTTTTCTTTTGCCCCTGAACTCTGCAGATTTAGCTGACTCTCAAGCATCGCCAAGGCTAAGCTGAACAATGCCTGCCATTGCGTTTATCGCTAATAGAAAGCTGCCAATAAGAAGTGAACCACCATCATGGGTAGAGTTGTTGCTGCTGCGGTTTATAGCGCCGGTAAAAGAGTCACCAATATCACCCTTGACGAAGGCGCCGCCTGGGCGGCAAAGCCCGGGCATTTTGTCTGGATTGGCCTAGAAGAGCCGAACGCCGAGGAGCTCTACAATCTGCAACGCCAGTTCAACCTGCACGAACTGGCCATTGAAGACGCCCTGGAAAAGCACAGCCGGCCGAAGCTGGAAACCTTCGGCGATGCGTTGTTCATCGTGACGTATTCGCCCATCCGCCATGAAGGCAGACTCGAATTCATCGAGACCCATATCTTTGCCGGCAATGGCTACATCATTACGGCGCGCAACGGTCACTCCGCGTCCTACGCTCATGTCCGACAACGCTGTGAGGCGCGTCCGCTATTGCTTGAGCACGGGGAAGATTTCGTTCTCTATGCCATCCTCGATTTCGTGATCGAAAATTACCAGCCGATGGGCGAAGCCATTCACGCGGAAATCGATGAGCTGGAAGGCAATGTGTTGTGCGGCGTGCTGAATGACTACGACATCCAGAAGCTACATGGCCTGCGTCGTGATGTTTTGCGCTTGCGTCGTTATGTGGCACCGATGATTGAAATAGGGGAGGAATTGCAGAGGCTGAGCTTCCCGTTCATCGACAAGAACATGCGGCCGTACTTTCGCGATGTGCAGATTCATGTGACGCGGCAGATGGAAGACCTGACGACGCTGGCGGATATTGCCAGCCAGACGATTGAGGTCGGGGTGCTGTTGGAGGCTTCACGCCAGAGCGTGGTGCAACGCAAGTTTGCGGCCTGGGCGGCGATTCTGGCCTTCCCGACGGCGGTGGCGGGGATCTACGGGATGAACTTCCAGAACATGCCGGAGTTGAGCTGGCACTACGGGTACTTCGGGGTGCTGGGGTTTATTACGGTGGGTTGCTTGGGGTTGTGGGCGAGTTTCAAGAAGTCCGGTTGGCTGTAGACGGGACCGAGGTGATTGGGAGATTCGCTGGCAAGCCAGCGCCTACAACGGGTACGCGATCCCCCGTAGGAGCTGGCTTGCCAGCGAAGCTTTTGCTTCAGGTCGCTTGAGGCTTGTGCGCGACAAACCGCATCATCCACTCGGCAACCGTGGTGCCGTGGTGTTCCTGTTCCAGGCTCGCGATACCTTTGGAGTAGACCTGCTCACCCAGTGCCTGCTGGCGAATCTCCAGCAGGGCGCGGGAGTAGTCGTGGATGAATTCCGGATGCCCCTGGAAGCACAGCACCTGATCGTTGATGTGGTAGGCGGCATACGGGCAGAAATCGCTGGAAGCGATGACCGTGGCGTTTTCCGGCAGCGTCGTGACCTGATCCTGGTGGCTGATCAGCAACGTCAGTTCTTCGCGCACCGGGCTCATCCATGGCGCCTTGGCCGCCATTTTGTACTTGTGCGTGCCGACGCCCCAACCCTGGGTTGCACGTTCGCTCTTGCCACCGAGCAGCAGCGCCAGCAACTGATGGCCGAAGCAGACGCCCAGCAACTTGTCGCCGCGCTCGTAGCGGGTCAGCAGATATTTCTTGAGGGTTTCGATCCACGGGTCGGTGCCGAAGGAGTCAGCCTTGCTGCCCGTCACCAGGTAGGCGTCGAACGCCAGGTCGTCGCCTGGGTATTCACCCTGCACAACGTTGTAGACAGTAAACTCGGCGGCAATCGGCTGCTGCGAAAACAGGTGTTTGAACATCTGCCCGTAGCCCTGATATTGGTCAACCAATTCCGGACGCAGGTGGTCGGTTTCCAGAATGCAGATGCGTAACGACATAAAAAATACCTGACACGTGATGGGAATAATGCACACCCCAGAGCCTGCCTCGAAACACCGTGACAAGGCAAGCCCCGAAATGCGTCATCGCCCCCTTAGAACGTCTCCCCTTTGGCCGCCTTCTCCAGCAGCAATGCGGGCGGCGCGAACCGCTCACCATATTGCTTGGCCAGATACTGCGCCCGGGCGACAAAGTCCTGCACGCCGTACTGATTGATGAATTGCAGCGCACCGCCGGTCCAGGCGGCGAAACCGATACCGAAGATCGAGCCGACGTTGGCATCCGCCGTCGAGGTCAACACGCCCTCCTCCACACAGCGCACGGTTTCGATGGCTTGCACGAACAGCAAACGATCACGCACATCCTTCGGCGAAATCTGCCCGTCGGCTTTCTCGAAGCGGGTTTTCAACCCGGGCCACAGGTGTTTCTGGCCGCCCACCGGATACTCGTAGAAACCTCCACCGGCAGCCTTGCCTGGACGCTTGAATTCATTGAGCAGCAAGTCAATCACGGTAAATGCCGGATGTTCTATCTGCGTTTTCCCTTCTGCTTGCAGGTCCTTGGCGGTTTGCAGGCGGATATGGCTCATCAGGCTGAGGGAAACTTCGTCAGAGATCGCCAGCGGTCCTACAGGCATGCCGGCTTTGCGCGCTTCAGTCTCGATCATCGCCGCGTTGACGCCTTCGCCCAGCATGGCGACGCCTTCGTTGGTGAAGGTGCCGAACACCCGCGACGTGAAGAAACCGCGGCTGTCGTTGACCACAATCGGGGTTTTCTTGATTTGCAGGACGTAATCGAACCCGCGGGCCAGGGTTTCGTCGCTGGTATTGATGCCCTTGATGATTTCCACCAGCGGCATTTTGTCCACGGGGCTGAAAAAATGCAGGCCGATGAACTTGCTCTGGTCGGGTACGGCGCAAGCCAGGCCGCTGATCGGCAAGGTCGAGGTATTGGAGGCGATCACGGCGTCCGCACCGACGACCTTTTGCGCCGCCAACGAGACCTTGGCCTTCAAATCACGATCCTCGAACACGGCTTCGATGATCAGGTCACAACCGGCCAGGTCGGCATCGCTTTCGGTGGTTTGAATGCGTGCCAGAACGCTATCACGCTGTTCGATGCTCATTTGACCGCGAGAGACTTTCTTGTCCAGAAGCGCCGCTGAATGCGCCTTGCCCTTCTCTGCCGCGGCAAGGTTGATGTCCTTGAGCACCACATCGATACCCGCCGATGCGCTGACAAACGCGATACCGGCGCCCATCATCCCGGCGCCGAGCACGCCGACCTTGCGGGTGACATAAGGCGCAAAACCTTGAGGTCGCGAGCCCCCGGCATTGATTTCGTTGAGCTGGAACCAGAACGTGCCAATCAGGTTTTTCGAGACCTGGCCGGTGGTCAGTTCGGTGAAGTAGCGGGTTTCGATCAGGTGCGCGGTATCGAAATCCACCTGGGCGCCCTCGACCGCCGCACACAGGATCTTCTCCGGCGCGGGCATCGTGCCCTGGGTTTTGCTGCGCAGGATCGACGGTGCAATCGCCAGCATCTGGGCGACTTTCGGGTTTGACGGTGTGCCGCCCGGAATCTGGTAACCCTTCACGTCCCAGCGCTGCACCACCGCCGGATTGGCGAGAATCCACGCCCTCGCCTTGGCCAACAGGTCTTCGTGATCGGTCGCCAGGGCGTCGATCAATCCTGCCTGCAACGCCTGTTGTGGCCGCACCCTCTTGCCTTCAAGCAGATAAGGCAGGGCTTTTTCCAGGCCGAGCATACGCACCATGCGCACCACGCCTCCGCCGCCAGGCAGCAGGCCGAGGGTGACTTCCGGCAGGCCGAGTTGCACCGACGGGTTGTCCAGCGCCACACGGTGATGGCAGGCCAGGCAGATTTCCCAGCCGCCACCCAATGCGGCGCCATTGATCGCGGCGACCACTGGCTTGCCGAGGGTTTCCAGGGTGCGCAGCTGGCCCTTGAGGCTCAGCACCATGTCGTAGAAGGCTTTCGCCTGGGGCTTGCCGACCTTGATCAGTTCATTGAGGTCGCCGCCAGCGAAGAAAGTTTTCTTGGCCGAGGTGATGATCACACCGGCGATGTTGTCCTTGTCGGCCACCAGCCGCGCAACACAGTCAGCCATGGCCTCGCGGTACACCGCGTTCATGGTGTTGGCGCTCTGGCCCGGCAGGTCGATGGTCAGGACGACGATTTGGTCCTGGCCTTTTTCGTAACGAATGGCTTCGTTCATAACGAGGTTCCTTGTAGTCCGGGCTCAGAGGCGTTCGATGATGGTGGCAATGCCCATACCGCCGCCGACACACAGGGTCGCGAGGCCATAACGCAGGCGTCGGGCTTCCAGTTCATCCAGCAGCGTGCCGAGAATGGCGCACCCGGTGGCACCCAGCGGGTGGCCCATGGCGATTGAGCCGCCGTTGACATTGACCTTGTCCGGATCGACGGCCATGTCCTTGATGAATTTCAACACCACCGAAGCGAACGCCTCGTTGACCTCGAACAGATCGATGTCCTCGACCCGCAGCCCGGCCTTGGCCAATGCCTTGCGGGTCGCCGGCGCGGGGCCGGTGAGCATGATGGTCGGATCGGTGCTGGTGACCGCCGTGGCGACGATCCGCGCCCGCGGCTGCAGGCCCAGCGCCCGGCCCTTGGCTTCGGAGCCGATGAGCATCAGCGCCGCGCCATCGACAATCCCGGAACTGTTGCCGGGGGTGTGAACATGGTTGATCCGCTCGACATGACTGTAGACCCGCAGCGCGGTGGCATCGAAACCCATCTGCCCCATCATCTCGAAACTTGGCTTGAGCTTGCCCAGTGCTTCCAGGGTCGAATCGGCGCGGATGAACTCATCGTGATCGAGCAGGATGATGCCGTTCTGGTCCTGCACTGGCACCAGCGACTTGTCGAACGAACCATCGGCCCGCGCCCGCGCCGCCTTTTGCTGGGAATGCAGCGCGTAGGCATCGACATCCTGACGGCTGAAGCCTTCAAGGGTGGCGATCAGATCGGCGCCCACGCCCTGTGGCGTGAAGTGACTGTGCAGGTTGGTCGCCGGGTCGAGCGCCCAGGCCCCGCCATCGCTGCCCATCGGCACCCGGGACATCGACTCGACGCCGCCGACCACCACCAGGTCTTCGAAACCGGAGCGCACTTTCATCGCGCCGAGATTGACCGCCTCCAGCCCTGAAGCACAGAAACGGTTGATCTGTACCCCCGCCACACTGACATCCCAATCGGCCACCTGAGCGGCGGTCTTGGCAATGTCAGAACCTTGATCGCCAATCGGCGTCACGCAGCCGAGCACCACGTCATCGACCTGGCTGGTGTCCAGAGCCGTACGCTGTTGCAGTGCGGTGAGCAAACCGGCAACCAGGTTCACCGGTTTGACGCTGTGCAAGGAACCATCGGCCTTGCCTTTGCCACGGGGCGTGCGTAACGCGTCGAAAATCAATGCTTGGGTCATGACGTCCTCGAACCGCAGTGCATGTGGGTAAATACCGAGTGCTCACTCTTGGCCCGACTCACGTTTGATTCAATGACCGCAGCGCTCACAGATGTTGACGCTCACGCTCAGACGGACGGTAGTCAGCTACCGGATTAACCGATTCAGAACACCAAGCTGTCTAGCCAACGGGCGCCAAAGAAGCTGGCAATAGGCCTCATACCTTTTTTAAAGCGAATCGTAACAACACCATACGAAATGGATCTAAACCAAGCGCTGCGCGGGCTCTAAGGTGAACTTGTACGAAGTTGTCGTCGGGTTTTGCCGAGGCGCTCGTCACTACAGGAAGTGCAACGCGCTGCCATCATGGAGATATGCAGGCAGGCATCAGGAAATAACAAAAAAGGCGGTCAAGCCATGTTCAAACAATCGAAAGTACGTCAAGCCGGACTCATCCTTTTCGCCACCACGCTGTTGTTGATATTGCCGAACCTGACCAAGGTGATCGGCTAGTCGCGTCTACAAAGATACGGCGTCACAGTTTTTGAATTGCCACTATCAAAATGTGACTGGCCCGCTACCCGGGCCAGCGTGGCTGTGCCAATCTTTGCGGCATTTCCACGACATGGACGGCGATCACTTGAAAATGCTCATTCTGCTCGGGGCTCTGCTGGTCGGCTCGCCCCTGTATGCCGCACAGCTGAACCTGGAGTTGGGCGCGAACAGTCGCACCTGGCAGACCGAGGAACTGCTCAAGCATCCTCAAGCCCAGACCATCAACATCAGCAACGACGTTTCCTACAAACGGGACATGAGTTACCGCGCCGTGCCGCTGTCCGCACTGCTGACCGGCATCAAGCCCGACGACCACCTGCAAGCCGTGGCCCTGGATGGCTTTGCCGCCGAAATGGCCGCGGCGCCGTTGCTCAATACCCAAGGGGCACGGGCCTGGCTGGCGATTGAAGACCCGGCCAAACCGTGGCCACCGCTAGCAGAAGGCAAGCCAGGCGCCGGGCCGTTCTATCTGGTCTGGGCCAATCCGCAGGCCGGCAATATCAGCCCCGAACAATGGCCGTTCCAGGTGGCGAGCATCAAACGCCTGGCGCCCGTGGCCGAGCGCTTTCCTGCCCTGCTGCCCGACCCGGCCTTGAAGGCGGATGATCCGGTGAACAAGGGGTTTGCGTTGTTCCAGAAGAACTGCCTGGCATGTCATCGACTCAATGGTGCCGGGGACGCGCAGTTCGGGCCGGACCTGAATATTCCGTACAACCCAACCGAGTACTTCGGCGCGGACTTCCTCAAGCGCTACATTCGCGACCCACAGAGCTTGCGCCAGTGGCCACAGGCGAAGATGCCCGGGTTCTCGGCCGAAGTGTTGCCGGATGGGGATCTGGGGATGTTGGTGGGGTATTTGAAGCATATGGTCGGGCGCAAGATTAAGCCTTGATCACCATCCTTTGTAGGAGCTGGCTTGCCAGCGAAAGCTGTCTGAAATTCAACAGTGATATCGACCGTGATGGCCTCATCGCTGGCAAGCCAGCTCCTACAGGGGTTCTGCGGTGTCCCGCTTACTGCTGCTGAACGGAGATAACCGGCGCTGGCGTCGGTGAAACCAGCACCTTGGCATGCATCTGCTCACACCCGCCGCCCCGGCGCATACCCCGTACCGGGCAGGCATCCAGGTAATCCAGGCCCACTGCCAGTTTCAGGTGACGTTCCGGCCGGGCCAGTTCATTGGTCACGTCGAAGCTGTACCAGGCATCATCCAGCCAGGCTTCAGCCCAGGCGTGACTGGCCAGGTGTTCGCTGTTTTCGCTGTACAGATACCCCGACACATATCGCGCCGGAATGCCCAGGCTGCGGGTGCAGGCAAGAAACGCATGGGTGTGGTCCTGACAAACGCCGGAACGCCCGGCAAACGCCTGGGCCGCGCTGGTGTCGACTTCCGTGGAGCCCGGCGTGTAAGTCATATGCTGGTTGAGGCCGTGCATCAAATCGATCAGCGCCGTGCGATCGCGACGCTGCTTGCATTCCTTCTCGGCGAACGCCCGCAGGGCGGCATCGGCTTCGGTCAAACGCGTGAAGCGCAGAAACGGCAGCGCCGACTGGCTCTCGTGCTCGGCCTCACGCCATTCATCGATATCGACCTGGCCACGGGCGCCGATGATGATCGCCTCGTGGGGCTCGTCCATGGTCAGCACATGCAGGATGTTGCCGAACGGATCGAGTTGCGCGCGCACCGGGCGTGGCAGATCGAGTTGCCAGCTGAGCACGTGCTGACGCTCGCTGTCGTGGGGCGTCAGTCGCAGGTACTGGATGCTCGCCCGCACCTTATCTTCGTAGTGATAGGTGGTCTCGTGGCTAATGGAAAGTCTCATGCGGCCTCCAGATAAGAACTGTGAATCGCGTTTCCCAACTGGCGCACCAGCGGGATGAACTCGGTCAGCCAGGCGTGCAGGCCTTCTTCGAGAATTTCATGGATGCCGGTGTAGCGCAGGCGTGCGTCCATTTCTGCTGCCAGGCGCTGTGCCGGACGACCGTTGGCCCCCGGCAACTGCGCGAGGATCTGGTCGATTTCTTCGGTGCAGGCACGCAGGGATCGCGGAACATCGGCACGCAGCAATAACAATTCGGCGACATGCCGGGCACCGGGGGCGTCACGGTAGATTTCCGTGTAGGCCTCGAACGACGACAACGCCCGCAACAACGCGCTCCACTGGTAATACGCGTGAGCGGTGCCATCGCTGACCGCTTCGGCCTGATCGCCGGCCATTTCGTAGCGGGCATCGAGCAGGCGCAAGGTGTTGTCCGCCCGTTCGATAAAGGTCCCCAGACGAATGAAGCGAAACGCATCGTTACGCATGATGGTGCCGTAGGACGCGCCCCGGAACAGGTGGGAACGCTCCTTGATCCACTCGCAGAAACGACTCATGCCGTAGCGACTCAAGCCTTGGCTGGCGATCTCGCGAATTTCCAGCCAGGTCGCGTTGATGTTTTCCCACATGTCAGCGGTGATGCGCCCACGCACCGCATGGGCGCTGGCCCGTGCGGCACCGAGGCAGCTGTAGATGCTCGCCGGGTTGGCCGCATCCAGGGCGAAGAAATGCAGCAGCCGTTCGGCATGCAGTTCGCCGTGGCGCTCCAGGTAATCGTCCAGGGTGCCGGTGATCAACAGTGGCATGGCCAGTTCGTGCAAACCGTCGCCACGACCGTCTTGCGGCATCAGCGACAGCGAATAACTGATGTCGAGCATCCGTGCGAGGTTTTCCGCCCGCTCCAGGTAACGCGACATCCAATACAAATCCGAGGCAGTTCTACTTAACATGGCAGGCTTCCTTTAATCCTCGACCACCCAGGTGTCCTTGGTTCCGCCGCCCTGGGAGGAGTTGACCACCAGGGAGCCTTCGCGCAGGGCGACACGGGTCAAACCGCCGGGCACGACCCGGGTTTCGCGGCCCGACAAAACAAACGGCCGCAAGTCGATGTGGCGTGGCGCGATGCCGTTTTCGACAAAGGTCGGACAAGTCGACAGCGACAGCGTCGGTTGCGCGATGTACGCATGGGGCTTGGCGATGATCCGCGCACGAAAGGCTTCGATTTCCGCCGCCGTCGCCGCCGGCCCCACCAGCATTCCGTACCCGCCGGAGCCCTGGGTTTCCTTGACCACCAGTTCTGGAAGATTGGCCAGGACGTGGGACAGCTCAGATGGATTGCGGCATTGCCAGGTCGGCACGTTCTTCAGGATCGGTTCTTCATCAAGGTAGAAACGGATCATGTCGGTAACGAACGGATACACCGACTTGTCGTCCGCCACCCCGGTGCCGATGGCATTGGCCAGCACCACGTTGCCGGAACGATAGGACGACAGCAGCCCTGGCACGCCGAGCATCGATTCCGGGTTGAAGGCCAGAGGATCGAGGAAGGCGTCGTCAAGGCGACGATAAATCACGTCGACCGCTTTCGGCCCGTCTGTAGTACGCATGTAGACCTTGTCGTCTCGCACGAACAGGTCAGCGCCCTCGACCAGTTCCACGCCCATTTCCCGCGCCAGGAACGCATGCTCGAAGAACGCACTGTTGAAGCGCCCCGGCGTCAGCACCACCACGCTCGGGTTATCGATGGGACTTGAGCTTTTCAGGGTGTCGAGCAGCAGGTTCGGGTAATGGTCGATAGGGGCGATGCGTTGCGCCGCGAACAGTTCGGGGAACAGGCGCATCATCATCTTGCGGTCTTCGAGCATGTAGCTGACGCCGCTCGGTGTACGCAGATTATCTTCGAGCACGTAGTAGGTGCCGTCGCCGTCGCGCACCAGGTCGACACCGGAGATGTGCGAATAGATATCGCGGTGCAGATCCAGGCCCTGCATTGCCAACTGGTACTGCTCGTTGGCCAGCACCTGCTCGGCCGGAATGATCCCGGCCTTGATGATGCGCTGCTCGTGATAGAGGTCGGCGAGGAACATGTTCAACGCCTTGACCCGCTGGATGCAGCCCCGCTCGACAATCCGCCATTCGCTGGCGGGGATGCTGCGGGGGATGGTATCGAATGGAATCAGGCGCTCTGTGCCCTGCTCGTCCCCGTAGAGCGTGAAGGTAATCCCGGCGCGATGAAACAACAGATCGGCCTCGCGTCGCCGTTGTGCCAGAAGCTCGTCAGGCGTCTCGGCCAGCCAACGGGCAAACTCCCGATAATGCGGGCGGACCTGGCCGCCGGCATCGTACATCTCATCAAAATAGGTGCGGATCATGCCGTACTCCTTGTCACTCGGACGTCCAGACCTTCGCAAGGCCCGTGCCAGCGGCATAAACGCTTTGATATCAATCAGTTGGATAATCACTGCGCACGCACCGCACCAATCCTGTGCGGTAAATGCCCCAACCTGATCGCCCCCGCTTCATTGCAAGGCGTGGTGTTCGCCTATCACCAGCATAGCCTGTAGGCGCCGGCTTGCCGGCGAAGGGGTCGTTAAGTCATGTGTTGCTCAAGGAGGACGCTTTCGCTGGCAAGCCAGCTCCTACAGGGGTCGTGTTCAATTTCCTGGCGGCGAAAATGAAAACGGCCAACCCGAAGGTCAGCCGTCATTGCCGGTTGTCACTGTTCATAAGGTTATGCGAGTCGCCCTCGTACCTCCTGTTTCACACCCCAGCCTTCGATAATGCCGCCCAACGGCTCGACTACCGCTTCAAAACCCTGTTCGAAGTCGCCGATGTCGTCGTAGGTGGCATACATGACTTTGCTCAACTCCAGCGCCCAGGCGCCATCGTCGCGCACACTGACTTGCGCATTCAGGGATTCACCACGGTGGAAATGACCTGCCGCCCTGCGTGCCCGCTCCTCGTCCGGGAAAATGGCGTAGAACTCGATGGGATGAAACCGCGAAAAGTCAAAACCGCCTTCTTTCATGCGGCGCAGCACGCTGCTGCTGATGTCTTCTTGATAGGCTGTGCTCATGAAACGTCCTCCTCAAAACGATGGATAGACTTTCCGTACTCCCTCACCCGCAACCGAACAGCGCGAGCGACGGCAACCAATGAGCCGGCGGGAAACAAGCATGGAGCTGACAAGACCAGACCTTAGCGATTCAATCGCTGATCTCGCTTGCAGAGTAGCCTCAAGATAGAGCCTCTGCCAAGGTCTGGATGTGAATGCGACAGGTGTCGTTCAGATTGGAGAAATACCGAGGATTTGAATGCTGTTCTGAAACTTGAGTTCTTTGACGCATGCATCGGCGGTCCGCCCCTCCAGATCGTTCAGATCCAGTTCGGCGGCGACAGGAAGAAACCGGGCCTTGATGAGCTTGGCGGCGCGCTCGTTGTCCGGGCGCTCATTGCACTCGAAGACCTCGTCGACAGTTTCGCCATGATCATCCACGAAAGTGACCTTCCACTTTTGCATTGCTGCCTCCTCGATAAAACCCATGGATGGGCTTACATCTATCTCGACCTTGTTAGCTGGCTAATTGTTCCGCCGCAATTCAGTGTGGGAGCGGGCTTGCTCGTGAAAAGGGTGTGTCAGCCAGCAACTCTGTCAACTGACACGCCTTCTTCGCGAGCAAGCCCGCTCCCACAGGTTTGGTGCGTGGACTGAAAGATCAGTCGTTGCTTGGCTTGTTCACCGCCTGCAACACGTATTGCGGCAAGGCGAAGGCACCGATGTGGATTTCAGGATTGTAGTAGCGGGTGATGATGCCGCTGCCCGTGAAGCGCTGTTGCAGGGTTTCGCGGGACAACTTGCGATAAGCGGTATTGGTCGCGCCCCAGGCGAAGGTCATCGAGCCGCCGATGTAGGTCGGCACGGCAGCCTGGTAGAAGTGCCAGTCCGGGAACAGGCTGCGCAGGCGACCGGCGGTGGTCTTCACTTCTTCGATCTGCATGAACGGCGTGCCGTTCTGGGTCACCAGGATGCCGCCTTCGTTCAGGCAGCGATGGCAGGCCTGGTAGAAGTTTTCCGAGAACAGCACTTCGCCCGGCCCGATCGGGTCGGTGGAGTCGGAAATGATCACGTCGAATTTTTCAGTGGTGGTGGCGACAAAACGCATGCCGTCGTCGATCACCAGGTTCAGGCGTGGATCATCGAATGCACCCTTGGAGTGGTTCGGCAGGAACTCCTTGCACATGTCGACCACGGTGCCGTCGATCTCGACCATGGTGATGTGCTCGACACTGCGGTGCTTGGCCACTTCACGCAACATGCCGCCATCGCCGCCGCCAATGATCAACACGCGCCTGGCGGTGCCATGGGCGAGGATCGGCACGTGGGTGAGCATTTCGTGGTAGATGAATTCGTCGGCTTCGGTGGTCTGGATCACGCCGTCCAGCGCCATTACCCGGCCCATGCGCGGGTTTTCGAAGATCACCAGGTGCTGGTGTTCGGTGCGCACTTCGTGCAGCAGTTTTTCCATGCGAAAACGCTGGCCGTAGCCTTCGTAGAGGGTTTCCAGGTAGTCGCTGGTCGGGGTGTTGCTCATGGGAAGTGCTCCGATGAATGCGGGTGGCAACGGACGGTTACCCGCCCATGATGGCCATTCGATCGTCTCGATTGACCGGGAAAGGCGCGCATTCTACGTCGCGGAAGATGACAGGTCGAACCTTCTGAACACTACATGACCCTGTAGGAGCTGGCTTGCCAGCGATGCGGGCAATGCGGTCTTTCAAATACACCGTGGTGACCCCATCGCTGGCAAGCCAGCTCCTACAGGTTTGGGGCAACTTCAGATCCGGACATTGCCCCGCGGCCCGGCGATGGCCCAGATGATCAGTCCCAGCACTGGCAATAGCGCGATCAACAGCACCCAGAGGATTTTCATCCCGGTCTCGGCGCTACTTTTGAACACATTGATGATGGCCCAGATATCCAGGGCAAAAATGATCAAGGCAACCAGGCTGTTGAACGTGGAACCCATGGTGACGCTCCTGAAGAGTGATTTGCCCTCTTAGGATAGACGGTCGTCGTGAGGGTTCCCTTTTATTGACAGTGTTTGGCTATCAGACGTGGATGGCCACTTTCAGGGCTTCCAGGGACGGCGCGGCCGCGATGCCGACTTCGGCGCACAACTCCAGCACCCGTGGCACATCGTTGCCGTAGACCAGTACCACCTGCAACTCGTCATCGAGCAACTGGCTGAAGTTCATCAGCGTGTAGCCGCCATTTTCCTTGTTCAGGCTGCTCATCTGCACCTGGATGCGGTTGAGCGCGGTCAGGGCTTCGGTCTTGGCCAATTGCTTGGGCTTGAGGTTGAACTCAATGCCCGGACCGAACGAAGCGACGATCTGGGCGAACAGGTCCATGTAGGTGTCAGCCTGGAACAGCACCGTTTCCGGCAGGCTGCCGACCACCACCCACTCACCCAGCGGGATCGGGAAGGTGTCGTCGTAGTTGATGTCCGGGTTGGCGCTCAGAAAAGCCTGCGGATCGGCGTAAGCCTGGGCCGCTTCGTCTGCGACCTTGAGGATTTCGTCTTCGCCCATGCACCCGGAGCTGATTTTGCTGATGAGTTCGACGAGTGCGGCTTTCATGGGGCGGATCCTGTAGCGAGGGGGATTTTGAGGGCGCGAAGGATAGCGCATTCTGTCGCTGATCGCCTGGGACAGGCGTAAACCTGTGGCGAGGGAGCTTGCTCCCGCTGGGTCGCGAAGCGACCCCAAAATCAGACGATGCGATTTGTCAGACAGACCGCGCTGAATGGATTTGCGACTGCTGCGCAGTCGAGCGGGAGCAAGCTCCCTCGCCACAAAGGAATCATCAACCACAAATTCGTCGATATCAGCCCAAGAGCTTCTGCAACTGCGCAACAGTATCGGAAGCGCCCATGGTTTTAGCCGCTTCCAGAGCGGTGATGCCATTGGCGTCCTTGGCTTCAGGATCGGCACCCTTGCTGATCAGGTAGTCGACCACTTCGACACGGTTGAACATCGCCGCCATCATCAGCGCCGTACGGCCATCGAAGGACGAGCCTTCAACCTGTGCGCCACCGTCGACCAAGGCCTTGATCACCGCCAGGTCGCCCTTGAAGGCGGCCCCGGCAATCGGGCTCTGGCCATTGTCGTTGCGGATCTCCGGATCGGCCTTGTGCTCCAGCAGGACTTTGACCGTGTCCACATGACCGTGATACGCGGCCAGCATCAGCAAGGTATCGCCCTTGTGGTTACGCAGGTTCGGCGGCAAACCCTTGGTCAGCAGCGCGGCCATCATCGCCGCATCGCCCTCCCGTGCCTTGTTGAATACCTGTTCGGCGAATTCGGCGGCTTCTTCGGGGGTCATCTGGCGGCTTTTGTCTGACATTGGGCACTCCAATTTCTGTCATTCGTAAAAGCCGATAGTTTCCCGAGCGCTCCCGGCACTGTCACTTGTTTTTTCTCATCGGCCGCCATAGCCAGATTCAATAGCGGTACTTGCCGCCGTGAATGTCAGACAACAACTGCTCCGTGACCTGCACGTAGGTCTGGGTCCCCGGCAGCCAGGCATAGATCGGGTCATCACCGGTTTTACCCGGGTCGAAGGCCTCGTCCTTGAGCCGGGTCTTCTGATATTTGAAAGTCCCGGTGGTTTCCATTTTCACTTTCACCCGCAGAAACAACGGCACCGCATAGGCTGGCATTTGCTCACGGGCGAAGGCCAGCAGTTCACTGAAGTCCAGGGTCGCCAGGGATTCGGCGGGGGTAATCGCCGCCATCCCGGCCCGGCCATTGGTGTTATGGATTTCCACGCCATAGGCGACGGCTTCGGAAATATGCGGGTGTTGCAGGAGGATGTTTTCCACCTCCGTGGTCGAGACGTTTTCGCCCTTCCAGCGGTAGGTGTCGCCCAGGCGGTCGACAAACTGCGCATGACCAAAGCCGATGTTGCGCAACAGGTCGCCGGTGTTGAAATAGCGGTCGCCCTTCTCGAACACATCGTGGAGCACGACCTTGGCGGTTTTCTGCGGATCGGTGTAGCCGTCCAGCGGTGCCTTGTCGTCGATTTTCGCCAGCAACAACCCCTGCTCGCCCTTGGCGACCTTGCGCATCCGGCCCTTGGCATCACGAATCGGTGCGCCGCTGTCGTGGTCGTATGCAACCAGCTCCCAGCGCATCAGGGAAAAACCGATGGTGTTGTCGAAATTCAGAATGTTGGTGAACCCGATATTGCCGTCACTGGCAGCGTACAGCTCGCAAATGTGATTCACCGCAAAGCGGGTCTTGAATTCGCTCCAGGCGCCAGGACGCAAGCCGTTGCCGATCATCTTCTTCACGTCGTGCCGGCTGTCTTCAGCGCTGGGCGGTTGATCGACCAGGTAGCGGCACAGTTCGCCGACATAACCGATGGTGGTCGCCCGGTATTTGCGCACGTCGTTCCAGAACTGACTGGCGCTGAACTTGCGGCGGATGGCGAACCCGCTGGCAC
Source organism: Pseudomonas sp. GW821-FHT01C01 (assembly GCF_059422645.1). Lineage (NCBI taxonomy): Bacteria > Pseudomonadati > Pseudomonadota > Gammaproteobacteria > Pseudomonadales > Pseudomonadaceae > Pseudomonas > Pseudomonas sp. GW821-FHT01C01. Next base: position 1,547 of record NZ_JBWKXF010000059.1, on the reverse strand, counting down.
CACTGACGGCCGAACCCCAGCACACGCAGAGGCCCGTGGCGTGGTACAGCGGCAAAGTGCAATAGACGACATCGTCCGGACGCATGTCCAGGGCGATCATGCCGAAACTCGCGGAGCTGCGCATCCAGCGACCGTGTTTGAACACGCCAGCCTTGGGCAGCCCCGTGGTGCCCGAGGTGTAGATATAAAAGCAGGGATCGTCGAAGAAAATCTGCTGGCTGCTGGCCGGGTTGTCGCTGGCGTCGTCGAGACTGACGGTCATCAGATTGATGAAACCTTCAGGTGCGATGCCCGGTTGGCGAGAGGTGTCCTGATCGGCGACGAACCAGGTGCGCTCGGCCTTGATCGACACCCGGTCACGAACCGCCAGGTACGCCGGGACCAACTCCTCACCGACAATGATCGCCACCGGCGCCACCAGATTCACACTGTGCACCAGGGTGTCGCGGGTCTGTGAGGTGTTGAGCAGCGCACTGATCGCGCCGACCTTGGCCACCGCCAGAATCGTCACCAGCAGTTCGGGGCGGTTCTCGATGAAGACCGCCACCACATCACCCTTGCCTATGCCTTGGCCGATCAAGTGATGGGCGATACGGTTGGCCCATTGATTGACCTCGGAATAGCTGAGCGTTACGTCGCCTTGCAACAACGCCGGGCCATCCGGGTTGCGCAACGTGGCTTGTTCGAAACTCCAGCCCAAACCACACACCTGGGTCGGGTCCTTGACGTTGGCGACCTTCATGCCCTTCACCACCCGGGGGATGGCTTTGGCAATGGAAGGCAACTTGCGGAGCATCATGCCCCAGGTAATCGTGTCGTTTGGCGTGCGGCTCATGATGCTCCCGTTCGATCTTTTTATTGTCGGGCTGCGATGACTGAATCCGAAAATACGTCAACGGTTCTTGAGCTGTACACGCGGTTTTTGAAATGTTTTGTATCCGCGATCTTGATCCGCGACGGGTAGGTTGCCAATGGTGAACCCCGGCCAGGGCAATGGTTCCATCGGATCGCCGAGCGACCTCGCAAAATGCAGGATGCACGACGGCCATTCATGCAGAATGCACGAAAGCAAAAATCTTCAAAGATATTAACTTATTGATTTATATCGTTATTTTAAACAAATCAATGCTGGCACAATCGCTGCAACCTTCTCCGTATGCTTGCCATTCAAGCGCCAACGGAGCTGAAAGACATGAACCTGATTCAGGAAAAATTTTCGTCCCTGTTCTCCAACTTCGAAGTCACCACCCAGGCCCGTCCTGACGGTGGGATCCTGCTGACCCTGAGCGGCGGCGAAGGCAAAGTGTTCAAGCGCTCGATTTCCTACCAGCAATTGCACAATGGCGATCAACTGACGTGGGTCATCAGTGCGATTCGCCGCGACCTCGCCGAACAAGCCAGTGAACTGCCGCAGATTTCCATGCTGCAAAGCCAGCAACGGTTTGCCTTGCCGACCTATCACTCGCTGTAACAAATGTGGGAGCGGGCTTGCTCGCGAAAGCGGTGTGTCATCCAACGTTTATGTTGACTGACACACCGCTTTCGCC
>NZ_JBWKXF010000058.1:0-35824 GCF_059422645.1 Pseudomonas sp. GW821-FHT01C01 | reverse complement strand
TATCTGTCGCCAATAGCCATGGAGCAAAAAGCGGCATAAACACCGTAATCGGTGTCCGGGATTACTTGACCAGTTCACTCCTGCTCCTCGTAGGAGCTGGCTTGCCAGCGAAGGCGACCTGCCAGCCGACCAATTTCTCACAGGTATACCCAATCCCCTGTGGGAGCGGGCTTGCTCGCGAAGGCGACCTGCCAGCCGACCTAAATCTGGCGGATGTACCTCGACCCTGTAGGAGCGAGCTTGCTCGCGATGGCGGCTTACGAGCCAACCATTCACTTGCAGTTGTCCCAGCCCATTGGATTGAGCTTGGTCGGGCACTGCTCCAGTGATGGCAGCCAGACCACCGCTGGATTGCTTCCATCAATGCACCCGGCAAAAAAAACCGCGGCCCCCCACACGAGGCCGCGGTTTTCCATCGGGTTGAAGCCGGCCCCATCAACCAACGTGGCTGATGGGGCGCGGGCTCAGTTGGCGATCACCGGCACCGTCCGCACGGAGCCTTGGGACGAGGTGATCGTGGCAGTCGGGTTCGCTGACGGAACCACCGTGGTGGTGTTGTTCACCGTCAACTTCCAGCGACCGTTCCCCGGTACGGTGGTGGTGCCCAGGGTGACCAGCCCGGCCGGCGTGGTGACCTTGATGGTGATGGTGTTGCCGGTGGTCACCGATGAAGTGCCGGCAAAGTCCCAGGTGAAGCGGTTGTTGGAGCGGGCGCTCACCGTTGCGGTGGTCACTGCGAAGGTTTCCGCAGCAGGCCGTGGCGAGACCTGCACCGTCACCGTGGCCGGCGACGCCGACCGGGCGCCGAAGCTGTCCTGGGCGAAGTAGGTGAAGGTCGTGGTGAAGGCTGTGGTGACCGTGGCCGGCGGGGTGTAGGTGAGCACCGTGCCGTTACCGCTGACGGTGCCGCGACCTGCCGGTGGTTGAGTGAAGCTGGCGACCGCCAGGGGCAGGTTGCCTTCCGGATCGGTGTCGTTGGCCAGCACGTTGATTGGAATCGCCACACCCAGTGTCGTAACGGCATCGGCGACTGCCACCGGAGGGCGGTTAGGCGCCACGGTAATGGTCACGGTTGCCGCCGTCGTCGAGGCCAGGCCTTTGACGTCCTGGGCCTTGTAGGTGAAGGTCGTGGTCAACGGCGCGCTGACGACGGCCGGAGGGGTGTAGACCACCGCCGTAGTGCCGCTCAGTGCCACGGTGCCCTGGCCTGCGGCGGGTTGGGTCAACGCGGTGATGCTCAGTGGGGTGTTGCCGTCCGGGTCACGGTCGTTGGCCAGCAGGTTGAGGGTGATCGGCACGCCGAAGCTGGTACTACCGGTATCGGCGACGGAGATTGGTGCCTGGTTCGCGCCAGTATCCGGCGCCGTACCGACTACAACGACAGGCTCGGTGTCACTGCCGCCGGCGCCGGATTTGACCGTAACGGTTGCCGGGGGTTGGGTCAGGTCAGGCACTGTCAGGCTTTGCAGGGTGCCGGCTTTCGACAGCCGTCCGTAACCCTGGGCGACCATGTCCGGAACCACCACTTCGTCTGTGGAGGTGGCCTCGATCAGCAGGCTGTGATTGCTCCAGCTGTAACGGGCGGTCTGGATTTTCACCACGTCCGAGAGCTTGCTCGACACCGAGGTCGGGCGGGTGGTCCCGGCCGGGTTGGTGGCGGTGACCACCACGACCGCAGGCACGGTTCCGTTGGTCAGCAGATGCTGGGCGAAGAACACACCGTTGTTATCGCTGACCATGTTGGTCTGGCAAGGTGACACAGGCGGGCCGGGCACCAGGGCGATGCTTTCGCGAAAGCACAGGCTCGAACCGTTGGCCGCTTTGGCAAACACCTCGACCCGGGTGTTGGTGCCGCCCGTGCCAGTTGTGCGGCGGTAGGTGGCACGGCTCATGTCCACCGCGGTTTGCGCGCGATTGTCGAGCACCTTGCCGGACAGGGTGAAGAGGTTGGTCTGGAGAGTGCCGGCCGGACCCTGGATACGCACGAAGTTGGTGTTGTTGGGGCTGCCGGTCACGGCTTCGGTGAGGTTCGGGTCGCCGACAAAGGTTTCGACGGCGCCAGTGTCCGGGTTCACCTCGGTATAGGGGCCGTTGACACTGCGCAGGAACGGACCGACCGCACCGTTGAGTGCGCCGCTGAAATTACCCGGTGCACCAATGCCGATGTCCCTGGTGAGGTTGATCGCACGACGGCCGGGGGTGGTGACGTTGACCGTTTCCACGCCGTAAGGGTGGGTAATGATGTAGGTCCCGGCGACGGGAATGTTCACCCGCATACGGATCCGCGCGAAGCTGATTTGATCGCCATCGAGCGGATTTCCGCCAGCGAATGCCGCTTCTATCCCGGCGACATAGGCATCCATACCGTAGCCGGCGGTGTTGTTGGGAATGTTGGTCTCGGCGAGAAACCAGAAGGCTTCGTCTGGCCAGTTATCCGGGAACACCATCGGCTGGGTGTCGTCGAAAATACCCGGCGTCGGCAACAGGGTGCACATGTAGGCCGGCGGCACGCTGGCGGCCACCCGCGAGCTGGCGGCACGTGACTGGCACAGTTCCATCGACAGTTGATTGTTGTCCTGATACCAGATCGGGAATTTCCCGGTGGCAAAGGTGTAAGGGCCGGGATCGACGGCGGCGAGTTGCGCGAAAGCACTGCCGGACAGCAATAGAGTCAGTCCCAGGGCGTTGACCGCCAGGCGTGGCCATTTGTTCATGATGCCTCCTGATGAGGATCTGGGCATGTGAGCGTTCATTGCACGATGACCACTTCTTCGGTATCGCTGCCACCATTGGATGACGTCACGCGAACCTGGGCTGGCGGAATCGGCGTGATGCCGGTGGCCAGGCTTTTGACTGCGCCGTCACCACTCAGGGCGCCGATGGCGATACCGGTGCCGGAGGTGGCGGTGAGTACCGGCGGCGAGATTTCATCGCTGGTCGAAGCCACGATGGTGATTTGCCCGGTGCTCAGGCTGTACTCGGCGCGTGAGATCGTCACCAGGTCGGTCAGCGGCATGGGCAAGGTGGTCGGCGTGCTGCTGGCGATGGCCAGATGATTGTCGGCGGTCACTTGCAAGGTGCTCGGCAACGTCGGATTGTTCGGCGACTGCGCATACCAGTGGCCGGTGGTGTTCGCTTCGGTGAAGTTCAGGACCGGGTTATTGCTGTCCAGGGTCACGGTAGCCGGTGGTGGCGGGGCCATCACGAACACGTCCTGCTGGGCCACCGGGGCACTGGTGCCGGCATGTCGCGAGTAGGTGCTGCGTTCGGCAATCACCGGAGTCGGCCGGACCACCGTCGACAACTTGCCGGATACGGCGAAGAGGTTGGTGCGCAAGTCCAGGCCATTGGGGCCTTCGATGCGTACGTAGTTGGTGTTGAACGGGCTGCCGGTGACGGCTTCCGTGAGGTTCGGATCGCCGACGAATTGTTCGGCCTGACCAGTGGTCGGGTTGGTCTCGGTGTAGGGGCCATTGACGCTGCGCAGGAACGGCCCGACGTCGCCCTTGAGCGCGCCGTCGTAGGTTTTTGGCGCACCGATGCCGATGTCCCGGGTCATGTTGATAGCCCGCCGGCCGGGGGTGTCGACGCTGAACACTTCGACGCCGTAGGGGTGGGTGACGACGTAAGTGCCGGCGGCGGGCACATCGATGCGAATACGGATACGGGCGAAACTGATCTGATCGCCATCCAGTGGATCACCGCCACTGAAGGCTGCTTCGAGCGCCGAGACATAGGTCAGGTCGATGCCTCGGGCAGCATCGACGATGGTGGTTTCGCCGGTGGCCCAGAACGCTTCGTCGGGGAAATTGGTCGGGAAGACCAACGGTTTGGTGTCGTCGAAAATACCGGGGGTCGGGATCAACGAGCACATGTAAGTCGGCGCACCCGGCGCGCTTGGAACCCTGGAACTGACAGCCTTGGATAAACACAGATCAAGGGTTCGGCCGTGGGTATCTTGATACCAGGCGGCGAAATTGCCATTGGCTGGCAGGTAGGGTCCGGGGTCTACGGCAAACAGCGCTGCCTGGGCAATGCCTTGGGCCAGAGCGGTCACGATCAGGGCTGTCGCGGTTTTGCACAGTAAAGGGTGCATGAGTATTCCCTCTATCGAAGTACCTGCCCCTTGGGGACTGGTCAGTTGGCAGGATGTTTGGCAACTTCCATACCAATCAGCGAAAACGCCCGTGAGAAGCTCGGACTAAAGGCCTAGGCGCAGTCGCTGGCGATAGACCGGGAAGCTGGGGCGGGCGGGCAGTTGCCCCCAACTTTGGGGGTGAATGGGGCGCGGGAGGTGGGGATCGCAGTACCCAGGTTCGGGCAAACGGCTATGTGTGGGCTATAAACCTATAGGAGGTTTCCGGGAACCGTGTCCATGAACTCAATCACCAAAGTGCTTGTGACCGAAAGCGAAGCCCGCTTGAACACGCGCAAGCAGCCGTTCGATCTGCTGCGCTGGTTTTCGCTGATCAGCATGGTGGTGATCGGCACGGTGGCGGTGGCGCTGGGGGCGGTGTCCACAAGATTCGTGATCACCGAAAGCGTACAGCGTGATGCGCTGTTGACCTCGCAATTCATTCAGGCGATTGCTTCGGTCGAGGTGCGCAATGTGTCGATCCCCAAGATCCGGACCATGGGCGAGTTGCTCGACCCACGAAAAGACAAGGACTTTTCTGACGTCGACCCGCTGTCACGCGCCAATGCCCGTCATGATTTCCTCGACCATATCGAAAACTTGCCGGACGTGATCCTGGTCAACATCTATGCCCCCGACCGCATGGTGATCTGGTCGACCAACCCGGCCTTGACGGGTATCACGATCCATGGCGATGCAGACCTCGACCGGGCGTTCAGCTCGAAGCTACCCGTGTCGACCAGTTACCACGATGTGGACAAGTCCCGCATGGAGCAGAAGTTCCTGGAGCCACCCAAATTCATCTTCATCGAAAACTACATTCCCCTGTTCGATGCCGATGGCACCACCGTCACGGCGATGGTCGAGATTTACAAGGAACCGCAGGACCTGATCAATCGCATGGAGCGCGGCCTGGTGCTGATCTGGCTGACAACCGCCCTTGGCGGCGGTCTGATTTACCTGGGGCTGTACTGGATCGTGCGGCGGGCGGCGATCCTGCTGGCGACGCAGCAGAAGCAATTGATCACCAATGAAACCTTTGTGGCGCTGGGGGAGATGTCCTCGGCGGTCGCCCACAGTTTGCGCAATCCGTTGGCGAACATCCGTTCAAGCGCCGAACTGGCAATAGAGTTCGACAGCGGTCCGGCACACGGGAACATCAACGACATCATTGGTCAGGTCGATCGCATGTCGAGATGGGTGCGGGAGTTGCTCCAGTCCCTGCGACCGCTCAATGACGAGGCTGAACCGGTAAACCTGGTGGCGGCACTGCATGACAGCCTGATGGCTTACGAGCATCAGATCAGCAAAGCCAGGGTCAACGTGGTGTTCGAGCCGGACCAGACGCCCATGGTGCTGAGTCAGCAGGTGCAACTGACCCAGATCCTCAACAGCCTGCTGTCCAACGCGGTGGAAGCCATGGACAGAGGCGGCGGTACGCTGACCATCCAGATCGAGCCGCGCGATGCCCAGCGCGTCAGCGTCACGGTGAGTGATACCGGCAAAGGCATGAGCGAAGAACAACGCACCATGGCCTTCCGGCCGTTTTTCACCACCAAGCAGGGCGGGCTGGGCGTCGGGCTGGTGCTGGTCAAGCGGATCATGGAGCGTTTTGGCGGTGCGGTGACCCTGGATAGCCGTGAAGGCGTGGGCACCACTGTCCGCCTGTTGTTCAATCTGGTCCCCTGACAATGGGGATGAACCATCCCCGTTAGCGGGTATCAATCCCCAGGCATTTCCACGGAAATGGCACATTAATGTTGGTAAGCCATTGATTCATTGAGTGTTAGTACTTTTGTATAAAAGAGTTACAAGATTGGCGAGGTCCTTGCACAACCACCATCACCCCCTTCACGACATCGAGGCGGCTGGTGATGGAAAGAAATGCGCGGTACAAATTCAAACGTTTAGGACTGTTAGCGCCCTTGGGCGTCCTGCTGATGATGACGCTGGGAACAGCGACACTGCGCGCCAGCCCCATAGATGATGAGCGACAGCCAGAGCCTACCGATCCTTCGGCTTATAACGACGAACCCGCTGATGAACCCGCGGCGCTGAATGCCATTTTGAGCATGCCGGGGGCCAACGTAGGTTCCTTCGATTTGCCGAACGGGGTCAATGGCACACGCAACACCACGCGAGTGGAAAACATCCTGCCGCCTGCAGTGCAGACCAGCTTCAACTACCCCACCAATGGCAAGCCCAGCCCTTTGTTCGGTGCGCAGCCATTCACCCAGCAACTGCTGTTATTCGAAGAGTTCGGTCCGGAAAAACTCGACCCCACCACACCCGCGGCGCCCTTGCCGTTTCCACCGGCGGCCATTGGCCCGTTGCCTCAACAGGACCCGACCAGTGCGGCCCGCAGCGCACCGCCCAGTCCGGCGCTCGATGCGTTCCTGCGTCAACCGGGGCTGACACCGTTCCCCAGCCAGTACTCCAATGTGGTTGACCGCAACCCCTGGCAGGCACAGATCGAATACTTCCTCAACCGTCACATTGGCTCTTCCGCCGAAGGTCGCCCGCCAGGAAAGGGCTGGTCCCATCAGCGCTGGAACGAGTTCTACCCGCAAAAGGCCTACAAAACCGTGCAGACCGGTGCGCGGGTCAACGGCGGTGTGCGTGACAGCCATCAGATGCACGGCTATGCCCTGGGTGAGTTCGGCCCCGGTGGCCTGTATCACAACGTCGCGGGCGTACCGGCAACGGACGGCACCGCCAAAGGCGTCGATCCCCGGTTCCACCCGGCCATGCCGGTACAGAACCACAATTCGGTGTGGACCTTCGACGGCACCTTGCCGCCAAAACTGTTGATGGTGCGGTATGGCCAGCCGGTGTTGATGCGTCACTACAACGGTTTGCCCATCGACCCGGCAGCGAACATGGGTTTTGGCCTGCACACCATCACCACCCACGAACACAACGGGCACGCACCGGCGGAAAGCGACGGCTATGCCAACGCGTTTTTTTTCCCGGGGCAGTACTACGACTATCGCTGGCCGATCCAGTTGGCCGGCTATGACAGCATCAACACCAACGCTCAGGATCCGCGTGCGGCGTTCCCGTGCTCGCCGGGCGAAACCCTGTGGACCAACGACGGCAGCCCGGGTCTGAAAACCTGCGACCACGGCACCATCAAGATCCGTGGCGACTGGCGCGAAACCATGAGCACCCACTGGTTCCACGACCACATGCTCGATTTCACCGCGCAGAACGTCTACAAGGGCAACGCGGCGATGATGAACTACTACAGCGCCCTGGACCGTGGCAACGAGTCGGTCAACGATGGTGTCAACCTGCGTTTTCCTAGCGGCAGTGCCTTGCCTTGGGGTAACCGCGACTACGACGTCAACCTGTTGTTCGCCGACAAGGCCTGGGATCAGAACGGCCAACTGTGGTTCAACCCGTTCAACACCAACGGCTTCCTGGGCGATCAGGTGCTGGTCAACTGGCAGTGGAAACCGACCCTGGACGTGCGCGCCCGCAGCTACCGGTTCCGCATGCTCAACGGTTCGGTATCGCGTTACTACAAACTGGCGCTCGTGCGTGAAATCAAGGGCACCAGTGGCGAGTTCCAGGGGCCTAAAGGCTCCGGTGTGTCCTATGCCCGCGTGCCGTTCCACATGATCGCCAACGACGGCAATATCATGGAACACGCGGTGCCCTTCGACGGCAGCATGGACCTGGACGGCGACGGCGACAAACAGAACCACAACGCAATCCTGCCCACCCAGGGCATTGCCGAGCGCTTCGACATCATCGTCAACTTCGCGAAAAACGGCATCAAGCCAGGCGACAAGGTGTTCTTCGTCAACCTGCTGGCCCACGAGGACGGCAAAGGCCCGAAAGAACCCATCTCCCTGGCTGACGTGCTCTCCGAAAATTACAAAGCGGTGATCAAGCAAACCAGCAAAGGGCCGATGTGGGACAGTGGCGACCCGGCGGTGGGCAAGGTGTTGCAACTCAACGTCAAGGCCTACACCGGCCAGGACCTGGCCATGGACCCTGCAGCCTACGAACCGGCCAAACCGGGCAAGGCTGAGGGCATGGTGATGATCCCGCTGAAGATCCATCGCGACAACGCGGCCGACAAGGCGCTGCTGGCCAAGGCCCGCCATCGCACCTTCACCTTTGGCCGCTCCGACGGCACCGATGAGGCGCCCTGGACGGTCAAGACCGATGGCGGCTTCGGCTTCCACATGGATCCACGTCGCCTGAGCGCTGCAACCCACCTGGCCAGCGGCCCAACCGATGCCGGCACCACCGGATTCGGAACATTGGAAGTGTGGAACATCAGGCTCGGCGGCAGTGGCTGGAGCCACCCGGTGCATGTGCACTTCGAGGAGGGGATCATCCTCAGTCGTGGCGGCAAGGCCCCACCAGAGTGGGAAAAGTGGGCGCGTAAGGACGTATACCGCATCGGCGCTGAAAAGGATGGCCTGGACAACGTAGAGATGGCGATCAACTTCCGCGAATTCGCCGGGACCTACATGGAGCACTGCCACAACACCCAGCACGAGGACAACTCCATGCTGCTGCGTTGGGACATCGAGAAGCCCGGGCAATTTCAGTTGATGCCGACTCCACTGCCAAGCTGGGATGGTGTGCGCTACGTGAACTCCGCCGCGCTGCCAACCTTCCTCAATGGCGACGGCTTCGGCCCTAAAGTGGTGGCCAAACCTTGAACAGGGAGGGTGTCGACATGAACATGAACACGCATTCACCACGCCCACGAGCGTTGGGCATAGACCTGGTGCTGATGCTGGTGACCGGATTGCTGGCCAGCCATCTGCTGGTCGCCAACCAGCTCACGTCGACGCCCGAACCTGCTCTGGCATCCACTCCCGTACCTGCTGAAGTTGAACCCGCCACCCCGTGGGGTGGCGGCTATTTCCCCAACACCCTGCTGACCGACCAGGACGGTCAGCAGGTGCGTTTTTTCGATGACATGATCAAAGGCAAGGTGGTGGTGATCAACTTCATCTTCACCTCGTGCAGCGACTCCTGCCCCCTGGAAACCGCGCGCCTGCGCCAGGTGCAGAAACTGCTGGGGGATCGGGTCGGCAAGGACATCTTTTTCTACTCCATCAGCATCGACCCCTTGAGTGATACCCCCGAGGTGCTCAAGGCCTATGCGCAACGCTTCCAGGTCGGGCCCGGGTGGAAATTCCTCACCGGGGAATTCGCTGACGTCACCGAACTGCGGCAGAAACTGGGGCTGTTCATCGAAGGCATCGATAACGGGCGCAGCAAGGACCACAACCTGAGCCTGATCGTCGGCAACCAGGAAACGGGCCGCTGGATGAAAGCCTCGCCGTTCGAAAACCCGTGGATTCTGGCCGACCAACTGGCCAATACCTTGCAGAACTGGAAGCAGCCCAGCGTGGAAGAGAGCTATGCCAACGCTCCGGAAATCCGTCCTCCGAGCAATGGCGAAGAGCTGTTTCGCACCCGCTGCGCGTCTTGCCACAGCCTTGGCCCGCTGGACGGGCAGGGCATCGGACTGCGCAGCATCGGCCCGGACCTGATTGGCGTGACCCATCAGCGCGATCCGGTCTGGCTCAACCGCTGGATCCGCGAACCTGACCGCATGCTCGCGGAAAAGGACCCGATTGCGATAGAACTGTTCGAACGCTACAACAAGATCCCGATGCCCAACTTGCGGCTGGATGAGCATTCCGCCCAGTCCATCATCGATTTCCTGCACGAAGAAACCAACCGTCAGCATCCGCCAGTGACGCCATTGGTCAGTGGAAACGAGGAGCCTGAACATCATCATTCGATCGCGCCCCCCGACATGCCGCAGGTGCAATAGTGTCAAAAAAATTACGTTGGCCAGTCAGTGGCTATCAATGCCACCTACACTGATCCAGATAGCAGCTGAAAAGGCTCGATATCAAGCATCCAGGACACAGCCATGCAGATACTCGAACAACAAAAAGTAGCTGCGCCGCAGGCTCCGGCAGCACAGCGCAAGGGTTGGCAGCCGCAGTTCAACTTGCTGCGCTGGTTCTCCCTGGCGAGCTTTCTGATTATCGCCGCGGTGGCGCTGGGGCTGGGTTACATTTCCACGCGCTTTGTGGTCGACGAAAGCATCGAGCGCGATTCGATGCTGACGGCGCAGTTCATTCAGTCCATTGGCGAGGCCGAAATCCGTCATGCCGGCATTGTCCCGAACCGAACCATGGGTGAAATGCTCGACCCGCGCCTGGACCATGCCGACCCCAATGTCAGCCCCGAATCCCGGGCCGCCGCACGCATTGAGTTTCTTGACCATGTGGAGCATCTGCCGGATATCCTGCTGGCGACGGTGTACGCCCTCGACCGCACCGTGGTCTGGTCGACCAACCCCGAGTTGATCGGTGTGCGCATCGAAGGCGACGATGAGCTGGACGAATCCTTCGAAATGAAATCGACGGTGTCCACCAGTTACCACGAAATCGATGAGCAGCGTCCCGAGCAGCGTTTGCTGCGCGAACCGGAGTATTTGTTCGTCGAGAACTACATTCCGATGTTCAACACCGACAGAAGCAAAGTGATTGCCATGGTGGAAATCTATAAAGAGCCGCTGGATCTGGTGGGACGCATCCAGCGTGGCTTCAAGGCGATCTGGCTGGCTACGCTGATCGGCGGGGCGGCCATTTACCTGGGGCTGTACTGGATCGTGCGACGCGCGGCGATGCTGTTGCAGAGCCAGCAGAAACAACTGATCGCCAACGAGACCTTTGTCGCCCTTGGCGAGATGTCTTCGGCGGTCGCCCACAGCTTGCGCAACCCGCTGGCAAATATCCGTTCCAGCGCCGAACTGGCCCAGCAAATCGCCACCCAGAGCGCGCAAAAGAACATTGGCGACATCATCAATCAGGTCGACCGAATGTCGCGCTGGGTCCGTGAATTGCTGGTGTCGTTGCGACCGATGAATGACGATTTTGAGACGGTCGACCTAGTGCTGGCCCTTGAAGACACCTTGAGTGCCTTCGAGTCCTTGATCAAACGTTCGGACGTCGAAGTGCGTTTCGCTCCTGTCAGCGTGCCACCGGTCGTCAGCCAACAGGTGCTGCTCACGCAAATACTCAATAGCCTGTTTGCTAATGCACTGGAAGCCATGCCCAAGGGTGGCGTGCTGACGATCGAGATCGATTCCTCGGTGCCCGGCGACTTGAGCATGATCCTGACCGACACGGGCAAGGGCATGTCCACACAACAGCAACAGATGGTCTTCAAGCCGTTTTTCACCACCAAACAAGGCGGGTTGGGTGTAGGCCTGGCCCTGGTCAAAAGAATAATGGAGCGTTTTGACGGCTCGGTCGAACTGACCAGCCGGGAGCAGGAAGGAACCCGCGTTTGTCTCAATTTCAAAGTGGCAACGGGAGGGGAATATGGAGCACAGCGTTCTGCTGGTCGAGGATGACGAAATCCTCGCCGAAAATATTCAGACTTACCTGGAGCGCAAAGACTTCGAGGTGACCGTCTGCCACTCGGCTGAAGACGCACTGGAGAAATTGGGTTCTTTCACTCCCGACGTGGTACTGACCGACAACTCGTTGCCGGGCATGAGTGGTCACGACCTGATCCAGAAGCTGCGCATCCGCGCGCCGGATCTGAAAGTGATCATGATGACCGGCTACGGCAACGTCGAAGACGCCGTGGTAGCGATGAAAGAGGGCGCCTTTCACTACGTCACCAAACCGGTGGCCCTGCCAGAACTCAAATTGCTGCTGGACAAGGCCCTGGCTACCGACCGCATGGAGCGCACGCTGTCGTTTTACCAGGAACGTGAGGCCCAGAAGTCGGGGGTGCAGGCACTGATTGGCGAATCGGCACCAATGGCCTATCTCAAGGGCACCATCAGCCAGTTGCTCGACGCCGAACGGCGGATGACCAACAGCGATCTGCCGCCGGTCCTGGTGGAAGGCGAGACGGGTACCGGCAAGGAACTGGTGGCCCGGGCCTTGCACTTCGACGGCCCGCGCAGCAAGGGCCCGTTCATTGAATTCAACTGCGCCTCGATCCCGTCCAATCTGGTGGAATCGGAACTGTTCGGTCATGAGAAGGGCGCCTTTACCGACGCCAAGGATCGTCGCATGGGGCTGGTGGAAGCGGCCGATGGCGGCACGCTGTTCCTCGATGAAATCGGTGAAATGGACCTGTTGTTGCAAGCCAAGCTGCTGAAACTGCTGGAAGACCGGACCATTCGCCGGGTCGGTTCGGTGAAGGAGCGCAAGGTCGATCTGCGGGTGATCAGCGCCACCAACTGCAATCTCGAACAGATGGTCCAGCAAGGCAAATTCCGCCGCGACCTGTTTTTCCGCCTGCGCATCATTTCGATCAAGGTGCCGCGCCTGTATGCCCGTGGCGACGATATCCTGCTGCTGGCCCGGCACTTCCTGGCGCTGCATGGCAAACGCTATGGCAAGCCGAACCTGCATTTCAGTAATCAGGCCGAGGAGCTGCTGCTCAGCTACAGCTGGCCGGGCAATGTGCGCGAATTGCGCAACATGCTGGAGCAAACCGTGTTGCTGGCGCAAAGCGATACCATCGCCGCCCATCAGTTGAATGTCTGCCTGAGCCTGGTGGATGAGCCACCGATGTTTCATCAGGAGCCGCAACAATTCAGCGAACTGCGTCCGTCCTACAACGGCACCGAATCCATGAACCTGCCGGAAGTGGAGCGCGACATGGTGCGCAAGATGCTCGACAAGACCGACTGGAACGTCACCAAATCGGCACGCTTGCTGGGACTTAGCCGCGACATGTTGCGCTACCGGATCGAAAAGCTCGGCCTCGCCCGCCCGGACAAACGCCAGTGGTAGGGGGCGTTCTCAATTGGTTTCCCTACCGCGCCGGGTCTGCTGTTGTGCAGGGCAAGGCGCGAGAAGCGCAGTTTGGTCATTTCAAATCAGCTTCGAGCAACACAGCCCTGCACAACAGCAGGCCCGGCCCTTCGGGTTGTGCCTTAAAGCTGGCCATGCTGCGTTGCAGGCCTTGGAAAGGGAACAACCATTCCCAGCGGCCTACGCCTTGCCTGGCCAGCTTTAAGGCGACAACGCGGTGGGGAAACCAATTGAGAACGCCCCCTAGGCTCACTGCAACACCGGGCCTTGTCTCAGACAGGACAGCATGCAGCTGGGGTTCTCGACTTCCTGGTTCACATAGACGCCACGCTCCGGATCGTAGGAGCGGATAAACACCCGAACCGTGGCGTCGGCCACGGTCGGCAGGCGCGAGTCGTAGAACACGTGCTCGCTGGAAACCGGAATGAATTCCCCGGGCGCGGTCGGGATGTACGAACCCGGCGGCACGATGCTGATGGACGGTGGTACAGGGTGCGCGAAGGGTTGGTCGGCGCCGTAATAGTTGAATTCACTGCTGTAGTCAGTGGTGTTTGGAAAGTCGCCGGCGTGGGCGACAGCGGTCGCGCTCAGGCAGAAGGCGAGCAAAAACGTCAGGTCGGTTTTTTTCATGGCAACACCTGCGAAATCGGTTTAATCGCATGCCCCAAGGTCATTAACTATAGCTGCGGCCGTGGGCAGCCGTCGGCGCTGTGCGGATTACAAGTTCGCAACACATGCCAGGAGGAGGTTGATCTAGACTCCGGCCGGTCAAATCGACGACCCGAACCCTGGAGCGAGCAATGGAACTGCCGACAAAAGAACAAGCCATCGCCAGTAACCGCGATGCCTGGAATGACTCCGCCCGTCACCACAAAGACTCCTGCGAATGGCAAGCCTTGTTGAAAGACGTGGCGCACGCGGATTTTTCCTGCCTGGATGACACCCTGACCGCTTTGCTGACCCAGACAGGTGTCGACGGCAAGGAAGTGGTGCAACTGGGCTGCAACAACGGCCGCGAATGTCTGTCGCTGTTCGCCCTGGGCGCGCGGAGCGTGGTGGGCGTCGACCAGTCCGACGCGTTTCTCGAACAGGCACGGGAACTGGCGTCCCGCTCGCCCCATGCACCGCAATTCATCGAAGCGGACATACACCACTTGCCGGCTCAATTGCAGGATCGCTTTGATCTGGCGTTGATCACCATCGGCGTCTTGAACTGGATGCCGGACATCGGCGAATTCTTCCGCCATGTGGCGCGCACGCTGAAGCCGGGTGGCGCGCTGGTGGTGTACGAAACCCACCCGTTCCTGGAAATGTTCGACCCCGAGGCAACCGATCCTTATCACCTGGCCACCTCATACTTCCGTAGCGAACCGTTCGTGCAACACGAGCCGATCGTCTACGAAGGCAAGGTCGAACAGCCGTCGGCGGCGTCCTACTGGTTCGTCCACACCCTGGGCGACCTCTTCAGCGCTGCCATTGCGGCAGGGCTGCAGATCCGTCACTTCAAGGAATACCCGCATTCCAATCGCGAAGAACTTTATGACCGCTATCAGCAGCAGGTGGCGCAGTTACCGTTGTGTTTTACGTGGGTGGTGGTGAAGAACTGAGTAGCGGCTGCTGACGCCATCGTGAGCAGGCCCGCGAAGGCGGCCTGACAGCCGACCTGTCTTTTGTTGATGGTGTACATATCCGTTGCTGCGGTAACGGCGGCTTAGGGTTTCGCCCTTACGGCGAGTCCCTTTGGCAAACGCCCCAAAGGAACCAAAGGTCTCGCCCCTTGCGTACGGCCCCTCGCTGAGGCTCGGGGTTCCTTCGCTCCGGCATTCATCCGGGGGCATCGCCTCCGGTCGGCTTCGCTTCGACCTCCTCTCGATGTGTTCGGCTTCGCCGAACGGCGCTGCGCGCCTACCCCCGGATGAACGCCGGAACGAAGCCTCCCGAGGGGGCGGGTGGATCAAGATCAAACGCTGCAGGCGAGCTAACGCTCGGCCTGATGAGTGGTGAAGAGCGCGGGTGTACGCCGATCTGCTCCTGTTCTTCGTAGGAGCTGGCTTGCCAGCGAAGGCGGCCTGACAGCCGACCTGAATCTGGCGGATGTACCTCGGCCCTGTGGGAGTGAGCCTGCTCGCAATGGCGGCCTGCCAGCCGACCAGAATCTATCGGATGTACTGGGTCCCTGTGGGAGCGGGCTTGCTCGCGAAGGCGGCCTGCCAGCCGACCTGAATCTGGCGGATGTACCTCGACCCTGTAGGAGCGAGCTTGCTCGCGAAGGCGGCCCGCCAGCCGACCTGAATCTGGTGGATGTACCTCGACCCTGTAAGAGTGAGCCTGCTCGCGATAGCGGCCTGCCAGCCGCAGGTACATCACAGACAAACGAATTCAGCAAACAAGACGGTCGGTAGGCCGCCTCGGGCGCTTTTGCGGTACACGCCCCCCTCGTGAGGCCGAACGTCAGGGGCAAGAGCCCTTGGTTACTTGGGGCTTTTCCAAGTGACCCGCTGTAAAAGCTGAGCCCTAAGTGGCCGTTACCGCAGAAATGGATATGTACACCAGTAAAAAACACGTCGACCAACACACAGCCTTCGCGAGCAAGCCCGCTCCCACAGGGATTGCGAGTTATTCCAGAACGGTCTGTGCACGTTGAGGTGTGGCATCGCCAGCGGCGGTGTAGGCCACCCGCGGCACACCCGGCAAACGCTGTTCCAGCAATGCACTCAAGGACTCTCCAGGTTCCAGGTAGGCATCGCCGAAGTCGGCGCCGAGCCGGTTCGGGTGGGCGACGATTTCCAGTAATCCTTCGGCTGGCGGCTCGGCATTGCGTAGATCCACCGGGGTGCACACGTAGTCGGCGGTGGCGCCGGCCAGGTTGTTCAGGCGACGGTTGAGCAGGTCCTTGAACACGCGTTTGGGCAGGCTGAGGTTTTGTCCCAGGTTGCGCGCCAGACGCACCGGCACCCCCTGGCGAGCGGCGAAGCGCGCGACGATCTCGCCGATCGGCCAGATGTTGTGCACGTGTTGATGGGAGTCCAGGTGACTGGGGCGGATGCCGTTGTCCAGGCAGCGCTGCCACTGGGCTTCGAGTTCTTCAAGCACGGCGTGGCGGTCCCGGCGCCCGAGCCAGAGGCGGGTGCGGGATAGGTTGAGGTCGAACACGCCGGCACCGTCGCAAAACGTCGGGCGGCGCAGAATGCTTTGGCTCAACGGACGGCCGTAGGTCAGGTTGAAGTGCAGGCCGATGCGGCCTTCGAGCAATGGATGCCGGGCCAGGACGCAGGCCGCTTCGAACGCCGGCATGTTGGCCATGGCGGTGGCGGAACTGATGAGCCCGGCCTGGAATGCGCCCAGGATCACGGCGTTTTCGCAGGCACTGAGGCCGAAGTCGTCAGCGTTGACGATCACTTGCCGAGGCATGTTCACCCTCCTTGAGTTTTTCCGTAGGCGCAGGCGCTTTGACCGCGGGCGTTGCGACGGGCGCCGGGGTGGCGACTGTGGCCGCCGTGCGCCGGGCGCGCCATTGCTGCAATCGGGGCTTGAAGCGTTGCCAGACCCGCAAGGCCAGCCCCAGCACCAGACCGCCTGGACGCCAGGAATAAAAACTCCAGCGCCAGTGTTCCAGTTGCCCGGTCATGCGTTCGTGCAGTTGATGGCTGGAGTTTTCCAGGCTGACCCGTGACGCATCAATCCAGTGCCAGTTGTCTTCCAGGCCCCAGCGAATCCACTCATCGAGTAGCACCCGGCCGCTGCCCAGGTCGGCATATTGCGGCAGGAATGCCAAATTGTAGTCGTACAGTCGGCCCTGTTCCAACAAGCCGAGACGATAGCTGACACAGCGCCCCTCCAGCTCCAGCACCACCACGCGCACCAGGCCTCGGGCCGCCAGGGCGGTGAAGGCGCGGTCCATCCACTGGCGATGGCGCGCATCGGAAAAGATCCCGACCCCTTCATCGCCTTTCCAGCTCACCGCTTCGACTTCACTGATTTCCTGCAACAGCGGCCCCATGGTCAGGGCGTCGGGGGTAATCCGTCGCACCTGGGCACCACAGGCGGCGATGCGTTTGCGCGCGCGGCGCAGTTTGTAGCGCGGGTCGCCGGAGACTTCCTGATGGTCGGCCTCGCTGATCAAGTGCACCGGCACTCGACAGCTGAGGCGTTGTTCGGTGGTCGAACTCAGCGCCTGCCACGGTGCCAGGGCCTGCGCCTGGGCCGTGGAACCGGCCAATTCATTGAGTTGCAGCACGGCATGGGGCAGGCGTTGACGGATCTGCGTCAGCGCCTTGCGTAAATTGTCGCCGTCCAGCCTCGTCAGCAGCGCGAGGCGGTCGGCGAGGGGATAGCCCAAATGATGCAGGACTCGAAACGGCAAACGCGCAAAGCGTTCCACGGACGCCACCAGTGGCAGGCACAGCGCCAGTTCGTCACCCTGCCAGCCGAGCAGCACGTGCAACTGCTCGCCGGGCTTGAGCGCCAGTTCCGATGCGTATAGCCAGGCCAGGGAGTTGAACGGCGTGTGGTCCGTTACGCGCTGGCGCAACGCTTCGTAAGCCGCTGCCGGAAAGTCGTGGGTGCACAGCGAAGTGCACCATTCGAATCGTGCAGACATAAGGTCAGCTCGCCTCGGCTGGAACAGGAGAGGGTGCCGGTTTGCGCAGGGCATCCAGGCGTGAACCGCTGTAGCGGGTTTCGCGGAAGAAGCGCCAGCCGAACAGGTGGTAGATATTCATGATCCGTCCTTGCTCGCGATACCCCATGCGGATGTGCAGCTTGAGAGCGGGAATGTTGTGGGACTCGCAGATATCCACCACTTTGTTGCAGCCCTGATCAGCCATGGCTTTCCACAGGTTCAGCTGGAAATCGACCGACAGCGTGGTGCCCCGGTAGGCATGAATCTGCTCGAGAGCGAACAGGAAGAACTCACCTGGCTTCACCGGGAACAGGCAGCCGTAGTAATGCCGGTCGAGATAATCGCGTTTGCTGCCCCAGATAAAGGCCACGGTATCGCCGTTTTCATCCAGGTACATGTGCCCGGTGTACCCTTCGCACGCAAGCTCGGCCATGGTGCCCACGCGATCACCGAAGTGTCTGGCAAACGCCACGGCGTTCTGTGGGGTGATGGTTTCCAGTCGCAGCGGTGTATAGGGCCGAAGCTTGTGTGGTGGTACCGGGCTCACCAGATCGCGCTCCATCCACAACAGTTCTTCGTGGAAAAACACGTAGTGTTTCCACACCTTGCTGACGGTGGCGCGCAGGCCTTTTTGTTTGATGTGATCACTGAGTTTTTTCAGCACGCTCATGTTTTTGACTCCTGACGGTGTTGGCCGTGAGTGGAGTGACTCAATGCGCGACGAATCGTCCACGCGGTAAAAAATCAATGACGTTCATGAGGTGCTCCAGCTGAGGGCAAACAGGGTTTCTCCTGGTAAATCGAAGCTGATGCGACCTTCCAGGCATTTGAAAGATGCGTCGCGACTGCGGTTGTCGGCGCCGAAATAGCGCAATGTTCCCTGGGTCAATGGACATTCCGCGCCGGCCAGGCTTACACGCTGCAAGCGTGTGCCTTTGTTGACGCCGAGCAGGCTGCGTTGGTGTCCGGCAGACATGGCCAGCACGTCAACCTCGAAGGCGTCGTTCTCCAGGCGCATGACATCGTGTAGCCAATGCTTGCGGATAAATTGCTGCGCCAGGCCCACGGGCTTGAGCTCGAATTTATCCTCGCCGAGCACGCGGAACATGCCCTTGGGATACTCAGGTTCGTCATCGGCCTGGAACCAGCCGAGCATGTCGAGCAAGCCGTCCTGGGAAGCATTGATGATGACCGAGGCCCACCACAACGAGGCGTAGTGGGTTTCCTGATCGTAAGGGCTGAGGCTGGCCCCGCTGGACATGTTGGTCTGGTCCAGCAACAAGGCTTTGCGCGGTCGTCCCTGGGCGTCGAGCCCCACCAGCTCTGCCGCTTTGCGTACGCTATCGCGGTAGACACGGGTCGCCAGCAGGTCACGGACCATCCATTCGTGCCACGCCAGCGCATCGATCTTGTCGCCGGACTCGGCCAGCAAGCGTCGGGCCCAGTCGATGCCGCGCTTGTCGGCGGCATTGTCGACGAACGGGCCATTGACGAACCGGGAGCTGGCCGGCATGGCGATGCGCACGCCGGCCTTGGCGTTGTCCGGGTTGCTGCGCACTTGCCAGGCCATGCTGTTGAAGAGGCGCTGGTAGCTGGCGTAGTCCGGGTAGTTGAGGTTCGGTTCGTCGGCAAAGCCGATGTAGTGCGTGCCCTTGCCGCCAAGTGCGCGTGTGGCGGCGAGCCAGGCGTCGAGGCCGGCGTTGCTGGTGGTGTCGGCGCGCAGGTCGGCCCGGCGCTGACGGCCGGCCAGCAGGGTGATGTCCTGAGTGATGCCGAAGCGATCCTGATACAACCGGCGGAACACGTCTTCGTAATGCGGCCGCGTCGCCATGATATCGACCAGGCTGTAATAGGTTCCGGCCTGTGGTTGCAGGGCATCGAGCACGGCGAAACTGGAATCCGGCGGTCGCGCATACGGCAGGGCGATACCCAGGTTCGGGGTCTTGCCGAGCACGTCTTTGTGCAGCGTCAGCCGGGTCTGGCCTTCGTCTTCGTGCAAGGGTTTGAGCTGTTGCGGGTTCTGGGCGAACAGGTTGGCCGTGCCGTCGAGCCAGAATGCGACCTTGCCGTTGCCGTGCAGGTGCAGGCGCCAGACTTGATCGGTGGTGGCAACGGGCAACTCGACTTTGTCGAACTGCCAATAAACGGGGTAAGGCTTGAGAGGCAGTGAAAACTGTTGGCCGTCACTCACGCGCTGCGCTTGCAACGCGTCGACGCCGCCGTGGAATTTACCGGCCAGCACCGCGTGTTCACCGGCCGCGACCTTGAAATACAACTCGTCACCGTCCCGGGGCTCAACGCTGAAATGCACCTTGGCCGGGGCGAACAGTGCGACGGTGTGGTCGTCGTGCTCAACCGTATAACGACGGAAGCTGTAGCCAGGAATTTCCAGTCGATAACTGGCGGCGCCCGGCGCCAGGTCCCAGTGTTGACTGCCGCTGGGCTCATTGGCGGCAATCAGTCGTTCGCTCTGGAGTTTGCCCTGGCCATCGAGCAAGTAGAGGTGTTCTTCGTTGGCTTCAGCCTGCCACACCGGGGCCCAGAGCACAGTCAGGGTGTCGGGGCGGTCCGTTTGCAGGTACAGGCTGCCGTCGCGGATATCGGCCCAACGCATGGGCGCAGCTTCGGCGCTCAGCCCGAGGCCAAGACTCACCAGTAATAACAGGTGTTTCATGCCGATTTCCGTTGCAGCATCAGCAGCATCGGCGCGATGTCGCCGGGCAGGACGATAAGCGTTTGCCAGATTGGCACGTGGCTCAACCGGCAATACGTCACCAACAGCGCCAGGGTCACGGCCAGGTAGGCGATAGAGGACGCCGCTGCTGCGCCGACGATGCCGTAGGTCGGGATCAGCACCACATTGAGCGCCAGGTTGAGCAGGGCGCTGAGGCCCATCAACAACGAAATCGTGCCGGGCCGGTTTTTGCCCAGCAGGTCCAGGCGCAGAATGCTCGCGTAGCACAGACCCAACAGGCCGGGCAGCAGCGCCAGCAACGCAGGATAGGCAGGCTGATAAGCCTCGCCGAACAGTGTCACGATCAACCATTCACCGACGACTGCCATGGTCAGGCAAGCGCCGAGCATCACCGTAGCGGTCAGGCGCAAGGCCAGTGGCGTGACTTTTTCGATGCCTTCTTCCTGTTGCAGCAGGCGCTTCATCAGCGGCGTGGTCACTGCTTCCGGAACGATCAGCAGCAACTCGGCGGCCGCACTGGCCATGGCGTAGTGACCCAGCGCCGTGGTGCCGAGCAGGGCGCCGATGAACAGGTAGTCGGAGCGCAGAATCACTTGCTGGAACAGCAGGTCTGGATGACTGCGGGCGCTGTAGCGCAGCAGTTCGTTTTGACTGGCGCGATCCCATTGCAGGCTCAGCGGATGCTCGCGCTTGAGCCAGACCCAACCGGCCACAACCACCAGGCTGATCCCCGCCAGCCAACTGATCAACGCCGCTTCCAGGGCTGCGGTTTTCCACATCCAGAACAGCGCCAGAAACAACAGCAGAGGTGTCAGCGATTCGGTCAGGCGCAAGGCATTGAAGGCGACCACGCCGCCCGAGGCGTTGTGCAGGGTCAGCAAACCGCTTTTGAGCACGGTCAACGGCACCGCCAGCAGCAACAGCCAGGCGAGCAGGCCCAGTTGCGTGGTGATGTCCAGTTCACTGCCGAACTCGCGGGTCAGCGCCACCACCAGCAAGGTCAGCAACGCCGCCAGCAGACAACCGAACAGCAGCACCTGGCTCAGCAGCAAGCCCATCGGTCGTTGCTTGGCCGCCTGATAGCCCACCGCTGAATTCAAGCCGCCGCTGGTGGCAGCGCTGATCAGGTCGGGCAGGGCGCTGAGCAAGGCAAACAAGCCGCGTTCGCTGGGGCCGAGAATCCGCGCCAGTAACACGTTACGCAGCAAGCGCAGGGCGATCATCGCCAATTTGGTGCCCATGCTCAGGGCCAGGTGCCTGAGGTAGTTGCTGCGGCTCATGGGCGTGCCCCACGGCAGATGCGCCAGGACAGCAACTCGGGATTGCGCGCGGTGCGCTGGCTGACGCCGAAGCGTGGCAGGGCCAGTGGATCTTCGGCCCCTCGATAAATGCCGGTGCCAGTACCCAGGGCAAACGGGAAGTCATGCCTGGCCACCTGTTGACGCACCCGCGCATCGTTGTCGCCATTGGGGTAGCAGTAAACCGGCAACGGCTGGTCGCAGCCGTGGCGCAGCGCGTCGCGACTGCGGCTCAGTTCTTCATCCAGGCGTTGATCGTCGAGGCCGGTAAGGATGGCGTGGCTGGCACCGTGAGGGCCGAAGCGTACCAGACCGGACGCTTCCAGATTGCGCACTTGCTGCCAGTCCAGCGCCTGGGGTAACGACTCTTGGGGGCAGGCGTCGGTCAGGCGATTGAGGTCCAGGTGCGACAGGGTTTTCAGGCTCTGCAAAAAGTTCAGCAACGCCAGGCTGCGGCGTTGTTCATCCGGGTTTTCGCACAGTGCCGGCAACGGACGCCCAAGTTGCTGCAGGCTTGCGATCAAGTGCCGGCGTGCCTGTTCGCCATGGCTGTTCCACAGGGTTTCGCCGATGCTTTCCCACCAGAACCGCTGGCGACTGCCAATGAAATCGGTAGACAGAAAGATGCTCGCCGGCACCTGGCGTTTTTGCAGCAGCGGGAACGCGTTCACTGCGTTGTCACGCCAGCCGTCGTCGAAGGTCAGCGCCACTTTCGGCCGCTCCGAACGCCGCGCGTCAGGTTGCAGAATGTCCATCAGCGGCACGCAGTCGAAGTGTTTTTTCAACCACACCAGCAGATGTTCAAACGCCTTTGGCCCGACGCACAGTTCATTGCGATGGGGCAGTTCGGCAGCCTGGTCGCTGGCCAGCACCCGGTGCAGCATCAGGATCACCCCGGCGCCGTGCAGTTGATTGCGCCCGACCGGGGAGTTGAGGTACAGCCAGCCACTGGTGCGTTTTAACAGTTGTTTGATTGCCACGGCACGCGCCTCTCATCGATTTTGCTCGGGGTTCCATTGGGCGTAACGCCGACCGCGCAGGAATTGCCACAGGCCGGTGCTCATCCCGGCAAGGGTCACCAGAAGGAATGCGGCCAGGCGAAAGGGTTTGGGCAAGCGGTGTTGCGAATCCAGCAGGCCGGCAATGGCCACCGTGTAACCGAGCAATTGTGCGATCAGGCTCAGGCGATAAAGGCCGTGGTCATCCCACAGCCAGAAATTGCTCAGCAGCAACGGCAGCAACAGGATCGGCGCCAGACGCCGGATCAGCTTGTGGCTGATCAAGGCAATCGCATACAGGCCGTGGGTCAGGGGATTCAGCAGCTCCCGGCGCTGGGCCAGGCTTTGCAGGCCACCCACCGTGACGCGCTGACGGCGACGGAATTGCTTGTCGGCTTCGTCCACGCCCTGGTCGATCACCCGGGCCTGGGGCACATAGACAATCCGTTTGAACGCCACCGGCGCGCAGGTGCTGATAAAGAAATCGTCGTTGACCTCCGCCGGCACGTTCTGGAACAACTCGCGGCGCAGGGCGAGCAATGCGCCGTCGGCGGAGACCATGCAGCCGGTGCGATTTTCCACGTAGCGCAGCCAGCCTTCATAGTGCCGATACAAGCTGTCGCCAATGCTCAAGCCCTTGCCGGTCACCGGGATCACCATATGCCCGGCGCAGCCACCGACCTGCGGGTCGTTGAGCGGCGCGAGCAACTGGCCGAGGGTATCGGTGGACCATTGGTTGTCGGCGTCGGTAAACACCAGAATCTCGCCGCTGCTGATCGCGACCCCGGCATTGAGCGTCGCCGCCTTACCCTGGCGGGGCAGGTCGAGCACGCTGATGCGCGGGTCATTGACCTTGCGTGCACAGGCCACGGTGTCGTCGGTCGAGCCGTCGCTGGCGAGGATGATTTGCAGTGAGCGGGCCTGATAATCCTGGGTGAGTATGGTGCGCAGTTTTTCTTCGATATGCCGCGCCTCGTTGTGTGCGGCAATCACGATGCTCACGTTCATCGGTTGAGCCGGTCCATGGCGTGGTGCCGGGTAGAACGGTGCCAGCAACGTCAGCAACAGGGGATAGCCGAGGTAGGCGTAAACCGGTAGCAACAGGCACAACCAGAAAATGAATTCAGCCACGGGCGGGCCTCCTGGCATTCCAATGACAAAGGCTGAGGATAAACGCGGCACCCGCCAGGTGCAGGCGTACCCAGTGCAGGCCCCAGAGTTGCAGGGTCAGGAGCATGTCGCGGTGCCTGGCACTCTGGCGCACGCTCAGCGCCAGTGCGGGCAGGACGGTCAGCAGCAGCATCAGCGCCGAATGATGGGGGTAACCGTCGAACAGGGCGGAAATGGCCATGAAATCGATCACCCAGACAGCAATCGACAGTAGCGGAAAACGCAGCAGCCGCAGGCTGGGTCCATGGGTACGCAGCAGTTGCAGATGACTGCCCTGGCGCCACATTTCCTTGCCTATCCACTCCCGCCAACTGCCTTCGTAGCCCCAGTGCAACGCCACGCTTTGGTTGACCGAGAGCAGCCTGGCGCCAGCATCGGACAGGCGCATGGTCAGTTCCTTGTCTTCGCCGGTGCGCAGTTGTTCGTTGAAGCCACCGACCTTGTCGAACCAGCGACGGCGCATCAGCAGGTTGGAACTGGGCAGCCATTGCGCGACATGCTGCGGCTGCGTATCGGGGCGCAAGGTGCGGCGCTGCCAGGCGTCGGCGTACCACGGCGCTTCGGCCGGGGTGTGCAGGTCCAGGCCAATGACATCGGCCTGGCCGCCGGACTCGAGGTTGAACAGCAGCTTGAGCCAGTTCTCGGGCATCTCGATGTCGGCATCGATAAAGGCCAGCCATTCACCGCTGGCGATCGCCGCTCCGCGATTGCGCAATGCACCGATGAGCAGGCCGGGCAGGGCCAGAACCCGGGCGCCGAACTGCCGGGCAATGTCCGGGCCCTGGTCATCCGAGCCGTTGTCGACCACGATCAACTCGCATTCGACGTTGGCCGCCTCGGCGGCATGTCGTGCCGCGAGCAGGGTTCGGGCGATGTGCCGGGCCTCGTTGTACATCGGGATGACGATGCTGATGCGGTTCATGCCCTGACCTCCGTCGTCGGGGCTTCTTCGGCTTTAGTGCGCAGCACGCTGGTCAACGCGAGCATGATCCACAGGTACTTATGGTTCGGCGCGCTGAGGAACATCAGGAACAACGTCAACGACAGAAAACTCATGCCGAGGTGGGTCATCAAATCGGCCTGATGCCCGTCTTGTCGCAACAGCCAGGCGCGGCGGGCGCGAATCAGGTTGTACAGACCCAGGGCCAGCATGCCGACGAACATCAGGCCGGCGGGAATCCCCAGTTCACTGAAGATCTCCAGGTAGGTGTTGTGGGCGCGACGGTACAGGTCCTCGGTCTTGCCGGAGACGGAAAAGGTCTTGGCATAACCGGTGGTGGCGTAGTGCAGCGGAAACGTGCCGGGGCCGGTGCCAAGCAACGGGTTCTCGGCGATCATGGCGCTGCCGACCACAATGTAGGAGGCGCGACGACCCAGGGACGGATCCTGACTCTTGGCCCCGGAGCTGAGGATGCTCAGCGACTGGATACGCGCCACGTAACCGGCCGGCATCGCATAGAGCCCCAGCGGAATCACAATCGCCAGGCCGAGCATGGCAAAACCCAGGTGGCGCGGACGAATGCGTGGCAATTGCGCACGGTAATGCCAGGCGCCGATCAACAGGCTGAGGAACAGCACCACCAGCCCCGACCGGGATTCGGTCCTGGTCATGCCGCGCAGCAACAGGAGGAAGCAGAGACCCCAGAACCACCGGTGCAGCAGGTTCGGGCTGCGGACCACCAGCAACAACGCCATGGGCACGGCGAAGGCGATCATCAGGGCAAAGTTGTTCGGGTCGTTTTGCAAGCCGGAGGCACGGCCCACGTCCTGGTACTTGGCGGAGAACATGGCCATGGCGCAGGTCACCGCGACACTGACGGCAACCAGTTTGGCGAACAGGTCGAGGTTCAACTCACGCCCGACCAGCAGGGTGATGACAAACAGAATCAGGCCGATGCTCAATTCGCGCAGGTGGCCCAGGGACATGTCCATATCGTCGGTATTCAACAGGCTCAGCAGGTACAGCAACATGAACCCGACCAGGAAACGCCAGATATTGCTGCGCAGGCGAGCGGACGGCAGTTGGTGAATCGCCAGTTGCAGCATCAGGATCAGCGCCAGCGAGGCCCCGAGGAACTTGGAGCCGGATAACGCGTTGCCCGTGAACAGCCCCTCGAAAGGCAGCATGGCGACAATACCCAGCAGGCCCCAGGCAGGTTTGCGGTATAGCACCGCGACACCCACCAGGCCCAGCACCGCTCCCGGCGCCAGATACGGATAAGGGCTGGCCAGCAAACCGAGGCAGACCAGGCCGAGCAAACTGACGATCGAGAGCGGAACAATCACGTGCGTGCCTCCCGTGCAGTCCGCAGGTAAAGCTGCGACCAGCGTTCGGCCAGGGCCTTGAGGTCGTAGCGATCCCGTTGCGTACGTTTTGCGTTGTCGATCAACTCGCCGGCCATGGCCGGGTCACGCAGCAACGCGCCGATCTGGCAGGCGAGGGCGGAGCTGTCGGCGGGCGCGGCCAGCAGGCCGTTGTGGCGGTCCTGCAAGACATCGGGAATCCCGCCGACGCCGAAGGCCACCACCGGCACCCCGGCCTGCATCGCTTCGAGCAGAATCATGGGCGTGCCTTCGGTGCGCGAGCTGATCACCAGCGCATCGAGTTGCCGCCACCACGCACGCATGTCGGTCTGGTAGCCCGGCAGCGTGATGCGCGTCTGCAAACCCGCTTCGTCGATTCGCGCCAGCAGGCTTTCCCGCTCCGGCCCGTCGCCGAGCATCACCGCATCCAGTTGCGGATACTGCTGACACAACGGGATCAGGGCATCGAGAAACAGGTCAGGGCCTTTTTCGCTGCTCAGGCGCCCGACGTAACCGGCCAGCCAGCGTTGACGTGCGCCACTGCGCGGCAGCAATTCGTTGGCCTCCGGCAGGCCGTTGGGAATCACCTGCAGTTTGTCCATGCGCACATTGGCCTGGCGGTGCAGCGCGGCAATGCTTTCGGCGACACATACCACCCGGTCCACCGAGGCCGTGCGGCACAGTTGCAGGCTCAGCCAGGTGTAGAACTTCTGCTTGCGACTGCGCGGGGTGAAGCCGTGCTGGGTGATCACCAGCGGCAGGCGCAACAGCGTAGCGCCGACCCAGCCGAACAACAGGCCCTTGAAGTTGTGCGTATTGATCAGTGGCCGCTGGTCCCGTCGCTGGCGCAAGTGCCCGAGCAGCGCGCCCAATCCCGCACAGCCGAGGCAATCCACGCCGGCCTCGCGAAAACGTGCGATCAGTTCTGGTGGCGCATCGAGAAACAACACCTGGTGCTGCCCCGGCGTCGCCAGGCAATGATCCAGCAGCATCCGTTCGGCCCCATAGAAGCCGCCACTGCTGAGCAAATGAATGATCGGCAGGTCGTGGGTGGTGCCGAGTGGCGCGTTCAATTGCGCACCCAATGAATGAGGGCCGGCACGCTCCAGTTCTTGTGCGGGTTGTTCGGCAGGGTGCTTTGATCGTTGATCACCAGCAGCACCGGCAAGCCCAGTTCATGGGTGATTTGCGCAGGGTGCTTGAAGCGGTGGTCGAAGAACTCACGCACGTAGACCAGGGCAATCGCCAGCAGCAGACCGGTGAACAACCCGAACGGAATGATCAGCATCGGTTTGGGGAACGCCGCTTCGGTCGGTTCGAACGGCGGGCTGAGCACCCGTGCGTTGGACAGGTCGTTGTCCAGCGCGCGCGCGGTGCTGCTTTCGGCGAAGCGCTGGGCATAGGTGGAGAACGCCGCGTGCAGCGCGTTGATCTCGGTGTCCATCTGCCGCAGCTTGCTCCGGGTTTCCTGCAATTGATGGATGCGATTCTTGAACTCGGCAATGCGCGCGGTTTTCTGGTCGATGACCGAGCTGATCGTCGCCAGGTCGCTGGTGCGCTCCTGAATCCGGTTGCTGACAATCTTCAGGAATTGCCCACGGGCCCGGATGATTTGCTCGCGGGCCATTTGCATCGGCTCACTGCCGGGCTGAAAGACCGCCAGGTCGTCCATGTAACGGCCGACCATGGTCGTCAGTTGCTCACCCAGTTGCTTGATCTCGCGGTCTTCGAAAGCGACGTTGTCGACCGTGGTGGTGAAGGTGTAGGGGAAGGTGTAGTCGTTGAATTTGGCGTTGTTGGCGGTCGCCAGGCTGGTTTTCAGGTAATCGAGCCAGCGCTGGCTTTGCAGCAGTCGGTCCTGATACAGGTTGAGCGCCTGCTCCTCGGTGTTGATCGCGTTGAGGCGGAACGTGATTTCTTCCTTGGGGTCGGACGAACCGATGCTTTCGAGCAAGGCCAGGCGATTGGCTTCCAGGCCATCGAGACGCACCTGGTACTGCAACTTCTTGGTTTCGTAGAAGCTCTGCGGCAGGTCGATCGATTGCATTTCCTGGCGGCTGACCAGGTAATTTTGCAGCAGGGCGGTGACGAAACGGGTGCCTTGGGCCGGGTCAGGGAAGCTGTAGACGATCGAGATCACGTTGGAGCCCGGCAAGGTTTCAACCTTGAGGGCACTGGACGCTTGCTGCGTGAGGGCATCGAGCAGGGTGTCGCGTACCGGATCGGTCTGCAGCCCGAGCAGACTGCGAACCGGGTTGATCACGTGCTCGCGAACGGGGTTGCTCACAAACTGTTTGAACGGCTGCACCAGCAGTTTGTTGAAGGCGCTCACGGGCAGCGTGTACTCACCCTTTTCGCGCAACTGGCCGATGGTCTGGCGGATCAACGCCGGCGAACGCAGGATATTGCTCTCGGTCTCCATGTCCGCCAGCGACGGCGGAATGAAGGAAGCGTTTTCCTGATTGAGGGTGCTGGTGGCATCCCCCTGGGAGATTTTCTTGGACTGCACAATCACCTGGGCGGTGATATCGAAGCTCTGCTTGAGCAACAGCGGCAAGACCACAGCGAACACCGCAAAGACCAGGAAGACTCGCTTCACCAACTGCTTGTTGGCGAAGAAGATCCTGAAGAACTCATGCAGGTAGTTTTCCTTTGGATTCATGGGTCACCTGAGAGTCAGTTGTTGCCGCTGCTGTCGTTTTTGTTGTCGACGCGGTAGCTGAAGCTGAAGCCCACACCCTGGAACAACACGACGTCCGCCAGTTGTCGCGCGAGCTCACCGGCGCTGGCCAGTCTGGTCTTGGGCACGTACAGCATGTCGTCCGCTTGCAGGTAGGCGATCTGGGAGGCATCGCCGGACAAGGCTTTTTCTACGTCGTAACGGTGTGCGACCACCTGGTTGCCGTTGCGCCGCATGATCATCACCGAGTCCAGGCGTGCCTTGGCGTTGGAACCGCGGGCCATGGTCAGGGCTTCGAGCACCGACACCGGGCGGCGGATCGGATAGGAGCCCGGCTGGCCGACTTCACCCAGTACATAGATTTCGTTGCCGGCGGTGGACTTGAGCAGCACGTCCACGGTCATGCGACCCGGCAAGGTGGCGTAGCGTTTATTCAGGTAGGCCTCCAGTTGGTTGACGGTCATGCCTTGCAGCGGCACGGCACCGATTTCCGGGAAACTGGCGTAGCCGTCGGTGCCCACGATGATTTCCCGGCTCATGCCGGTGACGGGGTGGTTGAGCACGGACTTGAGGTTCTGTTCATTGGTCAGCGGGGTCACCAGAATCACTGACAGCTTATTGCGGTTGGGCTGGAACAGCTGTTTGCGGTCGTAGGCGCGCTGAATCGCATCCCGTGCCTCGTCGCGGGTCAGGCCCTCGATTTTCACTGTGGTGTTGGCCCCCGGCAGTTCGATGGTGCCATCGGGTAGCACCAACTGGTTGCCGTTGAACTGGCTGGCGGCGGTGAAGTTCAGCGCGATCATGTCTCCGGACTGCACGCGATAGGCGGCCGAGCCACTGGTGCTGATGTGGAAGATCACGTCCAGCACATCCTGTGGGCGCAGGGTCTTCTCGACCTTGGGCACGTCAGTGGCCTGGGCGTTGGCCGGTGGGGCCGTAAGGATTTGCACCGGCATGCTTTGTGATTCGTCGGAGGAAGTGCTGGAGCAACCTGCAAGGGGCAGCAACAGCAGGACAAGTATCTTGGCGTTCATGGCGTCACCCTTGTCTGATTGCTCACAGGTTTTTGTACAGCCATTCGGGCATGTAGTACTTGCGTCGGTTGAATACGCTGCCGACCAGTTTTGCCCCGGCCTGGCTCAGGCGCTGGGCCGCGGCCTGGGCCACTTCCCAGCGGGTATCCTCCGAGCGCACGACCAGGACCACGCCGTCCACCTGGGTGCTGATGACCAGGGTGTCGGAGGCCGAATACACCGCGTCGCCGTCGATCACCACGAACCGGTAGCGGATGCCGAGTTGATCGAGCAGCGGGCTCAGGCGCTCCGGTGTCAGGTGTTCGTTGCCACGGGAATAGCGGCCGAATGGCAGAACGTGAAAGGGCAGGCTGGAGACTTCCACCACGCAGTCCTGCAACAAGGGCGGGCTCTGGGTGTTGAACAACAAGTCGCGAAACCCCCGTTCCTTGCTCAGCCCCAACTGTTGCGTGAGGTTGGTCGCCGACTGGCTGGCATCCACCAGCAGCACCAGGCCGCTGCTCATCTTCGCCAGTTGACTGGCCAGCGCCAGGGCGCTGGTGGTGGTGCCTGCGCCGGGGTTGGCGGCTGTCAGGAAAAGGATCCGCAGGTTCTGGTCAAGCACTGTCGATGTCAGGTTGGACTCGCTCGGGCTGGCAATACTGAGGCTTTTAGCCGTTGAACCATCCATTTAACTCGCTCCGTGACCGCTGAACACTTTGAGAGGGGTTTTCAATAGAATCTTCAAATCAAGCAGCAGGCTCTGCTCGGTGATGTAGGTGAGGTCCAACTCAACGCGCTGGTCGAAGTCGATATTGCTGCGCCCGGAGATTTGCCACAGGCCGGTCATGCCGGGGTAGATGCTCAGGCGCGCGAGGTGCTTGTCCTGGTAGCGGTAGGCGTTGAACGAAGTCGGCCTGGGACCTACCAGACGCATGTCGCCGGTCACCACATTGAACAGGTTCGGCAGCTCGTCGAGACTGGTGCGCCGCAGGAAGCCGCCGATACCAGTGATGCGCGGGTCCTTGTCGATCTTGAAATCGATGGCGTCGGCACCGTGCTTGTTCAGGTGCCGCAGAGACTCCTTGAGCTCCTCGGCGTTGGCGACCATGGTGCGAAATTTGTACATGCCGAACATGCGGCCGCGGTAGCCGGTACGTTTCTGCACGAACATTACCGGCCCCGGACTGGAGAATTTGATGGCCAGCGCCAGCCCCAGCAGCAGCGGGGAAATCAGCACCAGGATCAGCAGCGCGCCGAAGCAGGCCAGGACGCGGTTGGTGCGCGACAGGGTCCACGGCCGGCCACCTTCGCGACCGGTCATCCAGCCACGGCCCTGCATGTGGATGGCGGCATCCATGCGCCTGCGCTGCTCGGGGTCCAGGCGCTTGTCCCTGCGCAGTTTGTCAAAGGGCACACTTTTTTCGTGTTCAGACATAAATTCTCCGCAGAGTTAAGCCGTGTGCGGCATGGGCGACAGGCAGTCAGTCGTTAGTGAGGAACCAGGCAACGAAGCTCCTCAGTTCCTCATCCAGCTCGATAGGCGGCTGGAAATCGGTAGCGGGGGCCAAGTCGCTGGCAAGCAGCGCCTCTACGGCCGGCGTATCGGTCAGGTCAACCGCTGATAGCGGGAAAGGGCGTGCCTGCTCCTGCACCCAACGCATGCAATCGTGCTTGAGTTGCGGGTCGTAGTAGCTGTTGAAGTTGTCCAGGCCGAACACCTGGTGTCCATCGTGCAACCGTCGCAGCACGCAATGGGCATCAATAAAACCGGTCGCTCCGGTGACGAGAGTCTTCATGGCCGTACGGCCTCGGGCACGATGTGGCGCAGGCCGATGCCGCTGTAATGCAGGCCGGCGGCCGCCACCTGTTCCGGGCTGTACAGGTTGCGCCCGTCCACGATCACCCGGTGACGCAGTTTGCTCGCCAGCCTGTCGAAGTCGACCACGCGGAAGTTCTTCCACTCGGTGCAGATCACCAGGGCGTCAGCGTCTTCGAGTGTGTCATCGCGGGTGGCGCACAGATGCAGGTCGTCGCGGTAACCGTAAAGGCGCCGGCATTCGGACATGGCCTCCGGGTCGTAGGCCTGCACGCTCGCGCCTTCGGCCCAGAGTGCTTCCATCAGGTAGCGGCTGGGTGCTTCGCGCATGTCATCGGTGTTGGGTTTGAACGCCAGGCCCCACACAGCGATGGATTTGCCGGCCAGTCCACCGGGAAATTGCGCCTTGAGTTTGCTGAACAGAATATGCCGCTGGTGGTCGTTGACGTCGGTCACGCTACGCAGCAACTTCAAGGGCATTCCGGCGTTTTCGGCGGTGTGCAACAGGGCGCGCAGGTCCTTGGGGAAGCACGAACCGCCGAAGCCGCAGCCGGGGTAGATGAAGTGGTAACCGATGCGCGGGTCCGAACCGATGCCTTTGCGCACGGCTTCGATATCGGCCCCCAGCAACTCGGTGAGGTTGGCCAGTTCGTTCATGAAACTGATGCGCGTGGCCAGCATCGCGTTCGCCGCGTACTTGGTCAGCTCGGCGCTGCGGTTGTCCATGAACATCAATTTGTCGTGGTTGCGGCAGAACGGTGCGTAGAGCGCGCTCATCTGATCACGCGCTTGATCATCACCGGTGCCGACGATGATCCGGTCCGGGCGCATGCAATCGGCCAGGGCACTGCCTTCCTTGAGAAACTCCGGGTTGGACACCACCCGTACCTTCAGCGCGCCTTTGCCGCGGCGCTGCAACTCTTCAACGGCAGTCGCGCTGACCTGATCCGCCGTGCCGACCGGCACCGTGGACTTGATGATCAGGGTACGGTCGGCCTCCATGAAACTGGCGATCTGCCGGGCCACGTTCAACACATGGCTGAGGTCGGCTGAACCGTCTTCGTCGGCGGGCGTACCGACGGCGATGAAAATCAGCTCGGCGTGCTCCACCGCATCGCTGGCCTGGGTGGTGAAGAGCATGCGACCGGCCTTGATGTTTTCTTCAAGGGTGCCGGACAGCCCTGGCTCACTGATCGGTGGCACGGCCTGTTGCAGTTGCCGGATCTTGTTCGGATCGATGTCGACACACAGGACGCGATGTCCGACATCGGCCAGTGCCGCTGCTTGTATCAGGCCAACATAGCCTGTACCAAATACGCTCACGTCCATATTAGCGCCTCGTAAAACGGTGGAGAGTTGCAAAACAAGACTGTCAAAAGGGGTATAGACCAGCCTCGGCAAACCGTATCGGCAAACCGGCATGTAAAAGGGGCAAGACACCCCCAAATATGGGGGTGATTGCCATCAAAGTCCCACCACTGTTGGGTTTTCCCCCCGATTTTGGCTGTTTGACGAAAAACTCAAGAAAGCGACAAACGGTCGTAAGCCTTGAAATACAAGGTTTGTAGCTGCTTGAGGGTGTCAGGTTTGAGTCTCCGAATTAATGACGATTTTCCCCAAAGTCCGACAGTTCTTACGCACAGATGGCGCAATGTCTGTGTTAAAAAATGTCCAACTATCTATTGATCAAGTGCCTGTCGAGTCATGGCCAATTCAATGATGCTGTCTTCGTCAGCCAGCCGCCTGTGAGCGGCAACGGGCGTCAGTTCGCCTCGGTGGTATCAAACCAGGTGTCGGCGGTTTGCGGGTTGGTCTTGGGGTCGTGCAGCAGGGAGAATCCACGGTCGAGCAAGGTGCGGCCGATAAACCGCGACCCCACTTCGTTCAAGTGCGAATCGTCCAGGTACAGCAATTGACCCTGAATGACCGGACTGCACACGCCGGCCGGGCATATCACTTGATTGGGGTCGATAAAGCGGATCTGCGGGAACCTGGCCCGCACGTCCGCCCAATAGGGCGCCAGTGCACTCTGGGCGACCGAGCAATTGCGTTCGGTGCCGAACATCAACCGGCGAATCGGGCAACTCGCCGCCTTTTCAATGTGCTGGTTGCTCAGGATGACGATCACCTGGCCGCTGTTCTCCACCACCCGCTGGATGCTCGCTTCGACCAGATCCCTGGCCTGTGCATCCTTGGGCCAGATCGCCGCCAGCACCACGTAGCGATATTTGTTCTGCTCGATCAGGCTGAACACTCGCTCGTTGCGTTTCGCACAATGGGCTGCATACACCGCGGGCATTTCGGCGGTGAAGCCGAGGATCGGCGGGCAGGAGTCCATGGTGTAGTCCATGAGCATGATGTTGTTGGGCCTGGCCAGAATGTCGACCATGCCGGTGAAGTGATTGGCAAACGAGTCGCCAATCATGATGCCGTCCAGTTCATCCTTGGAGGCGCCCAACCGGCAGTGATCATTGGGTTCGGTCTTGTACAGCGCATTGGGCACGTGGCACCCGCTGCGGACCTCGGCGGGCTTGTTCAGGGTCATCGCTTCAAGCGCTGAAACCCCGGGGTTGAAGCGTTGTGGAAAACCGTTGAACTGCAGGCTCAGCCCCGCCAGTACGGCCAGCCCCAACGCCGGAAGGGCAAACCGGAGAGTGAAGACCCGGGCAAAGTGCAGGCTTGCCCCGTTACGTCGAAACGGCACTTCGACATAACGCCAGGACAGCCACGAAAGCAGGATTGAGGTGGCGATCAGCATCGCCCCCACGGGCAGGTCGATGGGGATTTCCACGTAGTTCAGGAAGGCAATCAACGGCCAGTGCCACAAATACAGCGAGTAGGAGATCAGTCCGATAAACACCATGGGCCGGCTGGTGAGCAAGCGCGAATGACGGTCACCGCTGCCGGCCAGGATCAGCAAAGCGGCGCCCAGGCAGGGGATCAGGGCGTTGATCCCGGGAAAGGTGGAGTCGGGGTTCAAGGCAAACAGCGAGAAACCGATCAGCAGGTAGCCCGCCAGCGCATAACCAAGGGTCGTGAGTTTGCCGATCACGCGCGGTTGGTGCAGGTAGATCCCCAGCAGCCCGCCCAGCATCAGTTCGAAAAAACGCGTGGGCAGCAGGTAGTAGGCGGCCGTGGCAAAAATACCGGTCGCATACTCGGAAACTCCCACCGCCAGCACAACGCCAATGGCCAGTACGGGCAACACGTAACGTGGCGCCAGGCGATATAGCAGCACGACGAACAGCGGCCAGATGACGTAGAACTGCTCTTCGATACCCAGCGACCAGGTGTGCAGCAACGGCGCTTCGCTGGCATCGGCGGCGAAGTAGTTACCGTACTTGACCCAGATATAGATATTCGAGACGCCCAGCAGCGAGAACAGGGCGCTGACGTTGAGGCGGATCAGGTCGACCGGGGACAGGATGAAGGCCCCGGCGATCACCGTCGCCAGCAGCACCGTCGCCAGCGCCGGCACGATGCGGTTGATGCGGCGCTGATAAAAGCCTTTCAGCGAGAACGCGTTGCGCTTGACCTCGGAAAAGACCTGGGAGGTGATCAGGAATCCCGAGATGACAAAGAAGATGTCGACGCCAACGAAACCACCGGGCAACAGGCCGGCCTTGAGGTGGTGCAGCAGCACTGCGATCACCGCAACAGCGCGCAGCCCGTCGATGTCGGAGCGGTACTTGCCTTGAGCCATGCGCCTGACCATCCCTGAAACCGAATCCATCCCTCGACGTCCGACCCGTGACAAGCGCTGTCAGGTTTTTGGACACTCAACCCACTCATCATTTGTAGCTGGAAATTGGGCGGACGCAAAAACCCAAGGCACCCGTGGCGTACGAGCGTGGTTTTTTTGTGGCTTTCACTGGTTTGGAGGTCACTTCATTTTCAGCGTGGGCATGGTCCCTTGTAGGAGCTGGCTTGCCAGCGATGGTCGTTAACTACAACACGTATGAACTGGATAAACGCGGCGCACTTGCGTCCATCGCCGGCAAGCCGGCTCCTACAGTTTCCCGGGGGGTCCTTGTAGGAGCTGGCTTGCCAGCGATGGTCGTTAACGAGAACGCGTATGAACGGGATAAACGCGGCGCACTTGCATCCATCGCCGGCAAGCCGGCTCCTACAGTTTCCCGGGGGGGCCTTGTAGGAGCTGGCTTGCCAGCGATGGTCGTTAACGACAACACGTATGAACTGGATAAACGCGGCGCACTTGCGTCCATCGCCGGCAAGCCGGCTCCTACAGTTTCCCGGGGG